>DASQAL010000136.1:0-37618 GCA_035635775.1 Candidatus Acidiferrum sp.
GCCCCAGTGCGGCGAGCGAGAACTTGGTGAGGTCGGCGGCGGCGTCCATGCCGGGCAGCTCGCGGGCGCGCTGCAGGCCGGCGAGCGGGGGGATGCCGACGGCCAGATCGTGGGCGAAGCGGTCGCCGCCGGTGAAGAGCATCGGGACCAGCACCCGCGACAGGCGCATGAGGAGCCGGTTGGCGGCCGCCGTGTCACCGCCGTCGCCGGCGGCCAGGCGCGCGAGCCCCGGTGCGGCGGCATCGAGCGCGGTGGCCAGGGCGTGAGCGGCGTCCACCAGGGGCGAGAGATCCATGCGGCCACCCGCCGCGGAGTGTAGCGTCGCCGCGGTGTCCGCCACCGCGCGCGCGGCGCGGGCCGGCCCCAGCGGCAGTATCGGCGCATTGCAGAGCCGGAGCGCGGACGCCACGAAGACCCGGGTGTCCTGCGCCAGCACCGCGCCGTCGAGCTTGTCGATGGTGTCCTCGCGCGTATGCCACCACCACGGGAACCCGGACGTCCCGAAGAGCCGCTCGGTGGTCCGGCCGAACTCCGAATTCTGGGGAGGGAGCTGGGACATGGACATGAAGGCGCTGGGCAGTCCGATGCCCCAGAAGGACTGGTCGCCCGCGCGCGAGAAATGCCGCGCCCGGCCCGGCTGGCCGGTCACGTCGGCCACCACCGTCTCGGCGAAGTCCGCCGCGTCCTCGGTGGCGTGAAAGACGGTGAAGTCGGTCGCGCCGCGGGCGCCGGTGGAATCGACGTTGAGGTGCAGGACCCCGTGCCGCTCGAGCTCGCGCCACGCGTGGTCCGCGTACCACGCCGAGCCCGCGTAGCGCCCGTGCGAGTGGCCGGACCAGAAGGCCAGGCGCAGCCCCCGGCGCAGGGCGCCCCGATGCCCGCCCAGCAGGCGCGCGACCTCGAGCATGGTCGCGTTGGCGCTGCCATTGTCCATGGCGCCGTGATGCCAGGCATCGACGTGGCCGGAGAAGAGGGTGAAGGCCTCGTCCGCCCCCGCGAGATACCCGGTGAGATGCGGGATGGGCATCCACTCCGTACGCACGCGGGTGACGAGCCGCACGCGGAGCGGGCCGGCCTGCAGCCGCGCGCGCAGGCGCTCCGCGTCCACTCTCTTGATCGAGCAGCACGGGAGCTTCGGGATGCGCCACGCGGTCTCCGGGGTGGGTGTGCCCCAGATGGTGGTGACGATCATGTTGTGGAGATGGTCCAGGTTGGTGAAGACCTGGCCCAGGGTGCCCGCCTCCTGCGCCGCCCACGCCTTCGCCGGGGTCGCGAAGTTGTCCACCAGAGCCAGCTTTCCCCGCGCGCCGACGCGCGCCAGGGTCTCCACGGTTCCGTCGCCGCCATCCACCAGTAGGGCCTCGAGACCCTCCGGCCCGGTGGAGGTGGAGAACGAGTGGGTGAGCGCCGCGAGCACGGTGCCGTCGGGCAAGAGCACGCGGGACTCGAGCGGCAGCGAGATATAGGCCTCGATCTCGCGCCGCTCCACCTCGAGGCCATAGCCCTTGAGACAGCTCTCGATGTAGTCGAAGGCGCGCGCCTCGCCGGGGCTGCCCGACTCGCGCTCCCAGGCGGCGATGGCACGGGCATGGGCCATCAGCGATTCGGCGGACACCGCGGGCAGGAGGGAGGCCTCCAGCGGGTCCTGCCAGCCCCAGTGGGCGCGCCTCATGCGCGGCCTCCGCCCGCGAGGGCGGCGAGCGGCTCGAGGTTGGCCCAGTCCATCTGGCGCCGGCCCTCCTCGAGATCACGGATCAGCTCGCCGAGCCGCCGGGTCAGCGGCATGTCGATGCCGAAGGTTTCGCCCTTCGCCACCAACATGCCGAGCTGGCCGTCCACCTCGGTCTTGCGCTTGCGCACCGCGAGGTCGCGCCAGATGCCGGTCTTGGTCTTGGTGTGGGCGCGGTAGTGCGCCGCGATGGCCGACATGGCGCGCTCTCGCGCGCCCGTGTCGCCGGCCAGCGCGGCGCGGTACCAGGCGGGATCGAACTCGTCGAAGGGCTCGATGCGCACCCCGGCCTTGTCGGCCACCGCCATCCCCTCACCCACGATGCCCACCAGCGCCCGCTGCACGCCGGGGCTCCGCTCCACCACCTCGTACACGTGGGCGTCCACCACCGCGGTCCCGAAGAGGAGCGCGCCGTAGATGAGCTTGGCCCACTTGTAGCCCCAGATATTGTCGGTCACCGGCGTCTCCTCCACCGCGCTCAGCAGCGACGCCAGCTCTCGGACGCGCGGGGTGATGCGGCCGTCGAGCTCGCCCAGCACGAAGGCCCCGTGGCCACCGTGGAGGATGCGCCCCGGCGCCACCCAGTCCGCCGCCCAGTTCACCAGGCAGCCGACGGTGCGCGCCGGGCCCACCGCGCGGGCGATCTGCTCCTCGCTGAGGCCGTTCTGCAGCGACACCACGGTGCTGCCCGCGGCCAGCCGCGGGATCAGGACGCCGAGCGCGTCCCCGGTGTGGTGGCTCTTCACCGCGAGCATCACCAGGTCGAGCCCGTGGCCGAGGTCCCGGGCCAGCACCGCGGGCACGCGGGTGGTGGTGACCTTGCCCTCGCGCTCCACGGTGAGGCCCTGGGCATTGATGGCCTCGACGTGGGGCGCATTGTTGTCCACGAGCAGAACGTCGTGCCCGGCTTCCGCCAGTGCCGCCCCGGTGGTGCCTCCGATCGCGCCAGCGCCGAATATGGTGATGGTCATGGTGCCCTCCGACCTAACACACGCGAGAGAGGCGGGTCAAGCGCCTCCCCCGGCGCGCCTAGAAGAACGGGGAGTAGTACTGGCGGAACGCGCGGAAGTAGGGCACCGAGACGCCGCAGAGCGGGGCGGCGTGAAAGCGCTCGTCGCGCGGGTCGAAGCGGACGGTCCCGGGCGCCTCCGGGTCGTTGGGATCGTAGACGATGAAGTCCACCGCCTCCGAGCCGCCCGCGCGGTAGTCGAAGGCCAGCACCGAGTGATTGAACTTGATCCGCGGGAAATCCGTCACGAAGAGCTGCACCGGCCGCCCCGCGCGCAGCTCGGCCATCGTCTCGCGGGCCACCCGCTCCTGCTGCCCGGGCAACGACGGGAACGTCATCCGCCAGTTCGTCCAGTGCACGAGCGTCCAGAAGCGCCCCCGCAGCCCGTCCTTGACCGCGGCCTGCTCCGCCCGGGAGAAGGCGTGGAGCGACGCGAAGCCGGGAATGACGATGCGCTCGGCGTCCGGCAGCGGGGGTCGCCACGCGGCGCGGCGGGTGACCCGGTGAACGAGCTCCGCATACTCGGCGGGCGGCCGGCGCGGCTCTCCCGGCGCGAAGCGCGCGAAACGCTGGAACTGCCCGATCGCCCGCGCCATCAGGAAGCAGCGGTTGCAGTAGATGTCGGGCAGGTCCCGGTGGTAGATGCGGCTGTCGTTGCGGAAGGCGAAGGTGTCCACGCCGAAGCTCAGCACCGGGCCCGACGACGGACGGGGGAGGGCGAGCATCGCGGCGCTGATTATACGGTATGCTACGGCGCGCCGCCCGGAGGCGGCCACGGGAGGATCCGGACCTGACCGCCGTCCTGCTGCTCTACGCGCTCACGCTCTTCGCGGGCGCGACGCTCCTGTTCGTGATGCAGCCGATGGTGGGCAAGATGATCCTGCCGCTGCTCGGCGGCACCCCCGCGGTGTGGAGCACCTGCCTGGTGTTCTTCCAGGCCGCGCTGCTCGGCGGCTACGCCTACGCGCACGCGAGCACCACGCGCCTGCGGCCCTCGCGCCAGGCGCTCCTGCATCTGATCGTGCTCGCGGTGCCCCTGGCCGTGCTGCCCCTGGCCGTGAACCCGCGCCTGCTACGCGGCGGCGAGGCCAACCCGGTGCTCGACGTGCTCACGCTCCTGTCGGTCTCGGTGGGCCTGCCCTTCCTGGTGGTGAGCGCGACCGCGCCGCTGCTCCAGCAGTGGTTCACCCGGACCGGGCACCCGGCCGCCCGCGATCCGTACTTCCTCTACGCGGCCAGCAACCTCGGCAGCATGCTCGCGCTGCTGGGCTACCCGACCCTGGTCGAGCCGCGCCTGCCCCTGCAGGGCCCGGGCTGGCTCACCCAGACCACGCTGTGGAGCACGGGCTACGGCGTGCTCGCGCTCCTGACCGCCCTCTGCGCGCTGACCCTCTGGTGGAAGCCGGCGGGCGCCACGCCCCCGGCCCCGCCCCAGGGTCCGGACGACGCGGCGGACGCGCCCACCGAGCCGGGGCCCGGCTGGCCGCGCCGGCTCCACTGGATCGCCCTGGCCTTCGTGCCCTCGAGCCTGCTGCTCGGCGCGACCACCTACATCACCACCGACCTGGCCGCGGTGCCGCTCCTGTGGGTGCTGCCGCTCGCCATCTACCTGCTGACCTTCATCCTCGCCTTCGGCCGCTGGCCGCGGGTGCTCCACCGCGTCGTGGTCGCGATCACCCTGCCCCTCGTCCTCCTGCTGATCTTCCTGATGGTGTCCGCACTGCCCGAGCGCATCTGGATCACCGTGCTCTGGCACTTCGGCCTGCTCTTCGTGATCGCGCTCGCCTGTCACGGCGCGCTCGCCCTCGACCGCCCCGCGCCCCGGCACCTGACCGAGTTCTACCTGCTGATCTCGGTGGGCGGCGTGCTCGGCGGCCTCTTCAACGCGCTGCTCGCCCCGCTGGTCTTCTCCTCGCTGATCGAGTACCCGCTGGTGATGGTGCTGGCCTGCGTGCTCCTCCACGCGGGCCGCGGCGGCGCCGGGCTCGGGCTCGGCCCCGGCGCGCTGCGGGCCGCGGTTTCTGTGCTGCTGGTGGCGGCCCTCGCCCTCGTCCTCTACTCGGAGTCGGCCACGCTCCGCGTGGACTTCTCGTTCCTGGCCCGCGTGCTCGAGTGGAGCAGCGCGCGGGTGGGCGACTGGCTCGATCCGATCGAGCGGCCGCTCAACAAGCTCCTGATCTACGGCCCGCCGCTGGGGCTCGCCTGGCTCCTGCGGCGCCGGCCGCTCCACCTGGGGCTGGCGCTGGCCGCGGTGCTGCTGGTGGCCGGCTTCGTGGACGCGCGCAACAGCGACCAGATCCGGCAGAGCCGCTCCTTCTTCGGCGTGCTCCGCATCTCGCGCGACCGCGACGAGAAGGGCTACACCGAGCTGCGCCACGGCACCACGCTCCACGGGCGGCAGAGCCTCGAGCCCTCGCGACGCGCCGAGCCTCTCTCGTACTACCAGCGCAAAGGTCCCATCGGCCAGCTCTTCGTCGAGCTCGACCGCCGCCCGGGCGCGGTGCGGATGGCGGTGATCGGGCTCGGCACCGGCACCCTCGCCGCCTACGCGCGGCCCGCCGATCGCGTGACCTTCTACGAGATCGACCGCCTCGTGCGCGACGTGGCCTTCGATCCCCGCTACTTCACCTACGCGGTGGACGCGCGCGACCGCGGGGCCAGCCTGCGGATGGAGCTGGGCGACGCGCGCATCCGCCTGGACGCGGTGCGCCGGGACCGCCCGGAGGAGCGCTACGACGTGATCCTGGTGGACGCCTTCACCTCGGACGCGATCCCGGTGCACCTGCTCACCCGGGAGGCCCTGCGTCTGTACTTCGACATGCTGGGGCCGCGCGGCATCATCGCGCTGCACATCTCCAACCGCTACCTGCGGCTCGAGCCGGTGGTGGCCAACCTGGCCGAGGACGGCCGCTATGCGCGTCTGCTCCAGCACGGCGACACCGGCGACGTCCGGGGCGGCGTGGAGGCGAGCTGGGTCCTGCTGGCCCGGCGGCCGGAGGACTTCGGGGAGATGGCGTCGGATTCGCGGTGGACGGTGGCGACCCTCGACCCGGAGCCCAGGGTCGGCACCTGGACCGACGACTTCCACAACCTGCTCTCGGTCTTCAAGTGGTGAGGAAGCGCCGGCGCCGGCGCAGGATCTCGCGCGCCGCGTTCCACCCGGGGGAGCCCATCACCCCGCCGCCGGGGTGCGCGGCGGCTCCGCAGAGGTAGAGGCCCGCCACCGGCGTGCGGTAGCCCGCGTGGCCCGGCACCGGGCGCAGCGAGAAGAGCTGGCCCGGCGTCATCGCGCCCTGGAAGATATTGCCCCCGGTGAGCCCGAACACCCGCTCGATGTCGAGCGGGGTCAGCACCTGGCGCGCGAGCACCGAGCGACTGAAGTTGGGCGCGTACTCGTCGAGCAGCGCGAAGCACCGGTCGGCGAAGGCTTCCCCGATCCGGTCCCAGCCCGGGCCGCGGAGCGTGTAGGGCGCGTACTGCACGAAGATGGACATCAGGTGCCGGCCGGGCGGCGCCACCGTGGGGTCCACCACCGAGGGGATCGTGCACTCGAGCATCGGCCGCTCCGACGGGCGGCCGTACTTCGCGTCGTCGTACGCGCGCTCGATGTAGTCGAGGTCGGGGCAGATGTGGATCGTGCCCCGGTGCTGGGGGCCGGGGGCTCCGCCGGGACACGCGGTGAAGCTCGGCAGCTCGCTCAAGGCCACGTTGATCTTGAGGGAGGCGCTCTCGTAGGAGATGCGCGA
The DNA here is from genome assembly GCA_035635775.1 of Candidatus Acidiferrum sp. Taxonomy (GTDB): domain Bacteria; phylum Methylomirabilota; class Methylomirabilia; order Rokubacteriales; family CSP1-6; genus CAMLFJ01. The sequence goes on from DASQAL010000136.1 coordinate 6,485, forward strand.
CACCGCGTCGCGGAAGCCGGCCGGCAGCGTCTCCGGGGCGAGCAGCCGCAGGAAGGTCACGTTGGCGTCGGCGTTGCTCGCCACGATCCGGGCGCGGCACTCCTCCCCGCTCTCGAGGATCACCCCGTTCACCCGGCCGTCAAGCACCGCGATGCGGGCCACCGGCGCCTCGCAGCGGATCTCCACGCCCAGGTCGCGCGCCGCGCGCGCGAGGGCCTGGGTGAGCCCGCCCATGCCGCCGCGCACGTAGCCCCACACGCCGCGCCGGCCGTCGGTCTCGCCCATGACGTGGTGAAAGAGCACGTAGCCGGTGCCCGGCGTGGACGGGCTCGCCATCGCTCCGATGATCGCGTCGGTGGCCAGCGTGGCCTTCAGCTCGGTGGACTCGAACCAGCGGTCGAGGATCGTCCGCGCGGGCCCGGTGAGCAGCTCGACCGCCTCCGAGGCCCCGTCGCCCAGGCGGGCGAAAGCACGGCCCAGGCCCAGGAGCTGGAGCAGCCCACGCGGGCCGGGGCGGAGCAGATCGGGCGGCGTCATGCCGAGGGTGGGCTCGACGAAGGCGGCCACCCGCTCCAGCATGGCCTCATACGCCGGATACCGGGCCGCGTCGCGCGCGCTGAACTTGGCGATCTCGGCGCGGGTTTGCTCGGCGTCCGGCCCCAGGGTGAGCGAGCGGCCGTCGGGCAGCGGCGTGAACGACGAGGGGCTCCGCGGGAGCACCTCGAAGCCGTAGTCGCCCAGGCGCAGGTCGCGAACGATCTCCTTGCGGAAGAGGCTGTTGACGTAGGCCGCGGTGGATACCTTGAACCCCGGGAAGGTCTCCTCGGTCACGCAGGCGCCGCCCACCAGATGCCGCCGCTCCAGCACGAGCACGCGCAGCCCCGCGCGCGCCAGATAGCAGGCGGTGACGAGCCCATTGTGCCCGGCGCCGACCACGATGGCGTCGTATCCGTTCCGCCGCGCGCCCGTCACTCGATCACCTGGTCCGCTCGCAGCAGGAACGATTGCGGCATCACCAGGCCGAGAGCCTTGGCGGTCTTGAGGTTGACGACCAGCTCGTACTTGGTGGGCTGCTCGATGGGCAAGTCGCCGGGCCGAGCGCCCTTCAAGATGCGATCGACATAGACCGGCACCCGCTGCCCCCACAGCTCGGCGATGTTCGGACCGTAGGCCATGAGGCCCCCCGCCTCCGCCACCTCCCGGAAGGGCGCCACCAGCGGGAGTCGGTGCTTGACCGCGAGGTCGGCGATCCGCCGGCGCTCGGCGAAGAACGCCGAGCTGGACAGCACGAGGAGCGCGTCGGCTCCCTCTCGCTTCAACGCGTCGAGCGCGCCCTCGTACTGGGACGTCTCCTGCACCTCGACCACGTGCGTCTGGAGGCTCAACGAGCGGGCGGCCGCCTCGGCGGCCCGCACCTGGCCCAGGCCGCCGGGACGAGGCCAGGCGAGCACTCCCACGCGTCTCATCCCGGGGAGCACGACCTTGAGGAGCTCGAGGCGCTTGCCGGTCAGCTCGGGCGCATGCAGCGTTACCCCCGTGAGGTTGCCGCCGGGCCGGGCCAGGCTCGCCACCCAGCCCTCCTCGACCGGATCGTCCACCGCGAAGGTCATGACGGTCGGGATCGTGCGGGTGGCCGCCCGGGCCGCCGGGATCGCGACGCTGCTGACCAGGATGACGTCGACCTTGAGGGCGACGAGCTCGGCGGCCAGCGCGGGCAGCCGCGCGAGGTCGCCGCGCGCGTAGCGCTGCTCGATGATCAGGTTCTGCCCCGGCACCCAGCCCAGGCGACGGATTCCGGGCCCGAACGCGGCGATCCCGGTGCTCGGGGCCCCCGGGGAGAGAACGCCCACGCGGTACACCCGGCCCGTCGGCTGCGCGGCGGCGCTGCGCGGCCGCGCCAGGAGGCTGCCAGCCACCGCTCCGATGAAGGCTCGACGGTTCATGACGGGCTCGCGCGCGATCGTGTGGGGAGGAGCCGACGACGCGGTGGCCTGGCCACCGCGGGGCTAGCGGATCACGCGCCCGGCGCGGGCCACCACCGCGGGCGGGATGGTGATCCCGAGCGCCGCCGCGGTTTTCAGGTTGACCGCCAGCTCGAAGCGGGTGGGCCGCTCGACGGGCAGATCGGCGGGCTTGGCGCCCTTCAGGATCTTGTCCACGTAGGCCGCGACGCGGGTGTTGATCTCGGCCAAGGTCGGGCCGTAGGACAGGAGGCCGCCCGCCTCCACGATCTCCGGCCACTCGTACATGGCGGGCAGCCGGTGGCTGGCCGCGAGCTGCATGATCCGCTCCCGGTTGCTCGACAGGACCGGGTCGGCGGTGACGAAGACGGCGCGGGCCCCGCTCCGTGTCATGCTCGCGAAGGCGTCGGGATACTGCTCGGGCAGGCGTGCGTCGGTCACCTGGATCTCCAGCGCCATCGTCCGCGCGGCGGCCTCGGTCTCCCGCACCTCGGCCGCGCTGCTCGGGTTACGGAGATTGGCGAGCACCGCGACCCGGCGGAGGCCGGGCACGCACTCGCGGAGCACCTCCAGCCGCTTGCCGGCCAGCTCCGGGAGGTAGGTGGTCACGCCGGTCACGTTGCCGCCGGGACGGGCGAGGCTCGCGACGAACAGGCCCACGACCGGGTCGGTGCCGCTGACCATCACGATGGGGATCGTGGACGTCGCGTTCTCGGCCGCCCGGATCGCGGGCGGGGACACCGCGACGATCAGGTCCACCCCGCTGCGCACGAGGTCGGCGGCGAGATCGGGCAGGCGCTCGAAATCCTCGTTGGCCCCGCGGATCTCGAACCGGATGTCGCGGCCTTCCACGTAGCCCAGGTCGCGCAGGTGCCGGCGCAGCTCGACCATCCCCCCGCGGGCCGCCACCGACGACGGGGTCAGGTAGCCGACGCGGGCGACGCGCCCGGCCACCGGCTGGGCGGGCGCCGCCCGCGGGAGCAGCAGGGCCCCCGCGGCCAGCGTCGTGACGAACGCCCGCCGGTCCGCCGCACCCGAGCTCATGGTCATTGGAGTCTCCCGTTCACTCGTCGTAGAATAGCCGGAACTGCGACCAGGTCAACCGTCGCGGGGACCATCATGGGACGAGCGCGTATCCTGGTGATCGACGACGAGCGCGCCGTGCGCGAGCTGATCTCGGACGCCCTGAAGATCGAAGGCCACGACGTCCACACCGCGGAGAACGGCAAGGAAGGCCTCGACCTCATCGGCCAGTACCGCTTCGATCTCGTGTTCTGCGACCTGCGCATGCCCGAGATGGACGGCCAGGCCCTCTACGAGACGGTCCAGCGGGATCATCCCCAGATCCTCAAGCGGATCGTGTTCGTGACCGCGCAGGCGAACTCGGCGGACTACGGACCCTTCCTGCGCAGCACCGGGATCCCGGTCATCGAGAAGCCCTTCACCCTGAGCCAGCTCCGCCAGGCGGTCAGCAAGATGGTGGGGCAAACGCGGTAGGCGGGCGCGCGCGGTCAGTCCTGGCCGAGCGACTTCAGGAAGTCGGCGTTGGTCGCGGTGAGCTTGAGGCGGCCCAGGAGCGCTTCCATCGCCTCCTGCGGCTTGGTGCCGGACAGGGCGCGCCGCAGCAGGTGGATCTTCTTCATGTCGTCCTCGGAGAAGAGCAGCTCCTCGCGCCGCGTCCCGGAGCGCATCAGATCGAACGAGGGGAAGATGCGCCGGTCGGCCAGCTCGCGCGAGAGGTAGAGCTCCATGTTGCCGGTGCCCTTGAACTCCTCGAAGATGATCTGGTCCATCCGCGAGCCGGTGTCCACCAGCACGGTGCCGATGATCGTGAGCGAGCCGCCCTCCTCGATCTTGCGGGCCGCCCCGAAGAACGCGCGCGGCATCTGGAAGGCGCGGCTGTCGATGCCGCCCGACATGGTACGTCCGCGCGAGGAGAGCTCGTTGTTGTAGGCGCGGGTCATCCGGGTCAGCGAGTCGAAGAGGATCAGCACGTCCCGCTTCTCCTCGACGATCCGCTTCGCCTTGTCGATCACCTGCTCCGTGACTTCGATGTGGCGCCGGTAGGGATTGTCGTTGCTGGAGGCGACGATCTCGGCCTGCTTGCCGATCTGCATCTTGAAGTCGGTGACCTCCTCCGGACGCTCGTCCACCAGGAGCACCATCACCACCACCTCGGGATGGTTGGCGAGCACCGACTTGGCGATCTTCTGGAGCAGCATGGTCTTGCCGGTGCGGGGCGGGGCCACGATCAGGCCGCGCTGCCCTCGACCGATCGGCGCGATCATGTCCAGTGCGCGCATGGACAGCTCGTCCCGGGTGAGCTCGAGCTTGAACTTCTCGTACGAATGGACCGCGGTGAGGCCTTCGAAGATCGATGGGGTGGGAGCCCGGGGGGCGGGGCGGGGAGGCATCGGGCCGCGCGGCCCCTGGCCTTGCCCCGGTTGCCCCAGGCCTTGCCCTTGGCCTTGCCCTTGGCCCTGCCCCTGCCCTTGCCCCTGCGGCGGTCGGTTCCCGGAGTGGCGCCGGTGGCGAGATCGCCTACTCAAGTGGGACGCTCATGGGACACAGACCCTTTCCTTTGCAGACAGTAGAGGACGATCGTCGCGCCCGTCAACTTGCGCCAGGGGACGGCGCCGGGGGGACCACCACACACCCGGGCCGCTCTCATGGTACAACAGACGCGCCCCCTGGAGGAGCCGCCTTGTGGCATGCTGTGCCCCGTGAAGGCGGGCCGCCCCCCTGTAAGCGGGTCTCCCCCGCTGAAAGCTGGCATGCAATGACGCCCCGGGCAGACGTGGTGGGCAGTCTTCTCCGCCCCGCCTACCTCCGCGAGGCCCGGCAGGGCGCCCGGGAGGGCCGGGTGGCCCTCGAGGCCCTCCGGGCGGCCGAGGACCGCGCGGTCCGGGAGGCCATTGCCCTGCAGGAGGCGGCGGGCCTCGACGTGATCACCGACGGCGAGCTGCGCCGGTCGTCCTGGGTCATCACGATCCCGCTCCGCGAGGAGGGCGCGGCCCGCGCGCCGCTCGCCGGCTTCGAGTTCCTGCCCGCCGATCCGGGCTGGTGGTCGCTGTGGAAGGAGCCGGACGGCCGCCGGGCCCAGGTGTGGACCAATCCCACCCGGCCCTTCGTCACCCGGCCGATCGAGGTCGTGCGCGACGTGGTCTCGGACGAGTACGCGTTTCTCAAGGCCCACGCGCGGGCCCGCACCAAGTTCACGATCCCCTCCCCGAGCTGGCACCGCATCTTCTGGCACCGTGACTACTCGCGCGCCGCCTACCCGACCCCGGAGGACTTCCTGCGCGCGATCGCTCACTACCTGCGCGAGCAGGTGGTGCCGCGCATCGTCGCGCTCGGCGGCGACTATATCCAGATGGACGCCCCGAACTACGCCCAGTGGCACGTGGACCGGGATAACCGCGCCGCCTTCGAGTCGTGGGGCCACGACATGTCCGCCGAGCTGGTCGCCGACGCGGAGATCGACGACACCGTCTTCGAGGGCGTCCGCGGCGTGACCCGCGCCATCCACATCTGCCGCGGCAACGCGCCGGGCGGGCGTTGGCTGGCCAACGGGGGCTACGAGTCCATCGCCGGCCAGGTCTTCCCGCGGCTCACCCGCTACGACCGGCTGCTGCTCGAGTACGACACGCCCCGCGCCGGTGACTTCGGTCCGCTCCGGCACGCGCGCTCGGAGGCGACCGTGGTGCTCGGGCTCCTGACCACCAAGCAGGGCGCCCTGGAGGACGCGGGCGCGGTGGAGACGCGCCTCCGCGAGGCGACGCGCCATGTCCCGCTGGAGCGCCTGGCGGTGAGTCCGCAGTGCGGGTTCGCCTCCGGCGAGGCCGGCAATCCGCTCACCCCGCAGCAGCAGGAGGCAAAGCTCCGGCGCGTTGCCGAGGTCGCCCGGCGGGTCTGGCCGGGCTAGGCGTGGAGCCCTGGTGAGAACAGTCGTCGCCCGGCGAGTTTGGCCGGGCTAGGCGTGGAGCCCCGGTGAGGACAGTCGCCCGGCGGGTCTGGCCCCGGGCTAGCGCCAGCGCCTAGTCGGCGGGCACCCCCGCGGGCGGCGCGTGGCGCACCGGGGCCGGGCTGCTCGCGGTCGCGAACTTCGCGCAGCCGAAGAGCCAGCCCGCCACCAGCACGTAGGCGAGCGCCACCATCGGGGTGCGGCCGATGCCGATCGCCTCGCCGTGCATGAAGCCGAAGAACGTGAGCACCGCGCCCGCCGCCGCGAAGGCGGCCGCCTTCGAGAAGTCGCGGTCCACGATGAACGCGCCCATCGCGCCCAGCACGAGGCCGCCCAGGATGGCGCCGCCGCCCAGGATCGCGAGGCCGTCGTAGAGCACGCCGACCTGGGCCAGCTTGTCGTGGCCGAGCGCGGCCGCGCTGGTGCCCGCCGCGCCGAGCGAGTTGTCGATCAGGAGCTTGCCCCACGCGGCCAGGTTGGGCGTGAGCGCCAGGACGATCGCGGGGGCGTGCGCCTTGGGCGTCTCCTGGAAGGCCTGGGCCCCGATCAGCATGCCGATGTAGAGCAGGATCGGCGAGATCGCGATGACCGGGATCAGCGCCGACATCACCGAGATGATGCCGAACCACGACAGCATGATGACCACGACGCCGGTGGCCGCCGAGTAGCCGATGCGGCCGCCCATCGCCTTCCAGCCCGGGTGGCCGATGTAGACCGCGTTGATGAATGGGTTGCCCATCAGGCAGCCGATCAGGCTCACCACCCCGTCGGCGGTCAGCACGCGGGTGGTCGGGAAGCTGTCGCCCGCCACCGCCGCGCTCTCCACGTTGTCGAGTGCCTCCACCAGGTCGTAGATGCCGAAGGGGATCGCGGTGACCAGGATGACGCCCAGATACTCGAAGCCTCCGAACACGTGGCCCACCGCGGGCAGCGGCACCGAGAAGCCGAAGTTCCCGACCGACGCGGAGAGCTTCTCCACGCTCATGCCGCCCCAGCCGGAGCCGAATGCGGTGGAGACCCACGCCACCGCGGTCCCCACCACGATCGCGACCAGGCCCGCGGGCACGCCGTTGAGGTAGCGCACGCCCCCGAACCAGCTCGCCAGGATCACCGCGAAGCACAGGATGCCGATTACCGGCGTCATGAACATCTCCATCGCCGGCCGCATCGAGATGAAGGCGAGAGAGACGCCCGCGAGGGTACCGAGCAGGGCGGCGCGCGGGGTGATGCGGCGGATGACCGGGCCGATGAAGCCGCCCGCCATCAGCACGAAGCTCTGCACGAACACCCAGGTCAAGCCGGCCTCCCAGCCCTTGACCGGGTCACCGGTCTTGATCGCGATCGGCAGCATGATCACGAAGGTGACCACGAACATGTGCGGCACGCTGATGCCGGAGGGCAGCGCGCATACGTCGTCGCGGCCGGTCTGCTTGGCGAGGCGATGGGCGAGCCACGCGTAGTAGAGCGTGCTCAGGCAGAGCATGAGCCCGGTGGCGGGCAGGATGCGGCCGAACACGATCGAATCCGGCATCTTGAGCACGAAGCGCAGCAGCCCGGTGAGCACCAGGAGGTTCACCAGGATATTGGTCCCGAACCCGAAGAAGGCGTTCCAGTCTCCGGAGGTCCACCAGGCCGGTGTCTTCGTCTTCATCGTCGGTATCATTGGGCGTCCCCCAGGGCCGTCAGCAGCCGGGTCGAATCCGTCACCCACCCGAAGATCCCGCCCTGGGCCTTGATCATCCGCAGGCCCACCTCGTGGAACTCGGGGAAGTACGAGCCGCAGCAGTCCCCGGGCACGATGCACCGGTAGCCGCGGTCGTTCGCCTCACGCACCGTCGTGTGCACGCAGACCTCGGTGGTCACCCCGCACACGATCAGCGTCTCGATGTCGCGGTTCTGGAGGATCCCGTGCAGGTCGGTGGCGTAGAACGCCCCCTTGCCGGGCTTGTCCACCACCGGCTCGCCCGCCTGCGGGTAGAGCGCGGGCACGATGTCGTGGCCGGCCTCGCCGCGGATCAGGATCCGGCCCATCGGCCCCGGATCGCCGATGCGCCGGCTCGGCGCCCCGCGCTCCACCTTGGCCGGCGGAGCGTCGGCCATGTCCGGCCGGTGACCCTCGCGGGTGTGGACCACCAGCATGCCCACGGTGCGGGCACGGTCCAGCACCGCCTTGCAGGGCCCGATGGCGGCGCTGAGCAGGCCGACGTCGTTGCCTAGCGTCTCCCCGAAGCCGCCCGGCTCGAGGAAGTCCTTCTGCATGTCGATGACCACGAGCGCCGTCCGCGCGGGGTCCACCCGGATCGGCTCGGGCTCGGCGTCGATGGTGATCACGCCGGTGGCACTGGCAAGAAGCACACCACCGCGCGCGTGATCGGCAGCGGCAGGGGGAACTAGCGCAGAATCAAGCGCTTGACCGTCGAGGCGGGCGCGGCGTCACCCCGCCCGTGCTGCGGAAAGAATCAGCAGTGCGCGCGGGCGAGTCAGCGCGCGGCGGCGGGCTGGGCGATGCCCCCGCGCACCGCGCCGCCCTTGATGCTGCCCCAGAGCGTTTCGAAGCCCTCGGGGAGCGGGCGGCTGTTCGGCGGGGCCAGCCAGAGGCGCAGGAGCAGCCGGTCGCGGCCGGGCTCGGGAGCATCCTCGTAGGCGGTGCGGCCGTGGTAGATCACGTGGTTGTTCAGGAGCTGGATGTCGCCCGGCTCGAGCTCCATCTCGTAGCCCCACTCGTCGCAGACCTCGGCCAGGAGATCGAGCGCCTCGTCCTGGGCGGGGGTGATCCGCGGGATCGTGGCGATCTTCTGCGCCGCCTCCACGAAGGTGCGCGAGTACTGGGTGGTGAACTTGCCTTCGCGCATCGCGAAGATGGGCATCGCGTAGATCGAGGCCTCCCCGCCCGCTTCCTCGCCCTGTCGGCTGCGGTAGTAGTCGGAGCGGAGCAGCGCGTGCAGGTCCGGCCGCCGATCGAGGATGGCATTGCTCACCGCGGGGACACTGACCACGTGGCTCGTGCCGCCCCGGCGGGCCGAGCGCACGCAGAGTAGCCCGACCACGTCGGAGCGGTCGGTGTGCCAGCGGAGCGGCCCGCTCGAGCGCGCCTTGGCGCGCGAGGTGACGCCATCGCTCTTGGGCACCGCGGGCTGCACCACCTCGCCGTAGAGCCGGACCTCGTCGCGCACCTCGCCGAGGAGCTCGCCGTGGGCATTCTGGTGCACGGCCGTCCCCAGGTGGCAGCCGAGCCCCCACCAGATCGCGCGGAGCTCGTCGTCCGAGTAGCGCTCCACCGGCAGCCCGCGCAGGAGCACGAGGCCGCGCCCCCACTCGAGATCGCGATTGGCCTGGGCGAGCTCAGCGGAGACGCCGGGTAGCGGGAAGTCCTTCTTTCTGATGTCCCGCCATTCGAGGCCGCGCGCCTGCACCGCCCGCAGGGCCGCGTGGATCTCCTCCACGGCGCCCGCCGAGAGCCGGCGGATCCAGTCGGTCGAGCCGGCCAGCTCCCGGCCGTGCCAGACCATCGGCCCGGCGATCGGCTTGTCCATCAGGGTGCGCGTCATGGGGATCAAGGCTAGCCGAGGCGCCCTCGCGTCCGCAAGCCCGGCTAGCTTAAGATCGCGGCACCATGGCGAGGCCTCGCGGGAGGAAGGGGGCTGGTGATCGGACTGCTGGCCGGGCTGCTCGCCGGCTGTGCCAGTCCCGTCTCGGACCGCTCCATCATCACTACCGCGCCCAACGGAGCCCGGGAGGAGATCCCGGTCACGGTCAGCAAGCCCGAGGGCCCCAGGCCGTTCCCCGCGGTGGTCATCATGCACGCCTGCACCGGCCTGGGCCTCCGGTCCAGCGGCGCCCCGGGGCGCTGGGCCCGTGAGCTGGGCGCGCGCGGCTACGTCACGGTGATCCCCGACAGCTTCACCACCCGTGGCCATCCGGACGGCGTCTGCACCGACGCCTCGCCCAGCCGGGGCGAGGTGGCGCCGAGCCGGCGGGTGCGCGACGCGTACGCGGCGCTCGCCCATGCCCGCGCGCTGCCGTACGTGGACGGGCGGCGCGTGGGCCTCATGGGCGGCTCGCACGGCGGCTCGACCACGCTCGCCTCGATGGCCGCGCCCCAGAACGCCTGGGACCTGCTCGCCCGCGAGAAGCGCGCGGGCTTCGCCGCGGCGGTGGCGCTCTATCCGAGCTGCGGGGTCACGCTGGGCACCTGGCGCGCCGACGGCGCCGGCACCTACCGGTCGGTCGCGCCGCTGCTGATCCTGATCGGGGAGAAAGATGACTGGACGCCGGCGCCACCGTGCGTCAAGCTCGCCGCGTCCACGCGGGCGACCGAGCATCCTGTCGCGATCACGGTCTATCCGGGCGCGCATCACTCCTTCGACAGCGACCGCCCCGTGCGCTTCGTGGCCGCCCGGGTGAACAGCAATGCCCCCGGCGGGCGCGGCGCCACCACCGGCGGCGACGCCGCCGCCTGGGCCGACAGCATCCGCCGCGTGGGCGAGTTCTTCGGGGAACGCCTCAAGCCGTAGGAGGAAATGCCGGATGTCCACTTCCGGGTCCGCACGCTGGGCATGGCTCGTCGCCTTGACGGTGGCCTATGTCCTTGCCGGCAAGCTCGGCCTCCTCTTCGCCTCCGTCCACGCGAGCGCGACCGCCGTCTGGCCCCCCACCGGCATCGCGCTGGCCGCGCTGCTCGTCCTGGGCGCCCGGATGTGGCCGGCGGTGGCGGCCGGGGCGTTCCTCGTCAACGTGACCACCGCGGGCTCGGTCGCGACCTCGCTCGGCATCGCGCTGGGAAATACGCTCGAGGCCGTGATCGGCTGCTGGCTCGTCGAGCGGCTCGCCCACGGCCGGGCCGCCTTCGAGCGGCCGCGTGGGATCTTCGCCTTCGCGGCCGCCGTCGTGCCGGGCGGGGCGGTCGCGGCGACCGTCGGCGTCGCGAGTCTCCAGCTCGGAGGCTTCGCGCCGCGCGCCGACGCGGCGGCGATCTGGATCACCTGGGCCCTCGGTGACATCACCGGGGCGCTCATCATCGCGCCCCTCCTGATTCTGTGGACGGCGGACCGCCGTTCCCTGGCCCTGCACCGGCAGCCGATCGAGGCCCTGGCGCTGCTCCTGGGCGTGGTCGGCGTCGCCCTGATCGTGTTCGGCGGGCTGGCCCCCGCGGGGTGGCGCCACTACCCGCTGGCGTTCCTGGCGATTCCGCCGCTGCTCTGGGCCGCCGTCCGCTTCGGCCGCCGCGAGGCGGCGACCACCGTGGTCGTGCTCATGGCGATCGCGGTGGGCGGCACGATGCGGGGGTTCGGGCCGTTCTTGGTCCTGCCGCCGACCCACTCGCTGCTCGTGCTGCAGTCGTTCGTGGCCACGATGGCGCTGATGACCCTGGTCGTCGCCGCGCTGGTCCGGAGCCGCGAGCGGGAGGGCGACCTGCTCCAGACCATCATCGACCGCATTCCCGTGATGATCACGATGTTCGAAGCGGACAGCCACGTCCTGCGGCTGAACCGCGAGTTCGAGCGCCTCACCGGCTGGTCCACCGCGGCCGCGCGCGACGTGGACCTGATGGCGCGCTGCTACCCGGACCCGGCGTACCGCGCGGAGGTCCGCGGGTACATGGACTCGCTGCGGGAGGGCTGGCGCGACGTCGCGATCACGACGCGAGACGGGCGCCTCCTGCAGACCTCGTGGTCGAACATCCGGCTCCCGGACAACACCCGCATCGGCATCGGGCTCGACGTGACGGAGCGCAAGCGGACCGAGGGCGAGCGCGAGCGCGCGCGGGCCGAGGCGGAGGAGACGAACCGGATCAAGGACGAGTTCTTCGCCATGCTCGGCCACGAGCTGCGCAATCCGCTCGGCGCCATCACGACCGCGCTGCACGTGATCGACACCGGCGGGCCGGGCGACGAGCGGAGCGCGCAGGCCCGCGACATCGTCACGCGTCAGGTGCGCCATCTCGTCCGACTGGTCGACGACCTGCTCGACGTGACCCGGCTCACCACCGGCAAGATCACGCTCGGCCGGCGCCCGGTGGACCTGGCCGCGGTCGCGCGGCGCGTCGTGGGCGCGCTGGCCGCGACCACGCCGACTTTGAACCTGCGCTCCGAAGCGGGTGCGGCGGTGTGGATCGAGGCCGACGAGACCCGCCTCGAGCAGATCCTCAGTAACCTCCTCGGCAATGCCGTGAAGTTCACGCCGGCGGGCGGCCGGGTGGCGGTCGACGTCGCGGCCCGGAACGACGAGGCCGTGCTCCGCGTGGAGGACACCGGCGCCGGGATCGCCGCCGATCTCCTGCCCCGGATCTTCGACCTGTTCGTGCAGGGCCAGACCGGGCTGCACCGGCCGGCGCAGGGGCTCGGCATCGGACTCACCCTGGTGAAGCGGCTCGTCGACCTGCACGGCGGTCGCATCGAGGTGGCGAGCGACGGGCCCGGCCGGGGCAGCGTGTTCACGGTCCGCTTCCCGCTCCAGCAAGCCCCCCGCGACGCGGCCGCCGCGGCCCCGCTTCCCGGCGGCGCCCGGGTCCGGCGCCGGGTCCTCATCGTCGAGGACAATGACGACGCCCGCGAGATGCTCCGGCACCTGCTGGAGCAGGCCGGCCACGAGGTGCACGAGGCGGTCGACGGCCTCGCCGGGCTCGACCGGACCCTCGCCCTCCGGCCCGACGCGGCGGTGATCGACATCGGCCTGCCCGGGCTCGACGGCTACGAGGTGGCCCGGCGCGTGCGGGCCGCCGGCCACGCGGACGTGCTCCTGGTCGCGGTGACCGGGTACGGACAGTCCGGCGACCGGCAGCGCTCGGGTGAGGCCGGCTTCGACGCGCATCTCACCAAGCCGGTGGATCCGCTCGCGCTCGAGTCCCTGCTGATGAACCTGCCGCTTGACCCGCGCCGGACGGGCCGCTAGGCTCTCCTGGCCATGCTCTCGACCAGCCCGCGCGTGACGATTCCGGACGTGACCATCACCGAGTACGTGCTGCGCCACGCTGCCCGGCTCGGCGACAAGCCGGCTCTCATCGACGGGCCCACCGGCCGCACCCTCAGCTATCGCCAGCTCGCCGACGGGGCGCGGCGCGCGGCGGCGGGCCTGGCCAAGCGGGGCTTCGGCAAGGGCGACGTGCTCGCGATCTACTGCCCGAACCTCCCCGAGTACGCCATCGTCTTCCTCGGGGTGGCGATGGCGGGCGGTATCAACACCACCGTGAACCCGCTCTACACCGCCGACGAGCTGGCCAACCAGCTCCGGGACTCGGGCGCCCGCTTCCTCGTCACGGCGCCCCCGTTCCTCGACAAGGCGAAGGAGGGGGCGGCCAAGAGCGGCGTCGAGGAGATCTTCGTCCTGGGCGCGGCCGACGGCGTCCGGCCCTTCACCGATCTCATGCAGGCGGGCGACCAGCCGCCCGCGCTCACGATGAAGCCGGCCGAGGACCTCGTCGCGCTGCCCTACTCGAGCGGCACCACCGGCCTGCCCAAGGGCGTGATGCTGACGCATCGCAACCTGGTCGCCAATCTCTGCCAGGCCGAGGGCATGCGGAACTTCGAGTGCTTCGGCGAGCGGGACATCACGATGGCGGTACTGCCGTTCTTCCACATCTACGGCATGGTCGTGATCATGATGCTCGGCCTGGCCGGCGGCGGCACCATCCTGGTCATGCCGCGCTTCGACATGATGGAGTTTCTCACCTTCGTGCAGAAGTACCGCGTGACGATCCTGCCGCTGGTGCCGCCCATCGTGCTCGGGCTGGTCAAGCACCCGGCGGTGGCCCAGTTCGACCTCTCGAGCGTGCGCCTGATCTTCTCGGGCGCGGCGCCCCTCGGCGAGGAGATGGCCCGCGCGCTGAGCCAGAAGCTCGGCTGCCCGGTGGTGCAGGGCTACGGCATGACCGAGGCGAGCCCGGTCACCCACCTGAGCCCCACCCACGACGAGCCGTTCAAGCCGGGCTCGGCCGGCAAGATCGTGCCCAACACGGAAGTGAAGATCGTCGAGGTGGGCTCGGGCTCGGACGCCGAGCTGCCGGTCGGCAAGGAAGGCGAGCTGTGGATCCGGGGCCCTCAGATCATGAAGGGGTATCTCAACCGCCCCGAGGAGACCGCGGACTGCCTCGACCGTGACGGCTGGTACCACACCGGCGACGTGGGCTTCGTGGACGACGAGGGCTACTTCTTCATCGTGGATCGCACCAAGGAGCTGATCAAGTACAAGGGCATGCAGGTGGCCCCCGCCGAGCTCGAGGCCCTGCTGCTCACGCATCCCGCCATCCTGGACGCGGCGGTGGTGCGGAAGGCCGACGAGGAGGCCGGCGAGGTGCCGAAGGCCTACGTGGTGCTCAAGACCGACGACGTCTCGAAGGCCACTCCCGCGGACGCCATCATGGGCTGGGTAGCCCAGCGGGTGGCCCCGCACAAGCGCATCCGCCACCTCGAGTTCATCGACCAGATCCCGAAGTCGGCCTCCGGCAAGATTCTGCGCCGGGTGCTGATCGACCGCGAGAAGGCGCGCTAGGCGCGGGCGCGGGCGCGACCGCCGCCGCGTGGTATAACTCCGCCAGGAGGCAACTCATGACGACCCTGCTCCGCTCTCTCGCCTTCGCCGTGCTGCTGGCCGTGGCCATGTCGCCCGGAGGCGGCGCGCCCGCCGCCTGGGCCGCGGACCCGATCCACATCGGGCTCAGCGCGCCGCTCACCGGCAACTTCGCGGAGTACGGCCAGCTCTTTCAGAAGGCGATCGACCTCGCGGTGGAGGGGATCAACGCGAGCGGTGGCGTGAAGGGCCGGCCTCTCGTGATCGTGGTGGGGGACAGCCGCGCCGATCCCAAGGAGGCGGCCGCGCTCGCCCAGAAGTTCACCTCCGACCCGCGGATCGTGGCCGAGATCGGCGACTTCAGCAGCACCGCGTGCCTGGCCGCCCAGCCCATCTACGACCGGGCGGGAATGGTGCAGCTCTCGCCGACCGCCTCGCACCCGAACTTCGCGCCGGGCAGCCCGTGGAGCTTCGGCATCGTGGGCACCCAGGCCGGCGAGGGGCCGTTCATGGCCCGCTACGCGGTGCAGAAGCTCGGCAAGAAGAAGATCGCGGTGCTCCACATCAACAACGACTGGGGCATCGTGAGCAAGGACCTCTTCATCAAGGCGGCCAAGGAGATGGGCGCCGACGTGATCGCGGTCGAGTCCTACTTCGAGACCGACAAGGACTTCACCGGCGTGCTCACCAAACTGCGCGGGCAGAAGCCGGATCTCCTCTACATCCCGGCCTTCTACAACGAGGCCGCGCTCATCAGCAAGCAGCGCGAGAAGCTCGGCTGGACCGACGTGACCATGATGGGGCCGGGCTCGCTCTACTCGCCCAAGCTGCTCGAGATCGGCGGCGACTCGGTCAACGGCCTCTACACGAGCGCCGCGTTCTTCCCCAAGGACCCGCAGCCCGAGGTGCAGAAGTTCGTGAAGGGCTTCGAGGCCAAGTACAAGGCGACGCCGAACACGTTCGCGGCGGTGGCCTACGACGCGATCAACCTGCTCGCCTTCGTCATGGCGAGGGCGGGGACGGACCGCAAGGCCATCCGCGACGAGCTGGTGAAGGTGCGGGACTATCCCGGGGTGACCGGCAAGATCACCTTCACGGAGCGGCGCGACGTGGTGAAGGAGTACCGGCAGCTCGTGATCCGGAACGGCGACTTCACGCTCTACGACAAGTAGCTCGCGGGCTCGTGCTGCTGTCGCAGGTGGTAAACGGGCTCACCCAGGGAAGCCTCTACGCCCTGGTGGCCATCGGGTTCGTGATCATCTTCGGGACCATGAACCTGGTCACCTTCGCCCACGGCGAGGTCTACATGATCGGCGCGTTCGTGGGCTACTTCGCGCTCGGGGTGTACCACCTGCCCTGGCCGGTCGCGCTGCTCTGCGGGATGGCCGCGGCCTGGGGGCTCGGCTCGCTGATCGAGAAGGCCGCCTTCCGCCCGATGCGCGCCACCGGGCACATGCCGCCGCTGCTGATCACGATCGGGTTGTCGGTCATCCTCAAGGACCTGGCCTCGATCGTCTTCGGCGCCGAGAACCGTCCGGTCCCGTCGGTGTACGAGACCACGATCCAGGTGGCGGGCATCCCGGTTTCGGTGCTCCAGCTCGTGATCCTGGGCCTGGCCGGCGCGCTCGTGCTGGCCCTGCGGCTCCTGCTCCAGGGAACAAAGATCGGCCGCGCCATGCGGGCGACCGCGCAGGATCACGAGGCGGCCTACGCGATGGGCGTCAACGTCAACCGCGTGTTCAACATCTCGTTCGCCCTGGCCTCCGCGCTCGGCGGCGCCGCCGGCGTGATGGTCGGCATCTACTACAACACGGTGTACCCGGCCATGGGCGGGACCGCCGGCCTCAAGGGCTTCGCGGCCTGCATCTTCGGCGGGCTCACGAGCATCCCGGGCGCCATCCTGGGCGGCCTCATCATCGGCGTGGTCGAGAACCTCACCGTGCAGTTCGTCGCCTCGGGCTACCGCGACGTGGTGGCCTTCGTGGTGATGGTGCTGGTGCTGCTCCTGCGCCCGCAGGGCCTCCTCGGCAAGCGGCTGCGGACCGTCTAGGCGGTGGCCCTCCACGCGTTCGTGCCGCGGCGGGAGAACCGACTCCTCTGGGGCGGCGCGCTGGCCGCGGCCCTCCTGCTCCCGCTCGCGCTGCGCAGCGAGTACCTGCTGAGCGTCGCGGTGCAGGCCGGCATCTACGTGATCTTGGCATCGAGCCTCAACGTCACCAACGGCTACACCGGCCTGTTCTCGTTCGGCCACGCCGCCTTCTACGGCATCGGTGCCTACACCGCGGCCATCCTGGCCACGCGCCTCGGCTGGGGCTTCGCGCTCACCCTGCCCGCGGCCGGCCTCGTGGCGGGCCTGATCGGCGCGGCCCTCGCCCTGATCACGCTCCGGCTCTCCGGCATCTTCCTGGCGCTCGTGACCATCGGCTTCCAGGAGATCACCTTCCTGGTCACGCTGAACTGGATGGGCCTCACCCGCGGGCCCATGGGCATCCCCGGCGTGCCGCCGCCGGCGCTCGGAGGCTTCGAGCTGCGGGGCAACCTCGGCTACTACTACCTGGTCCTGGCCCTCGACGCTCTCACCCTCTTCGTGATCGCGCGGGTGGTGACCTCGCGGGTGGGCCGCGCCTTCGTGGCCATCCGGGAGGACGAGCTGGCCGCCCAGGCCTCCGGCTTGCCGACATTCAGGTTGAAAGCCCTTGCGTTTTGCATCGCCACCTTCTTCGCGGGGGTGGCCGGCGCCTTCTTCGCCCACCACGCCCGCTTCGTGAGCGCCGACTCCTTCCGGCTCGACGAGACCTTCGTGATCCTGACCATGCTGATCGTGGGCGGCCTCGGCAGCTTCCTCGGCCCGATCATCGGCGCGGTCGCGCTCGTGATCCTGCCCGAGGCCTCGCGCTTCCTCGCCGAGTACCGGGGCGTGGTGTACGGGCTCGTGCTGATCGCGGTCATCCTCTTCCGGCCCGAGGGCGTGGCCGGCGTGCCCGGTATCATTCAACCCCGCGGCCTGCTCGCCCGGGCGCGGCCGGCCGAGGAGCCGGCGGCGTGAGCCTGCTCGAGGTCTCCGGGCTCTCGGTCGCCTTCGGCGGCCTCGCCGCGCTAAAGGGCGTCAGCTTTAATCTGATAGACCGCGAGATCGTCGGGCTCATCGGCCCCAACGGGGCCGGCAAGACCACGCTCTTCAACTGCCTCACCGGCTTCCAGGCACCCGACGAGGGCACGATGCGCTTCCGCGAGACCGCCATCGAGGCGCGCTCGCCCGACCGGATCGCCGCGCTCGGGCTCGCCCGTACCTTCCAGACCAGCCGGGTCTTCAAGCGCATGACCGTGCTCGAGCACGTGCTGATCGGCCGCTACCGCCACCAGCGCGCCGGCTTCTGGGCCGCGGTGACCCGGCCCGGCTGGGTGGCCGACGAGGAGGAGGCGGCGCGGCGGAAGGGGCTCGAGCTGCTCGCGCTCTTCGAGGACCGGCTGCTGCCGCGCGTGGACGACTTCGCGGACAGCCTCTCCTACGCCAACCGCCGCCGGCTCGAGATCGCGCGCGCGCTCGCCACCGAGCCCGCCCTGCTCCTGCTGGACGAGCCCACCGCCGGGATGAATCCGCACGAGTCGGCGGGCATCGTGCGCCTGATCCAGGCCATCCGCGACCGCGGCGTCGCGGTGTTCCTGATCGAGCACGACATGAAGGTGATCATGAACGCCTCCGACCGCATCATCGTGCTCGACCACGGCGAGAAGATCGCGGAGGGAATCCCCGACGCGATCCGCCGGAATGACGACGTGGTGGCCGCCTACATGGGCCGGCGGGGCGCCCGTGCTTGAGCTGCGGGGCGTCTCGGCGGCCTACGGCCAGGTGCAGGTGCTCTGGGACATCTCGCTCACGGTGGGCGACGGCGAGCTGGTGTGCCTCCTGGGCGGCAACGCCTCCGGCAAGTCCACCACCATGAAGACCATCCTGGGCCTGGTGCGCCCGCGCGGGGGCGAGATCCTCTGGGACGGCCGGCCCATCCAGGGCCGGACCCCCGCCGAGGTGGTGCGGGCGGGCATCGCGCCGGTGCTCGAGAGCCGGCGCATCTTCCCCGACCTCACCGTGCACGAGAACCTGCTCATGGGCGCCTACACGCGCGACGACGCGGCGGGGATCCGCGCCGATCTCGAGCGCGTGCTCGCCCAGTTCCCGGTGCTGGCGGAGCGGCGGAGGCAGCCGGGCGGCTCGCTGTCGGGCGGCGAGCAGCAGATGCTGGCGATGGGCCGCGCGCTGCTGGCGCGCCCGCGGCTGCTCGTGATGGACGAGCCCTCGATGGGGCTCTCGCCGCTCTACGTGGACCGGATCTTCGACATCATCCAGGGGCTCAACCGCGACGGCATCGGCATCCTGCTCGTCGAGCAGAACGCGAACATGGCGCTCTCCATCGCCGACCGCGGCTACGTGCTCCAGACCGGACGCGTGGTCCTGCAGGACGCGGCGGCCAACCTGGTCAACCATCCCATGATGCGCGCGGCCTATCTTGAGTTGTGAACCGTGGGAGCTGCGAACCCCGCAAGGAGAAAGTAATGAACAAGATCGAGCGAGTGCGGGCGGCCCTGGCGGGCCGGCCCGTGGACCGGGCCCCCTTCACCGCCTGGTATCACTTCGGCAACCAGCACGCCCCCGCCGAGCGCACCGCCCAGGTGCACCTCGAGTTCTTCGACCACTACGACCTCGACCTGCTCAAGCTGATGAACGACTACGACTACCCCATGCCGCGGGGCATGGAGGTGATCGCGAGCGCGGCGGACCTCGGCAAGCTCGAGCCCTTCGATCCGGCCCAGACTCCGTTCGGCACCCAGCTCCGGACGGTGGAGCTGGTGGCGCGCGCCCTCCGCGACCGGGCGCTCTTCGTCGACACGGTGTTCAACGCCTGGAACACAGCGAAGCGCAACCTGGTGCGCGAGGCGATGCCCGCGCTGATGGCCGAGCAGCCGAAGGCGCTCGAGGCCGCGCTCGCGGTGGTCAACGACAACCTGATCCGCTATGCCCAGGCGAGCCTGGCCCGCGGCGCCGCCGGGATCTTCTTCTCGGTGCCCGCGACCGCCGAGAGCCTGACGCTCGAGCAGTACGAGCGCTTCATGCGGCCCTTCGATCTCGCGTTCTTGAAGGCCATCGGGGGCCGCGGCGAGTGTCACGTGCTGCACGCGCACGGTGAGCGCCTCTACTTCGACCGGCTGGTCGACTATCCCGTCCACGCGCTGTCGTGGGCCGATCTGAACGGCGGCCCCAGCATCGCCGAGGCGCGGCGGCGCACCCGGTTCACGCTGATGTCGGGCCTCGACCACGTGAGGTTCGCCGAGAGCTCCGCCCGGCTGGTGCGCGGGCAGGTGGCGCGGGCTCTGGACGCGGGCGGCGCCACCGGCTTCATCCTCGCGCCGGGCTGCTCGCTGCCGACCTACGCCTACCCGCCCCTGATCCGTGCCGCGCGGGACGAATCGTCCCGGTTCGCTTCCGGCTTGGGTGAAATCCATGCCGACAAGGGGTAAATCCCTACCTCTTGTCTTCCTTGCACACCCGCAAACACTTGGAAAATAGAGCGGTTTCTCCTGGAATGGCCCTTGCTCTCCTTCCGGGACAGGAGGAGGGCCCGATGACCCCGAAGCGCATGACACTGGCAGCCGTCGTCGTCCTGACCGTCGTGTTCCTGAGCCCTGTCGCGTACATGGCGGGGCAGCGCGCCTCGGTGTGGCTCACCGCGCCTGCGGCGGAGCCGACCGGCCCCTGGCCGAGCGTGGACGAGGCGGAGCGCGAAGCCGGCCCGACCGAGCGCTCCAAGCCGCCCGTCCGCCCGGGCTTCGGCGACATCTAGGCCGACTCGCCTACAGGGTGACCACCAGGCCGTCGTAGGCGCACTGCTCCGACACGTCGGCCGCGCGCGCCAGCATCTCGCGGCTCATGTGAGTGAGGATCAGCCGCCGGGCGCCCACCCGGCCGGCGTGAGTGGTGATCGGTATTTTGCGCGGCGCGGGCGACCTCGTCGGTCCAGTCGGTGTCGCCGGTGTAGCAGATGGCCTTGTCCCCCACCTGGATGCGCAGCACGGTGGGATCCAGTCGACCGGGAAGCGGGGCGTCATCACGTGCGAGCCGCGGGGAAGAGCGCCTCGCGGATGGCGTCCATGCGCACGCGCAGCTCCCGCGGGCCCGCGATGGTGAGAGGGCGGGTGCGCCGGGCCGCCAGCATCGCGTCCATGAGGAGGAACCGCACCCCGGCGGCGTGATCGCCGTGGAGATGCGTGAGCAGGACCGCGTCGATCGAGTTGTGCTCGATCCCCGGCTGGGCCAGGGCGATGAGCGACGAGGCGCCGAAGTCGACCGCGAAGCGGCAGCGCGGCCCGTCCACCAGGGTGCAGGTCTGGAAGCGCCCCGTGAAAAAGCTCCCGGTCCTCGGCGCGGCCTGCGAGGATAGGCGCGTGCGGCTCTTCGACCGGAAGTTCGGCGCCCGGTTCCTGGACGAGGTGCCCGCCGCGCCCGGCGTCTACCGCTTCCACGATGCCGCCGGGGTGCTCTTCTACGTCGGCCGAGCCGGGAACCTGCGCCGGCGGCTCGGGCAGTATCGCCTGCCCGGGCGCCGCAAGAAGGAGCGCAAGCGCCGCGCGCTCGTGACGGCGGCGGCGCGGATCACCTGGGAGGTCTGCGAGTCGCCCCTGGCCGCCGCCCTCGCCGAGATCCGTCTCATCCAGACGCTCCGGCCGGAACGGAACGTGGCGAGCGCCTTCCCGTTCCTGTACCCCTACGTCGGCATCGCGACCGAGGGCGGCGAGACGTACTTCTGCCTCACCACCGCGCCCGAGGCCTTCCCGGCCTTCACGTTCCACGGCGCCTTCCGCTCCCGCGAGGTGACCGGCGAGGCGTTCTTCCGCCTCATGGACCTGCTGCGCTACGTCGGCCACCCGGTGCCGCGCCATCGCTGCCGCCGACTCGGCACGGCCCGGCACTCCTACGTGCGCGGGTTCCGGCGCCTGCCCGCCGACAGCGCGGAGGCGTGGAGCACCCTGCTCCGCGGGACCTCGCGGGAGGCGCTGGAGGCGCTCGCCCTGCGCCTGGTAGACCACGCCGGCGCCCGGGCCCGGCGCGAGGAGACGCACCGGGCCCTCCGCGCGGTCGGGCGCTTCTTCAGGCACGAGGCCCGCACGCTGGCCCGGGTGCGGACCGCGACCGGCTACGCGCCCTATCCCGTGCCGCAGCAGGAGCGGGACCTGCTCTTCGCCCGCTACCGGGTCGAGGCCCTGACGTGACAGGGCTTGTCAGGAGGCAGGCGCGTTTCGTAACTCGGTAAGAACGCTAGGCTTGTAAGGTCCTGTGCTTACAGGCTCTCCCGGGTGGCACCTCCGGTGCATTCTTCATGAGCATGCCCGCCGAATCCTTGTCCAGGCGCATCCTCGTCGTCGATGACGACGACCAGATCCGTGAGCTCCTGACCACCGCGCTGGGCGGCGACGGGCACACGGTGGACGGGGCCCGGGACGGTGGGGAAGCCCTGGCGCTGCTCGAGCTGCGCCCCTACGACCTCGTGCTGAGCGACCTGCACATGCCCCGGATGGACGGCCCTTCCCTCTACGAGACGCTCCGGACCCGCCATCGTTTCCCCGTCCGTTTCGCCACGAAGCTGCCTCGCGTGATCTTCATGACCGGCAACCCCGCGAAGCACGCCGAGTTCCTCCGCGGCACCACGGATCCGATCCTGGAAAAGCCGTTCGAGCTGCGCATCGTCCGGAAGATGGTCCGCGTGCTCCTGACCGCCACGCCCTAGCCTCGTCCCATGCGCCTCGCCGCCAAGATCTTCCTCGTCTCGGCCCTCGTCATCATCGTCCTCTGCGGCACGGTGGTGTGGAGCCTGCTCACGGTCAAGCGTCTCGTCACCGCGAACCAGGAGATCGCCACCCGCGCGGTACCGGCGCTGCGCCTGGAGGGCACGCTGCGCGAGTCCGTGCACGGGCTGGTGCGCCTGGAGGCCCGGGCCCTCGTGCTCCAGGATCAGGACTACGCCGCGATGTGGAGCGACCGCGCCGCGCGGGCGACCCGCGACCTGGAGGAGCTCGGCGGGTATCTGGAGAGCGCCGAGGAGCGGGTCGCCCACACGCGGGCCCGCGAAGCCTTCACCGCGTACCGTCGCCACGTCGAGCAGGAGCGCCGGCTCGTGGCGCTCGGCCAGGCCCGGGCGGCGCTGCGGATCGCGGAGGGCCCCGCGCGCGAGGCGGCCGAGCGCACGGAGGCGGCCCTCGCCGACGCGGGCACCGCGACGGAGGCGGGACTCGTCGCCAGCCAGGCGCGCGCCCGCGCGCTCGAGGCCCGCACCTGGCGCGCGGTGACCACCGCGCTGGTGGCGAGCCTGGTCCTGGCGCTGGCGGCCAGTGCGCTGCTCGCCTACCGGATGGCGCAATCGCTCGGCCGCCTGTCCGCGGCCACCACGTCGCTCGCCGCCGGGACCTGGACCGGGCCCCTCACCGTCACGGGGCGCGACGAGATCAGCATGCTCGGCCGGGCCTTCAATCAGATGGCCGAGCGGCTCCGCGAGGTGGAGCGCCTCAAGGAGGAGTTCTTCTCGCACATCTCGCACGACCTGCGGAATCCGCTGGCCGCCATCCGCCTCAGCGCCGAGCGCCTGCAGGAGCGGGCCCGGGAAGTGGACGACGCGAAGCAGGCGCGCTTCGCCTACCTCATCGACGCCAGCGCCACCCGCATGCTGGCCATGATCAATCAGATCCTCGACTTCACGCGACTGCGGGCCCGCGCCGTACCACTGGATCGTAAGCCCACCGACCTCCTCAAGGTCGTCGGCCGCGCGCTGGACGAGCTCCGGCCGCTCTCCGAGGAGAAGCGCATCCGGGTCGACCTGGCGGCGGAGGGCCAGGATTTCACGATGCTCGGGGACGAGGGCAGCCTGGTGCGCGTGGTCGTGAACCTGCTCGGCAATGCGCTGCACTTCACGGCGCCCGGGGGCACGGTGCACGCGCGCCTGGCAGAGCTGCCGGACCGGCTCGAGCTCGCCATCGAGGACACCGGCGTCGGCATTCCCGCCGATGCGCTGCCCTGGATCTTCGAGCCCTACCGCCAGGCCCACGGGCCGCGGAAGGGCACCGGCCTCGGCCTGGCGGTGGTGAAGGGCTTGGTGGAGGCCCACGGCGGCACGGTCGGCGTGCGGTCGGAGCTCGGCACGGGGAGCTGCTTCACGGTGACGATCCCGAAGGCCCCCGTGGCCCCCGTGGCCGCGGTCGCCGGAGTCGCAGGAGTCGCCGGATGAGACACCCCGCGCGGCGCCTCCGGTGGGTCGCTCCGCTCCTGCTGCTCGCGGCCACCGCGTGCAGCACGGCCCCGTCGTCCCCGTGGGGCAGCACCGAGCCGCGCGATCCGGGTGGCTTGCGCGCCGCCGGCCAGCTCATCGCCCACGCCGACGACCTCGCGCGGCGTGGCCAGGCGCGGGCCGCGCTCGCCGCCTACGAGCGCGTGCTCCGCGAGCATCCCGGCGACCCGGCGGGCGCCGCCGCGCTCTACGGCCTCGGGCGCCTGCAGGCGGACCCGGCCGGCGGCCTTCGCAACTACCGGGCCGCGCAGCGAACCTTCTCCCGGCTCCTGGCCGACTACCCGGAGAGCCGCTGGGAGGCCGAAGCGCGCACGTGGCAGGCGGTGCTCGGCGATCTGCTCGCGCGCGAGGCCGAGGCCGCGCGGCTCAAGGAAGAGGCGGTGCGGCTCAGGACGCAGATCGAGCAGCTGCGGCGCACCGACCTCGATCTCGAGCGGCGCCGCTAGACCACCCTCACCCGAGGTTGCGGCCGTGGCGGTCCTGCTGCATCGGATCGAACGTGCGGCCGCCGTCGCCCCGGCAACCCCCGCCTCCCCACGACCCGCCCGCCGCCCCGCAACTGAGGCGGGTGCCGGAGCACCCGCCCCCGCCGACCACCTGCCTCCGTGCCGGGCTACGCGGCCTGGATCCGGAGGTTGTTCACGACGTCGCGCACGCCCTTGACCTGACGGGCTAGCACGGTCAGCACCGTTCCGCTCTTGCACAGCATGGCGTTCATCACAGCATCTCCTTGCGGGCCTTCTTGGCGCGGGCCGCGCCGATGGCCGTCTTGACCTCCTTCTCCTCCTCGGGCGGCGGGAGGACCGCCGGGAGGCCGAGCGACTCGATCCACAGCTCGCGGCACCAGCCGGTCGAGTGGTAGAGATGCTCGTCCTCCTGATCCTCGACCTCCTCGTAGGCCAGGGTCAGCGCCTTCTTCTGCTCACCCTTGGCCTTCTCGGACGCCTCGTGCAGCAGCTCCCAGTTGAGGTGGTCCTTGGTCTCGGCCTGTACCACCGACTCGCAGGCCACGAGCTGCGCCGCCTCCGCGGGGCCGTTCGTGCGCGCCATCTCCATGGCCTCCACGAGCGACTCGCCGATGTGCCGGACCACGCCGCGCCCGGGGGTCTCCTGCTCCGGGTCGAGGCCCAGCTTCTCCATCAGCCCCAGCACGATGCGCTCGTGGTTCTTCGTCTGCTCCAGGTACTCCTCCCACTCTTCCTTCAGCTCGTCGTTGACGACGCAGCGGAGGGCGGTCTCGTACACCTGGATGCCCCCCCGCTCGGTCTCCAGCATCTGGTAGATGAGCTCATTGAGCTGCTCGGTTTTCACGTGCTACCTCCCCTCAGTTGAGATTGGTCGATCGAGATTGGTCGATGCGAAGGGGAGAGCAAGGACCGTGCCTCGCTCTACGGACGCGAGCGCGCGGTCGAGGCCGCGATGCGGGCGCGCCCGCGACGCGGGCGGTGGGAAGGGGAACGCGGTTACCGAGTAAGTCTTGACCGGCGCCGGCCCCCGGAGGACCCGGGAGCCGGCGCGGCCGGAGACAATGGTCCTACGGGGCGACCGAGATCTTGTCGAAGAAGAGGTAGAAGGACGGGTGGAGCTTGAACCCGGTCACCTTCTTGGTGCCGGCCGCATTCTGGACCGCGTTGTCCACGAAGATCCACGGCGCGTCGTCCACCACCAGCTTCTGGACCTGGCGGTAAAGGTCGCCCCGCTTCTTGAGATCGACGATGCGGCTCGCCTCGGCCAGCAGCTTGTCCACCTCCGGGTTGGCGTAGGCGCCTCCGCGGAAACCGCCTTTGCCGTCGATGACCAGGCTCAGCATCGGCGCCGGGTCGCCCGGGTCGAGCATGAAGGACATGGCGCCCATGTCCGCCTCCTGGCCGAACCCCTTGCCGTACTTGTTGAGATAGGCGCCCCACTCGAAGGTCTGGATGGAGGCCTGCACGCCCACCGCGGCCAGGTCGGCCTGGATGGCCTGGGCCATGGTCTTGGGTGACTGCATGCCCGAGCCCGACTCCGGGATCCAGAAGACGGCGGGGAAGCCATTCGGGTAGCCCGCCTCGGCCAGGAGGTTCTTGGCCCGCGCCGGGTCATACGGGTACTTCGTGACCTGGTCGGTGAAGGCCCAGGTGATGGAGGGCGGGATGGGCCCGATGGCCGCGGTGGCGGTTTTCTTCAGGAGATCGCCGGCGATCGCCTCACGGTTCACCGCGTAGTTGACCGCCCGTCGCACCCGCACGTCGTTGAACGGCTTCTTCTCGGTGTTGAGCGTGACCCACCAGATGTGGGGGCCGGGCTGCTCGTAGTACGAGAGCGTGGCCGCCTTCTTCACCTGCTCCACGTTGTCGGGCGGCACGTCCACGATGAAGTCCACCCCGCCCGAGAGCAGCTCGGTCACGCGGGTCTGCTCCTCCACCAGCGGGCGGAACACGATGCGCTCGAGCTTGGGCGGCCCCGCCCAGTAGGCCGGGTTGGCCTCCAGCACGATCCGCACGTTCTTGTCCCACGAGACGAACTTGAACGGGCCGGTGCCCACCGGGTGGCTCGCGAACTCCTTGCCGTACTTCTTCACCGCGGCCGGGCTCACGATGCGCCCGGTGTTGAGCGTCAGGTTGTTGAGCAGCGGCGAGAAGGGCTGCTTGAGGGTGAAGCGCACCGTCCCCGGATCCACCACCGTGACCTCCTTGATCGCGCCGTAGTAGAACGACGCGAACGGGAACGGCCCGGTCTCGGCGAAGGGGTGCTTGGGGTCGAGCAGCCGGTCGTAGGTGAACTTGACCGCGTCGGCGTCGAACGGAGTGCCGTCGTGGAACTTCACGTTCCGGCGCAGGGTGAAGGTGTAGGTGAGGCCGTCGGGCGACATCTTCCACGCGGTCGCCAGGCCCGGCTCCTGGATGAACGAGCCCTCCTTGAAGCGCACGAGCGTGTCGTAGACGCTCGAGAGCACCCGCATCGAGTTGATGTCGGTGAGCTGCCCCGGGTCCATCGAAGTGGGCTCGGCGACCAGCCCCACCACCAGTGCCTTGCCGGCCGCCATCGCGTCACCGCCGCCCGCCGCTCCCAGGGCCGCCGCAAGCGCCGCCGCCACCACCAGCGTCTTCCGCCATCCTCTCATCGGGTCTCCTCCTCCGGCAGGTCGCTGCCTAGAACGTGATCACCGCAACCTCGGGTCGAGCGCGTCGCGCAGCCCGTCGCCCAGGAGGTTACAACCTAGCACCAGCAGGAAGATCGCGAGCCCGGGAATCGCGGCCACGTGCGCGGCCACCGTGATGAACTGCCGGCCGTCGGCAAGCATGGTGCCCCAGTCCGCGGTGGGCGGCTGGGCGCCCAGGCCGATGAAGCTCAACCCCGCGCTCTCGGTGATCATCACCCCGATGTTCATGGACACGAACACCAGGATGGGCCCCACGATGCCCGGCAGGATGTGCCGCCGCAGGATGCGCCCCTCGGTGGAGCCGATCGCGCGCGCCGCCTCCACGAACTCCTGCTCGCGCAGCAGCAGCACCGCCGCGCGCACCCCCCGGGCGTAGAATGACACGTTCACCACCGCCACCGCGATCATCGCGTTCACCAGCCCGGGGCCGAGCGCGGCCACCAGCAGCATCGCGAGGAGGATGTACGGGAAGGCCATGATGAGATCGATCCCGCGCATCGCGAGATTGTCGGTGAGGCCGCCGTAGAAGCCGGTGACGAGCCCCACCGCGGTCCCCGCGAGCATGGCGAGCACCGTGGCCAGCACCCCCAACACCAGCGACACCCGCGCGCCCCAGATCACCCGGCTCAGCAAATCGCGGCCCAAGTGGTCGGAGCCGAGCGGGTAGCCCGGGGTGAGCGGCGTGGCCAGCCGGCGGCTCGGCTGGGTGCGGTTGGGATCGGCCAAGGGCAGCGCGGGAGCCAGCGCGGCCGCGGCCACCACCGCGAGCACGATGACGAGGCCGGCGGCGCGCCAGCGCCCGCGGCGGCGGGCCGCTTCCGTCCGGGCGCTAGACATGGCGCACCCGCGGGTCCACCACCGCGTAGAGGAGATCGGTGGCGAGGTTGATCGCCACGTAGACGGTGGCGACCAGCAGCACGCCTCCCTGCACCAGCGGGAAGTCGCGGGTGAGGATCGCGTTCACCATCATGAAGCCGATGCCCGGCCACGCGAACACGGTCTCCACGTAGACCGCGCCGGCGAGCAGGTAACCGATCTCGAGGCCGAGCACGGTGACGAGCGGCACCAGCGTGTTGCGGAAGGCGTGCCAGCCGATCACCCGCGGCTCGGAGGCGCCCTTGGCCCGCGCGGTGCGCACGTAGTCCTGCGCGATCACGTCGAGCATGCTGGCGCGCGTGAGCCGGGAGACGATGGCGAGCGGCACCAGCGCCAGGGTGACCGCGGGCAGGATCAGGTGCGTGAGCAGGTCGCGCGCGCCGCCGTCGCCCGCCGGCGAGTACATGCCGGTGCCGGGCAGCCAGCCGAGCCGCACCGAGAAGCCGATGATCAGGAGCAGCCCGACCCAGAACGCGGGCATGCTGATCCCCACGAGCGCGATCACCTGGGAGAGGCGATCGAGGCGCGAGCCGGGCCGCGTGGCCGAGAGCACGCCCAGCAGCACGCCCAGCGGAAAGGCGAGCAGGAGCGCGCCGGTCGCCAGCACCAGCGTGGCCTGGAAGCGCCGCCACAGCTCGGGCAGCACCGGCCGGCGCAGCATGATCGAGCGCCCCAGATCACCCTGCGCCGCGCGCGACGCCCAGCGTCCGTACTGCACCAGCACCGGCCTGTCGAGGCCGAGCTGGCCCCGCAGGGTGGTCAGCTCCGCGGGCGTCGCCATCGGGCCCAGGAGGATCTGGGCCGGATCGCCGGGGGCCAGATGCAGCGCAAGAAAAACCACAAAGGAGACACCGACGAGGACGAACAGCGCGGAGATGAGGCGTTGCGCCAGATATCGTCGCATGCGTCGGCGGGAGTATAGGAGCGGCGGGCCGCGAGGGCAAGGCGTCCGCTGATCCGCTCGACATCGTCTTGACATCACCCGGCTCGACGGAGCACTATCGCGCCGGCCGGGACAGCGCCGTCCGCACCCACAACGTAACCGCACATCTCCCGCGGACACAGGGGGCAATCATGGCGACCCAAACCACCGGCGAGCTCAGGGCCGACGTCCACAGCATCGAACCCATCCCGGAAGCCGACAAGGACTCCACCGGTCTGCAGCAGATGTGGATCTGGGCGGGGGCCAACATCGCCCCGATCAACTGGGCCCTCGGTGCCCTCGGCATCGTACTGAAGCTCGGGTTGTGGGAGACCATCGCGGTCATCGTGCTCGGCAACATCGTGGGCTGCGCGATCTTCGCGTCTTTCACGGTGATGGGCCACAAGACCGGCGTGAATCAGATGGTCCTGAGCCGCTCCGCGTTCGGCCGACGCGGCGCCTACCTGCCGAGCCTGCTGATGTTCCTCATGACGCTCGGCTGGATCGGGGTCAACACCTACTTCCCGGTGAAGATCGCGGTGGCCATCCTCGGGCAGTTCGGCATCGCCGACACCTGGGTCACCAACTTCGTCGTCGTGACCGTCGTCATGGTGGTCCAGGTCCTGATCGGCATCTACGGCTTCTACGCGATCCGCACCTTCGAGAAGTACACGGTGCCGATCACCGCGGTCATCATGGCGCTGATGAGCATCCTCGCCTGGACCCGGCCGGGTGTGGTCAACTGGGGGCTCACCAGCTCGCTGCCGCCCGCCGCCCACTTCGCGATGCTCACCCTGCTCATGACCGCGATCGGGGTCGGCTGGGGCATCTCGTGGGTCACCTGGGCTTCGGACTACTCCCGCTTCGTCCCCCGCCGCGTGTCCTCGTCCTCGGTGTTCTGGTACAGCTACGTCGGCATGTTCGTCCCCACCGTGTGGCTCGCCATCCTCGGCGCCACCGTCGCCAGCACCACGATGGACACCGATCCGGCCAAGATGGTCAGCGCGGTCTTCGGAGGGGTCACGAGCGTCCTGGTGCTCCTGCTCGTGCTGCACGGTCCCATCGCCACCAACATCCTGAACGTCTACTCCGCCGCCCTGGCCGCGCTCAGTATGGGCCTGCGGGTCTCGCGCACGGCGGTGGCGCTGATCGCGGGTGTGGTCGGCTACCTGGTCACCATCTATTTCCTCTACCAGCCCTCGTTCGCCAAGGCGTTCGACAACTGGATGATCAGCCTGCTGCTCTGGATGAGCCCCTGGGCCGGGGTGGTCCTCGCCGACTTCTTCATCGCCCGCAAGGGGCAGATCGACGTCGCCGAGCTCTACCGGGACCCCGAGCGGAGCGCCTACGGCGACGTCAACTGGGGGGCGATCGTGGCGTTCGTCGGGGGCCTCGTCGCGGGCTGGTCGGTCGAGGACGGTCTCGTGCCGGCCCTCCAGGGGCCCATCTCGATCAAGCTGCTGGCCGGCGCGGACCTGAGCTGGCTGGTCGGCATCGTGGTGGCGGGCGGGCTCTACCTGGCCCTCGGCCGGCGCCGCGCGCCCGCCGCGGTCCCCCGCGCGATGCCGGGTGGCCGCTAGATGGACGAGTTCCTGCGGGCCGCGATCGAGGAAGCCGAGCTGGGCTTCTCCGAGGGCGGCATCCCCATCGGCTCGGTGCTGGTGCACCAGGGGCGCGTCCTCGGCCGCGGCCACAACCGCCGCGTGCAGAAGGGTAGCGCGACCCTCCACGGCGAGATGGACGCGCTCGAGAACGCGGGCCGCCAGCCGGCGCGCGTCTACCGCGAATGCACGATCTACACGACGCTCTCGCCGTGCGCGATGTGCAGCGGAGCCATTCTCCTCTACGGCATCCCGCGGGTCATCGTGGGCGAGAGCCGGACGTTCCTCGGGGAGGAGGATCTCCTGCGCGGCCGCGGCGTCACGGTGGAGGTGCTCGATGACGCGCGGTGCCAGGAGCTGATGGCCCGATTCATCCAGGCCAACCCGGCCCTGTGGGCGGAGGACATCGGCGAGCAGGCCTGAGCGCGGCCGGCCCGCCGGTCAGCGCCGCCAGGGCAGCGGCGTCGTCTCGCTCCACGCGTCGGGCCGGATCCCGAACGCCTCGATCAGGCGCTGCCACCCGGACGCGACCGTGAGCGCGGCGCCCAGCTCGAGGATCTGCCCCTCGTCGAAGTGCTGCCGCAGCAGGGCGAAGAGCGCGTCGTCCACCCGCGGCCGCTCGCCGCTCAGGCAGTCGGCGAGCCGTAGCGCGGCCACGGTGCGGGCGGGCAGATCAGCGTGCTCGAGATCCCCGAGCGCCTGCTGCACCTCCCGCTCGGTCAGGCCCTCGCGCACCAACGATGCGCTGCGCGCGAGGCTTCAGTGCACGCACTGGTTACGCTGGGCGAGGCGGATACGGCAGAGCTCCACCAGCGCGGGATCGAGGCTCGAGCC
>DASQAL010000137.1:0-23662 GCA_035635775.1 Candidatus Acidiferrum sp.
GAAGCAGATCGCGGACTACGCGGCGGGCAAGCGGCTCTCGGCCGAGATGGAGCCCTACGCCAAGCAGGTGCTGAACCTGGGCGTGGACGACGTCGCGGCCTACTTCGCCTCCCGCCGGCGCGAGCCCACGCCGATCCAGGCGCCCGCCGACGCGGTGGCCCGTGGGCGCAGCGCGGCGGCCCAGTGCGCGGCCTGTCACGGCCCGCAGGGACAGGGCGACGTGGCCAAGCTGATCCCGAGCCTGGCCGGCCAGGCGCCCGGCTACCTGCGCGAGCAGATGCTGCTGTTCAAGCAGGATCGGCGCAGTCCGGGCGACCCGGCGCTGACCGCGCTCAAGGCGCTGATGAAGACCATCCCGGACGAGACGTTCGGGGATCTGGCCGCGTACTACTCGAGCCTCCGCTAAGCCGGCGCTCGAACGACGGCAGTCGCGCTATCATGGGGCCCTTCATGAGTCACCATGCCCTGCGGCAGGCGCGCGCGTGACGCCGACGCTGGAGATCGCACTCTTCGTCCTCGCCTTCTGCGGCGCCTTCGTCTCCGGTCTCGTCGGGGTGGGCGGCGCCATCGTGATGATCCCGCTCCTCTACTACGTGCCGCCGCTCCTGGGCGCGGGCGAGCTGCCGATCAAGGTGGTGGCGGGGCTCAGCATGACCCAGGTGCTCGCGGCCGCGGTGGTGGGCACGTGGAGTCACGGGCGGCACGCGCTGGTGCACCGCGGCCTCGCCCTGACCGGCGGCCCCGCGATGGCGGTGGGGTCCCTGCTGGGCGCGCTCCTCTCCTCCCGCGTGTCCGGGCGCGCGCTCCTCGCCATCTTCGCCCTCATGACCACGATCGCCCTGCCGCTCATGTTCATCTCGCCCGCCGACCCGCCGGGCGGCGAGGACCGGTCCACCGTCGCCTTCAACCGCGCGACCGTGATCGCCCTCTGCGGGTCCATCGGCGTCGTGGCGGGCCTCATCGGGGCGGGCGGCGCGTTTCTCCTGGTGCCGGTGCTGGTGGGCGTGCTGCGCGTCCCCATGCGGCTCAGCATCGGCACCTCGCTCGCCATGGTGGGCATCTCCGCGGTGGCCGGCTTCCTGGGCAAGGCGCTCACCGGCCAGGTCCCGCTCTGGCCCGCGCTGACCGTGGTGCTGGGCTCGCTCACCGGCGCGCCGCTGGGCGGGCGGGTGAGCCGGCGGGTGCCGGTGCCGGTCCTGCGCGGCGTGCTCGCGGGGATCATCATGCTGGTCATGCTCCGCGTCTGGTACGACGTGAGCACGCAATAGCTTGGCGAGGTGAGGGCCGGCCTCCGGCACGAGACGAGCGATTCGAACAGATGAGGGCGATAGAGGAAAGGGAACGGAGACTTCGGTGCGCTACGGCTTCGTGATCGACCAGCGGAAGTGCATCGGCTGCCACGCCTGCACGGTGGCCTGCAAGGAGGAGAACCAGGTCCCCCTGGGCGTCAACCGCACCTGGGTGAAGTACATCGAGAAGGGCGTGTTCCCGGACACGCGGCGTTACTTCACGGTGATGCGCTGCAATCACTGCGACAACGCGCCCTGCGTGACGATCTGTCCGACGGTGGCGCTCTACCGCCGGCCGGACGGCATCGTGGACTTCGACGGCGCGCGGTGCATCGGCTGCAAGGCGTGCATGCAGGCCTGCCCCTACGACGCGCTCTACATCGATCCCGAGACGAACACCGCGGCCAAGTGCCACTACTGTGCCCATCGCGTGGAGTCCGGCCTCGAGCCGGCCTGCGTCGTGGTCTGCCCGGTCCAGGCCATCGTACCCGGCGACCTCGACGACCCCGGCAGCACCATCGCGCGGCTCGTCGCCTCCCAGCCGACCCAGGTCCGCAAGCCGGAGCAGGGGACGCGGCCGAAGCTCTTCTACGTGGGCGCGGAGGCCGCCGCGCTCACCCCCGAGCTGCAGGAGCGGCGCGGGGGCTACCAATTCTCGCAGATCGGCCGCATCCCTAACCCGGGCCAGCCCAACCGCGTCCTCGCGCAGCCGGCCGCGGTCACGGGCGCGACCGACGGAATGGATTTGCTGGCTCTGGCGCGTACCGTCTACGATGTCGCGCATCCCGAGCGGCCGTGGGGGTGGAAGGTGGCCGCGTACCTCTGGACCAAGTCCATCGCGGCGGGCGCCTTCCTGGTCGCCGCGCTCGGCATCGGCGCCGGCTTCTTGACCGCGGACGCGCTGACCGGTCTCGCGGTGCCCGCGATCGGCCTGGCCTTCCTGCTGCTGACCACGCTGCTCCTCGTCTTCGATCTCAAGCGTCCGGACCGCTTCCTCTACCTCGTCTTTAAGCCCAATCCGCGCTCGTGGCTCGTGCTGGGCGGCGTCATCCTCTTTGCGGCTGGGGTGCTGGGGACATTGTGGCTGCTGGCCGGCCTCGTCGGCAGTCTCGTCGCGCTGCATCTCCTGGCCTGGCCCACGGCCGCGGTGGCGGCGGCGACCGCCGGCTACAGCGCCTTCCTCTTCGGCCAGGCCGAGGGGCGCGACTTCTGGCAGAGCCCGCTGGTCCTGCCCCATCTGCTGGTGGCCGCGCTCGTCGGCGGCTCGGCCAGCCTGCTGCTCGCCGCGCGCGCGGTCGGCAGCGCGTCGTTCATCGTGGGCAGCCTGGGGCTCGTGCTCTGGGCCTCGCTGCTGGTGAGCGCACTCGTGCTGGCGGCCGAGCTCTTCGGCCCCCACGGCGCGGAGGACGCGCGGCGGGCGGCGCGGCTGCTCACCCACGGGTCCCTGCGCGCGCCGCTCTGGGGCGGCGTGGCGGCCGCGGGCATCGCGCTGCCGCTCGTGCTGCTGCTGAGCACGTCGGTGCCCTTCGCATCCGAGCTGGCCGCGGTGCTGGCGCTGGCCGGACTCTGGCTATGGGAGGAGCTCTGGATCCGCGCGGGCCAGATGCTCCCGCTCAGCTAACCCGGGGTCAGGTCTTGCATTACGACATTGCCAGCGCGTGGGTTCTAACCTCAAACCGCACTCGAGCGCGTAAGAAAGAGGGCGCAACGCTTCCATGACCGATCGACTGCAGGAGCAAGAGCCGCTCCATCCGGTGGCGCGGCAGCTCGCCCCGCCCGCCTCCGGCCTCGAGCGCTTTCCGCCCGTCGCGCGCTGGGACGACTGGGAGGAGCTCGACGCCAAGGCGTGGCCCCGGAAGGTCAAGCGGCGCTTCCAGCTCATCCCCACCATCTGCTTCAATTGCGAGGCGGCCTGCGGGCTCCTCGCCTACGTGGACCCCCAGACGCTGCAGATCCAGAAGTTCGAGGGCAACCCGGTGCATCCGGGCAGCCGCGGGCGCAACTGCGCCAAGGGCCCCGCGACGCTCAACCAGGTCACGGATCCCGAGCGCATCCTCTACCCGCTCCGGCGGGCGGGAAAGCGGGGCGAGGGCAAGTGGGAGCGCGTGACCTGGGACGAGGTCCTCGACGACATCGGCGGGCGCATCCGGAAGGCGCTGGTCGAGGGCCGGCAGAAGGAAGTCATGTACCACCTCGGGCGGCCGGGCCACGAGCTGATCTATCTGCAGCGCGTCTTCCACGCCTGGGGCATCGACGGCCACAACAGCCACACCAATGTCTGCTCGGCCTCCGCGCGCGCGGGCTACGCGTTCTGGCACGGGCTCGACCGACCCTCGCCCGATCACAGCAAGGCGCGCTTCATCCTGCTGCTCTCCTCCCATCTCGAGGCCGGCCACTACTTCAACCCGCACGCGCAGCGGATCATCGACGGCAAGATGGCGGGGGCGAAGATCTGCGTGGTGGACACGCGCTTGAGCAATACCGCGTCCATGGCCGACTACTGGCTCTCGCCCTGGCCGGGCACCGAGGCCGCGCTGCTCCTGGCGATCGCGCACTGCATGCTGCGCGACCGGACGTGGGATCGCGAGTTCGTCCGGCGCTGGGTGAACTGGGAGCAGTACCTGCGCGAGGAGCGGCCGGACCTGCCGGTCACCATGGCCGCCTTCGAGGAGGCGCTGAAGGCGCTCTACGCCGAGTACACCCCCGAGTTCGCGGAGAGCGAGTCGGGGGTACCCGCCGCACGCATCGAGGAGGTGGCGCGCGAGGTCGGCCGCGCGGGCAGCGCGCTCTCCACCCACGTCTGGCGCAATGCCGCCGCGGGCAACCTCCACGGCTGGGAAGTCGCGCGCGCGCTCGAGCTGGTGGTGGTGCTGGCGGGCGCGGTGGCCACGCCGGGCGGCACCGCCCCCTCCGGCTGGCACAAGGCGGTGCCGACCCCGCCGATGATGCCGCCGCCCGCCAAGATCTGGAGCGAGCTCCTGATGCCGCTGGAGTACCCGCTCGCTTTCTTCGAGATGAGCTTTCTCCTGCCGCACTTCCTGAAGGAAGGCCGCGGCAAGCTCGCGATGTACTTCACCCGGGTCTACAACCCGGTGTGGACCAATCCGGACGGCATGTCGTGGATCGAGATGCTGACCGACGAGGCCAAGGTGGAGCGCCACGCCTGCCTCACCCCCACCTGGAGCGAGACCGCGTGGTTCGCCGACTACGTGCTGCCGATGGGGCACGCCTCGGAGCGCCACGACCTCATGAGCCAGGAGACGCACGCCGCGCGCTGGATCGGCTTCCGCCAGCCGGTGCTGCGGGTGGCGCTCGAGAAGCAGGGGAAGCGCTTCGATCTCACGTGGCAGGCCCACGAGACGGCGGGGATCGGGCAGGTGTGGGAGGAGGACGAGTTCTGGATCGAGCTGTCGTGGCGCATCGACCCGGACGGCGCGCTCGGCATCCGCAAGTACTTCGAGTCGCCGTACCGGCCGGGGGAGAAGCTGCGCATCGAGGAGTTCTACCGCTGGATCTTCGAGCACAGCGTGCCGGGACTCCCGGAGGCGGCCGCCCGCGAGGGCCTGGCCCCGCTCGCGTACATGCGCAAGTACGGCGCCTTCCTGATCGAGGAGAACATCTACGGCACCCACGAGACGCCGGTCCCCGCGGGGGAGGGCGTGGAGGTGGACGGGCAGTGGATGGGCGGCTTCCCGACGCCGTCGCGCAAGCTCGAGTTCTACTCGAAGACGCTCAAGGACTGGAAGTGGCCGGAGCACGCGGTGCCCACCTACGCGCGCAGCCACGTGCACTGGCGGGAGATGGACCGGGCGGCCGGCGAGATGGCGCTCCTGCCCACCTTCCGGCTGCCGACGCTGATCCACTCGCGCTCTGGAAATTCGAAGTGGCTCTACGAGATCTCCCACAATAATCCCCTCTGGCTCCATCCCGAGGACGCCGCGCGCTGGGACGTCAAGACCGGCGATCTTCTGAAGGTCACGACCGAGATCGGACACTTCGTCGACCGGGTCTGGGTGACGGAGGCGATCCGGCCGGGCGTGCTGGCGTGCTCGCATCACCTGGGCCGCTGGCGCCTCGCCGAGCAGACCGGCGGCGAGCGCTGGTCCACCGCGCTGGTGACGCTCGAGAACCCGCGGCCCGGAGAGTGGCGCCTGCGGCACGTGCACGGGGTGCGGCCCTTCGAGAGCGCCGATCCCGATTCGCAGCGCGTCTGGTGGGAGGACGCGGGCGTGCACCAGAACCTGACCTTCCCGGTACATCCGGACCCGGTGAGCGGCCAGCACTGCTGGCACCAGAAGGTGACGGTGAGCCGGCCCGGGCCGAACGACCGCTACGGCGACGTGGTGGTGGACACCAATAAGTCCTTCGAGGTCTATCGCAAGTGGCTGGCCATGGCCCGGCCCGCGCCCGGCCCCGGCGGGCTGCGCCGGCCGCTCTGGCTGCCGCGCGCGTTCAAGCCGGATGCTTCGGCCTACCGGATCGAGTGAAGCCGTTGACAAGGACGCGATCGAAGGCATGCTGGGAGCCATGACCTCCACTCTCACGCGGCGTGCGTGGCTGGGCCTGGCCGCGCTCGGCGCCGCCGTCGCGGCGTGGCGCCCGCGGCCCGCTCGCGCGCAGGGCTACCTCGCCAACCTGGCGCCGGAAGAGCCGATCGCCGAGACCCTGAAGCGGCTCTTCGGCAGCCGGCCGATCAAGGACGGCGCGTCGCTCATCACGATCGACATGCCGCTCATCGCGGAGGACGGCGCCGCGGTGCCGATCGCGGTGGAGGTGAAGTCGCCGATGACGCCGGAGAACCACGTCAAGGCGATCTACATCCTCGCCGAGAAGAATCCGCGGCCGCTCAACGTGAAGATCACCCTGACCCCGGCCGCCGGCCAGGCTTACGTGGCGACCAACCTGCGCCTGGCCGACACCGGGCCGGTGCGCGCGGTGGCCGAAGCCAGCGACGGGTCGCTCTGGATCGCCAGTCGTGACGTCCGCGTCACGGTGGCCGGCTGCGCGGCCTGAGCCATGGCCGACATCGGGACGGTGAAGCTGGCGGTGCCGGGCAGCGTCCGCCGGGGCAGCGTGGCGCGGGTCCGGGCCCTGGTCATCCATCCCCAGGAGCGGGTGGAGCGGCAGGGCGGGCGGTCGGTGGATCGCAACTACCGCTTCGTCAACCGCATCGTGGTAACGTACCTCGGCCGCGAGATCGCCCTGATCGAGCCGTCCACGGCGGTCAGCGAGAACCCGACATTCACGATTCCGTTCCGGGTCACGGAGGCGGGGCCGCTCAAGGTGACGTTCGTCGATTCGCACGGCGTGAAGTTCGAGGGCACCGCGGAGGTCAAGGTCACGTGAGGCTGGTGTTGCTCGGCGCGCTCCTGGCGGGAAGCCTCGCGTGGGCCGCGCCCGCCTCGGCCGACGGCATCGACCAGTACCTGCGCGAGCTCCGGCTCAACGCGCTGTCCGGCGAGCAGGCGCCCGGGTTCACGCTGCCGAAGGTGGAGGGCGGGAAGGCGTCGCTGGCCGAGCAGCAGGGCAAGGTGGTGCTCGTCTATTTCTGGGCGACCTGGTGCGGCTACTGCCGGAAGGAGCTGCCCGTCGCCATCGAGAAGATCGTCCGCGCGCGCCGAGGCCAGCCGTTCACGGTGCTCGCGGTGAGCATCGAGGAGCCCCGGGACGTGGTGGCCGGCTACGTGAAGGGCGCGGGCGTGACCTCGTCCGTGCTCCTCGACGGCGACGGCGCGGTCGCGCGCGAGTACCGGGTGCGGGCCACCCCGACCACCATCGTGATCGGCCGCGACGGGCGCCTGGTGGCCCGGGCCGCGGGCACCCGCGAGTGGGACGGCAAGGCCGGCCGCGCCTTGCTCGATGCCCTGGTGGCCGCGCCGGCGAAGTAACCTCGGGGCCACCGACCGATGGCCGCCGATCTCGTCCTGGACAGCCTCGATACCGACATCCTCGTGCTCGGCGCGGGCGGCGCGGGGCTCTGCGCCGCGCTCCACGCCGCGGACCGCTCCCCCCGCCTCACCGTGACGGTGGCGGTGAAGGGGCTGCTCGGCCGCGCCGGCTGCACGCGCATGGTGCAGGGCGGCTTCAACGCGGTGCTCGAGGCCCCCGACTCGATCGAGGCGCACCTGCTCGACACGCTGCAGGGGGGCGCGTGGATCAACGATCAGGAGCTGGCGTGGACCCTGGTCCACGAGGCGCCCGGCCGCGTGCTCGAGCTGGAGGCGCGCTACGGCTGCTTCTTCGACCGCCACCCGGACGGGCGCATCCACCAGAAGCCCTTCGCGGGGCAGAGCCACGACCGCACCATCCACAAGGGCGACCTCACCGGCATCGAGATCATGAACCGCCTGACCGAGCAGGTCTGGCGGCGCCCGTCCATCCGGCCGCTCGAGGAGCACCGGGCGGTGGAGCTGCTCCGCGCGGACGGCGGTCACGTGGGCGGCGTGCTGCTGCTCGACGTCCGCCGCGGCACCTTCGTGGCGGTGCGCAGCCGCGCCATCCTGCTCGCGATGGGCGGCGGGCCCACGATGTACAAGGTCATCGCCTGCTCGGCCGACAAATCCTCCGACGGCATCGCGCTCGGCCTGCGCGCCGGGGTGCGCCTGCGCGACATGGAGATGGTGCAGTTCCACCCGACCGGGCTCATCGTGCCCAACTCGCTCATGACCGGCGCGCTGCTCGAGGAGGGGCTGCGCGGGGCTGGCGGCCGGCTCCTCAACGGCCGGGGCGAGCGGTTCATGCAGCGCTACGATGGCGCGCGCCTCGAGCGGTCCACCCGCGACCTGGTGGCGCGCGCCTGCTACACCGAGGTGCAGGAAGGCCGCGGCACCGCCAACGGTGGCGTGTGGATCGACGTCTCGCACCTGGGCGCCGACGTGGTGGAGAAGAGCTTCCGCGGCATGGTGCGGCGCTGCCGCGACTTCGGCCGCGACCTCGCGCGCGAGCCGGTCGAGGTGGGGCCGACCGCCCACTTCATGATGGGCGGCATCGTGATCGACCGCGCCTGCCGCACCGACGTGGAGGGCCTCTTCGCGGCCGGCGAGGACGCCGGCGGCGTGCACGGCGCCAACCGGCTCGGTGGCAACGGGGTCGCGGAGTCGACCGTGTTCGGTGGCATCGCGGGCGACGTGATGGCGGACTGGGTGGTCGGGCGCCCGCTGCCCCAGATCTCCCGCGCGCACGTGGACGCGGCCGTCGCCGCCGCCACCGCGCCGCTCGCGCGCAGCGAGGGCGCCGAGAGCCTCTACGCCCTGCAGGCCCGGCTCCGCCAGGTCATGTGGGAGCACGTGGGGCTGATCCGCGCCGGCGAGGGGCTCAAGCTGGCGCTGACCGAGATCGAGGACGTCGCGCGCCGGCTCGAGAGCGTGGCGGTGCGGGGCGGCGGGGCCTACAACCTCGCGTGGCAGGACTGGATCAACCTCCAGAACCAGGCCACCGCGGCCTGGCTCATCGCCCGCAGCGCGCTCGAGCGCACCGAGAGCCGCGGCTCGCACTACCGCCGCGACTTCCCGGCGCCGGCGGGCGAGTCGGTGGCGGTGCTCGCCGGCTTCGCGGACGGCGCGGGCCCCAAGGTCTGGACCGAGCCGGTGCGCTACACGCGCCTCAAGCCGGACGCGGCGCGCCGGCCCACGACGGTGGACATCGGCGACTGATGCCGAAGCGGCCCCGGCGGATCCTGCGGCGCCGGTGGGCCACCACCGAAGGATGGCGCGGCACCCGGGCCGGGATGTGGGCCTGGCTGGTCCAGCGCGCCGCCGCGATCGCCCTTCTCGCGGTGATCGCGCTGCACGTGCGCACCCCCTACTGGCGCACCGTGCAGGCGCTGCTGCTGGCCCTCGTGCTCGTGCACGGCCTGCTCGGCGCGCGGGTGATCCTGCTCGACTTCGGGCTGCCGGTGCGCTGGCACCGGCTTTTGCTGGTCCTGGCGGTGGCGCTGGCCGTGGTCATCTTCGCCGCGGTCTGGGGGTGGCGATGGTCCTGAAGGTCTTCCGCTGGTCTCCGGGCTTCCGCGAGCGGATCCAGCGTTTCTGGGTGCCCGCCAAGGACGGCATGACCGTGCTCGACGCGCTGGTGGACGCTCAGCACCGCCTCGATCCGACCCTGGCCTTCCGCTACGCCTGCCGCGTGGGCATGTGCGGCTCGTGCGGTATGGTCATCAACGGGCGCGAGCGCTGGGCCTGCCGCACCCTGCTCAAGAGCCTCAAGACCAACATCGTGACCGTACGGCCCCTCTATCACTTCCCGCTCATCCGCGACCTGGTGGTGGACCTGGCGCCGCTCGCCGAGCAGACCGCGCGCGTGGGCGCCACGTTCGTGCCGAAGGAGGAGCCGGCGGCCTTCGCCCGCGTCGGCGCGGACGCGCCGGAGCGGAAGCGCATCGACCCCGCGATCGAGTGCATCGGCTGCGGCATGTGCGTGTCGGCGTGCACCATGGTGGCGAACGACGAGCGCTTCCCGGGCCCGGCCGCGCTCAACCGCCTCTTCACGGTGGCCGCGGACAGCCGCGACGCCGGCCAGGCCGACCGCGCGGCGGTGCTGTTGTCGGAGGACACGCTCATGCGCTGCCACAGCCAGGCCAACTGCACCGACGTCTGCCCGATGGAGATCTCGCCGACCGAGTCCATCCTGGCGCTGCGGCGCCGCGCGGTGCGCGGCCTGCTCGGCTGACCGCGGCCCGTGAGCCCGGACCCGGCCGCGGGCTGCCTCTTCTGCCGGATCGCGCGCTCAGAAGAACCGGGCGCCCTCGTGCTTGAGACTCGCGCGGTGGTGGCGTTCCTCGATCACCGCCCGCTCTTCCCCGGCCACTGCCTCGTGATCCCCCGCGAGCACGTGGAGACGCTGGGCGATCTGCCCGCCGGGCTGACCGCGCCGCTCTGGGACGCGGTACGCGTGCTCGCGCGGGCGGTGGAGGCGGCGCTCGGCGCCGACGGCTCCTTCGTGGCGGTCAACAACCGGGTGAGCCAGAGCGTGCCGCACCTGCACGTGCACGTGGTGCCGCGGCGACGGGGCGACGGCCTGCGCGGCTTCTTCTGGCCGCGAGGGCGGTACGCCGGCCCCGCCGAGATGGAAGACGTGCGCCGGCGGATCGCGGCGGCCGCGGACGGGGCCGGGCCGGTCGGGTAGACTGACGGCATGGACGACTGCTGCGAGATCCGCCCGGTGCACGCCCAGCAGCGGCGGGTGCTCCACGCGGTCCTGTGGATCAATCTCGGCATGTTCCTGGCCGAGCTCGTGGCCGGGGTCATCGCCCACTCGACCGCGCTGCTGGCCGACTCCGTGGACATGCTGGGCGACGCGATCGTGTACGGCTTCAGCCTGTACGTGATCGCCCGTGCGCCCGCATGGCAAAGCCGCGCGGCCCTGCTCAAGGGCATCATCATGGCCGCCTTCGGGATCGTGATCGTGGTCGAGGTCTGCTCCAAGCTCGCCCGGGGCCTGACGCCGGAAGCGCAGATCATGTGGGCCGTGGCCCTCGCCGCCCTGGTCGCGAACGCCGTCGTGCTCGTGCTCCTCTGGCGCCACCGGGCCGACGACATCAACATGCGGTCGGCGTGGCTGTGTTCCCGGAACGACGTGATCGCCAACGGCGGGGTCCTCCTGGCCGCGCTGGGCGTGGGCCTGACCGGCTCGGCCTGGCCGGACATTCTCGTCGGGCTGGGGATCGCCGCGCTGTTTGGACTGTCCGCGGTGCGCGTGATCCGGGAGGCCGTCGCCGCTCCACAGCCGTCTCACTGAGACCCCGACTCGGCGGGTGAGGGCTCACGCGTCCGCGCGGAGGCGGGCGGGGCGCCCCGCCTGGGACAGGTTGCAGGCGCTGTTGACGAGCGCGATGTGGGACAGCGCCTGGGGGAAGTTGCCGAGCTGGCGGCGGCCGCGGGGATCGTATTGTTCGGCGAGCAGCCCCACGTCGTTGCGCAGCGCGAGCAGCCGGTCGTAGAGCCGGCGCGCCTCGTCGCGCCGCCCGAGCAAGACCAGGTTGTCCACCAGCCAGAACGAGCAGGCGAGGAAGAGTCCTTCGCCCGGCGGGAGGCCATCCACGCCGGACTCGGTGGGATAGCGCTGGACGAGTCCGTCCACGAGTAGCTCCCGCTCGATCGCCGCCACCGTCCCACGCACCCGCGGATCCTCGGCGGGCAGGAAGCCCACGAGCGGGATCATGAGGAGG
This sequence comes from Candidatus Acidiferrum sp., assembly GCA_035635775.1. Classification (GTDB taxonomy): domain Bacteria; phylum Methylomirabilota; class Methylomirabilia; order Rokubacteriales; family CSP1-6; genus CAMLFJ01. The sequence continues at coordinate 11,455 of DASQAL010000137.1, forward strand.
CTCGCGTCGAGCTCGGAGGCGCCGTAGGACTGCACGAACGCGTTGCGGCCGGAATCGAAGCCGCGCCGGCAGACGTCCTCGTGGATCGTGTCCCGCAGCACGCGCCACCGATCGGTCGGCGCCTCTCGGCCGGCCGCCTCGCTCATCTTCACCATCCGGTCGGCGGCCACCCACGCCATTACCTTGGAGTGAGTGAAGTGCCGGGGCGGCCCCCGCACCTCCCAGATGCCTTCGTCCGGCTCCGTCCACACGGATTCGAGATGCTGCATGAGGGTGTTGATCACGCGCCAGTCGTCCGCGTCCGGCGCGAGCCCGGCCCGCGTGCCCGCGTAGGTCGCGTCGAGCATCTCGCCCCAGACGTCCAATTGAAACTGAGCATGAGCGGCGTTGCCGATGCGCACCGGCGCGGATCGCTCGTAGCCGGGGAGCCACGGCAGCTCGAGCTCGGTCAGCCGCCGCTCGCCTCCGAGGCCGTACATGATCTGGAGCTGGGCGGGGGTGCCCGCGAGGGCGCGAAGCAGCCACTGTCGCCAGGCACGCGCCTCGTCGAGATAGCCGCCCAGGATCAGGGCGTAGAGAGCAAACGTCGCGTCCCGCACCCAGCACAGCCGGTAGTCCCAGTTGCGTACGCCGCCCAGCCGCTCGGGCAGGGAGGTGGTCGGCGCGGCGACGATTCCGCCGGTGGGCTCGTAGATCATGGCCTTGATCGTGATGAGGGAGCGCAGCACCGCGTCGTGATCGGGGCCCTCGTAGGTGCAGCGCCCGGCCCATCGTCGCCACCACGCCTCGGTCTCCGCGACGGCGGCGTCGGCGTCGACCGGCTCCGGCGAGGGAAGGTGCGACGGGTGCCAGGCCAGCGCGAGCGAGCGATGCTCACCGGCGGAGACGGGGAAGTCGGCGACGGTGGTGAGCTCTTCGCCGCGGAGCGGCACGTCGGTGGTGAGCAGGAGGGCGTCGGGGCCGGCCACCGCGCGGATTCCACGGGCGGAGCGGCGCACCCAGGGCACCACCGAGCCATAGTCCATACGAATCACCAGCTCCATGCGCATGGCGACCGTGCCCCGGAGGCCGACGACCTGGCGGATGACCACCGGCGGCCCGTCGCGCTGCGGCATACAGTCCACGATGGTGACGGCACCGGTGTCCGTCTCGAAGCTGGTCTCCAGCACGAGCGTGTCGTCCCGGTAGCGACGGTGCACCGCGCGTGCCCCGTCGCGTGGCGCGAGCGCCCAGCGCCCGTGCTCGGGCCCGCCCAGCAGGGCGGCGAAGCAGGCCGGGGAGTCGAAGCGGGGGACGCAGAGCCAGTCGATGGATCCCCCGCGCGAGACCAGGGCGGCGGTCTCGCCGTCCCCGATGAGCGCGTAGTCTTCGATGGGGTCGGACATGGGTGCGTAGGGGCCCTTCCTTGACCTCTCAGGGGCGTCATGTTAGCGTAACTACGGATTTTATCTAGTCGCCTTCTGCCTCTCACCAGGTGGGAGGCGATACGTATGTGTGCGGTTCGCCTACGCTCGTGAGGAGCCGGCGGCGCCCGGTCGAGGAGGCCCACCATGTCGGTTGACCAGGTCAAGCGGCTGTACGAATCCATGCCCGCCAAGCTCGATCAGGCGCGCCGGCGCTTCGGCCGCCCCCTCACCCTGGCCGAGAAGATCCTGGTCGCGCACGCCGATGACTTCGCCAAGCAGGAATGGAGCCGGGGCAAGGCCCAGCTGCGGCTGCGGGTGGACCGGGTGGCGCTCCAGGACGCCACCGGCCAGATGGCCCTCCTGCAGTTCATGCAGGCGGGCAAGAAGCAGGTGGCGGTGCCCAGCACGGTGCACTGCGACCACCTGATCCGCGCGGAGAGCGGCGCGGCCGAGGACATGCAGCGCGCGATCGACGAGAACCGGGAGGCCTACGACTTCCTCCACTCGACGTCGAAGAAGTACGGCATCGGCTTCTGGAAGCCCGGGGCCGGCATCATCCACCAGGTGGTGCTCGAGAACTACGCCTTCCCGGGCGGCCTCATGATCGGCGCGGACTCCCACACCCCCAACGCGGGCGGCCTCGGCATGGCCGCCATCGGGGTGGGCGGCGCGGACTGCGGCGAAGCCATGGCGGGGCTCGCGTGGGAGGTGCTCGATCCCAAGCTGATCGGCGTGCATCTCACCGGCAAGCTCACCGGCTGGAGCTCACCCAAGGACGTCATCACCTATCTCTGCGGGCTGCTGACCGTCAAGGGCGGCACCAACAAGATCATCGAGTACTTCGGGCCGGGGGCGGAGTCCATCAGCGCCACCGGCAAGGGCACGATCTGCAATATGGGCGCGGAGCTGGGCGCGACCACCTCGCTCTTCCACTTCGACGACCGCATGGCCGCCTACCTGCGCGCCACCGAGCGCGCGGACATCGCGCGGCTGGCCGAGCAGCACCGCCAGCACCTGGTCGCCGATCCGGACGTCATCCGCGACCCGCGGAAGGTCTACGACGAGGTCGTGGAGATCAACCTCTCGGAGCTGGAGCCGCACATCGTGGGCCCGCACTCGCCGGACCGGGCGCGACCCATCTCGAAGCTCGCCGCCGAGGTGAAGAAGGAGGGCTGGCCCGCGGGCATCCGCCAGGCCCTCATCGGCTCCTGCACCAACTCCTCGTACGAGGACATGCGGCGGGCTTCCCACATCGCGATGCAGGCGCTGAAGGCGGGGGTCAAGGCCAAGACCCCGTTCCTGGTGACGCCGGGCTCGGAGCGCATCTACCAGACGATCAAGCGCGACGGCATGGTGGACACCTTCCAGAAGATCGGGGGCACCGTCCTCGCCAACGCGTGCGGCCCCTGCATCGGGCAGTGGAAGCGCAGCGACGTGGGCAAGGAGGAGACCAATACCATCGTCTCCTCGTTCAACCGCAACTTCCCGGGGCGCAATGACGGCAGCGCCTCCACGCTCTCGTTCCTGACCAGCCCGGAGATCGTCACCGCGCTGGCCTTCGGGGGCACGCTCGAGTTCGACCCGGTGCACGGGACGATTCCCGGGCCGGACGGCAAGCCGTTCCGCTTCACCGCCCCGGAAGGCGAGGAGCTGCCGGCCCAGGGCTTCGCGGGCGGCGACGCGGGCTTCGAGGCGCCCGCCGCCGACGGCGATAGCGTGCAGGTCGCGATCGCGCCGAACAGCGAGCGCCTGCAGCTCCTGCAACCGTTCCCGCGCTGGGATGGGCACGACTTCGGGGAGCTGCCGATCCTGGTGAAGACGAAGGGCAAGACCACCACCGACCACATCTCGCCGGCGGGCGCGTGGCTGCGCTACCGTGGCCACCTCGACCGCATCAGCGACAACATGTTCCTGGGCGCGGTCAATGCCTTCACCGGCCAGGCGGGCAAGGGCGTCAACCCGATCACCGCTGAGGTCAAGACCTTCACCCAGAACGCGCGGGATCTGAAGGCCAAGGGGATCGGCTGGGTCGTGATCGGCGACGAGAACTACGGCGAGGGCAGTAGCCGCGAGCACGCCGCCATGTCGCCCCGCTACCTCGGGTGCAAGGTGGTCATCGTCAAGAGCTTTGCCCGCATCCACGAGACGAACCTCAAGAAGCAGGGGATCCTGCCCCTGACCTTCGCCAAGACGTCGGACTACGATCTCTTCGAGCAGCCGGACCGCGTGAGCGTGCGCGGGCTGGCCGCGCTCGCGCCCGGCAAGCCGGTGGAGGTGGTGATCCACAAGCCGGACGGCAAGATGGTTCCCATCCAGTGCCTGCAGACGATGACCGACGAGCAGATCGGGTGGTTCAAGGCGGGCTCAGCCTTGAACGCCCTCACATAACTCCGAGCAAGGAGACGCTCCAATGGCGGCAGCGAGAGTCAAGATTCCGGCGGGCGAGAAGATCACGATCAGCCACGGCAAGCTGCAGGTGCCCGAGCACCCGATCGTCGCGTTCATCGAGGGCGACGGCACCGGCCCCGACATCTGGGCCGCCTCCGTCCGCGTGCTGGACGCCGCGGTGGCCCAGTCCTACAAGGGACGCCGGAAGATCGCGTGGGCCGAGGTCTACGCGGGTGAGAAGGCGGCGGCGGTGTACGGCAAGGACTGCCCGCCGAACCTGCTGCCCCCCGAGACCCTCGACGTCATCCGCGAGTACCTGGTGGCCATCAAGGGCCCGCTCACCACGCCGGTGGGCGAGGGCTTCCGCTCGCTGAACGTCAGCCTCCGCCAGGAGCTGGATCTCTACGTCTGCCTCCGGCCGGTGCGCTGGTTCAAGGGTGTGCCCTCGCCGGTGAAGCACCCCGAGAAGATCGACATGGTGATCTTCCGCGAGAACACGGAAGACATCTACGCGGGCATCGAGTGGATGACCGGCACCCCCGAGGCCAAGAAGGTCATCGACTTCCTCCAGAACGAGATGGGGGTCAAGAAGATCCGCTTCCCCAACTCCTCCTCGATCGGAGTCAAGCCGATCTCCAAGGAGGGCTCGGAGCGGCTCACCCGCGCGGCCATGCGCTACGCGATCGAGAACGGCCGGCGCAACGTGACGCTCGTCCACAAGGGCAATATCCAGAAGTACACCGAGGGTCAGTTCATGAAGTGGGGCTACGAGCTGGCCAAGCGGGAGTTCTCGGACCGCCTCGTCTCCTGGGACGAGTGCGGGGGCAAGCCGCCCGCGGGTAAGATGCTGGTGAAGGACGCCATCACCGACGCCTTCCTGCAGCAGATCCTGACGCGCCCCGACGAGTTCGACGTGATCCCGTGCTGCAACCTGACCGGCGACCTGATCTCGGACGCGCTCGCCGCGCAGGTGGGCGGCATCGGCATCGCGCCCGGCGCCAATATCAACTACGACACCGGCCACGCCCTGTTCGAGGCCACCCACGGCACCGCGCCCAAGTACGCGGGGCAGGACAAGGTCAACCCGGGCTCGGTCATCCTCTCCGGCGAGATGATGCTGCGCTACATGGGCTGGACCGAGGCGGCGGACCGGATCATCGCGGGCATCGAGAAGACCCTCGCCCAGAAGACGGTCACCTACGACTTCGCCCGCCTGATGGACGGGGCCAAGGAAGTCAAGTGCTCGGAGTTCGGCACCGCCATCATCAAGAGCATGGAGACCCTGTAAATGGCGCGACCCAAGATCTCGGTCATCGGCGCCGGCAACGTCGGCGCCTCCGTCGCCCAGTACACCGTCGAGAAGGAGCTGGGCGACGTGGTCCTGGTGGACGTGGTCGAGGGGATCCCGCAGGGCAAGGCGCTCGACCTGGCCCAGGCCGGGCCCATCCACGGCTACGACTCCCGCCTGATCGGCACCAACGGCTACGACGAGACGGCGGACTCGGACATCGTGGTGATCACCGCCGGCCTGGCTCGCAAGCCGGGCATGACCCGCGACGACCTGCTCTTCAAGAACGCGGAGATCGTGGGCTCGGTGGTCGAGCAGGTGGTGAGCCGCTCGAGGAACGCGATCCTGATCCTGGTCACCAACCCGCTCGACGCCATGGTGCAGCTCGCCTGGAAGAAGTCGGGCTTCCCGACCGAGCGGGTCATCGGCATGGCGGGCGTGCTCGACTCCGCGCGGTTCCGCACCTTCATCGCCCAGGAGCTGCAGGTGTCGGTGGAGAACGTGACCGCCTTCGTGCTGGGCGGCCACGGCGACACCATGGTGCCGCTCCCGCGGTATTCCACGGTGGCGGGCATCCCGATCACCGACCTGCTCCCGGCGGACCGGATCCAGGCCCTGGTCACGCGCACCGCCAACGGCGGGGCCGAGATCGTGGCCTTTCTCAAGTCGGGCAGCGCCTACTACGCGCCGGCCGCCTCCGCGGTGGAGATGGTGGAGGCCATTCTCAAGGACAAGAAGAGGATCCTGCCCTGCGCGGCCTACCTGAACGGGCAATACGGCACGAAGGGCCTCTACGTGGGCGTGCCGGTGAAGCTCGGCCGCCGAGGCGTGGAGCAGATCATCGAGATCAAGCTCCAGGCCGACGAGCAGGCCGCCTTCGACAAGTCGGCCGCCGCGGTCCGCGAGCTCGTCGACAAATTGAAACTCTAGTCCCCCCTCTCCCCTCAGGGGAGAGGGCAGGGTGAGGGGCGGGGTAATGAGGAGGGCAGCCATGTCGAACGCAGTCCGCGAGGGGTATCAGACGGTAACGCCCGCCCTGACCGTCCGGAACGGGGCCGAGGCCATCGAGTTCTACAAAAAGGCCTTCGGCGCCGAGGAGATCATGCGGGTGCCGGGCCCGGACGGCAAAAGCATCATGCACGCCGAGATCCGGGTGGGGACCTCCCGGATCATGCTGGGCGACGAGGCGCCGTCCATGGGTTGCCTCGCGCCGGTCACGCTGGGCGGGCCGGGCGGCTCGCTCTACGTGTACGTCCCTGACGTCGACGCCGCCTTCAAGCAGGCGGTCGCGGCGGGCGCCAAGGCGCTGATGCCGGTGACCGACATGTTCTATGGCGACCGCTTCGGCCAGGTCGAGGACCCGTCCGGCCACCGGTGGGGGCTCGCCACCCACGTGGAGGACCTGGCGCCGGAGGAGATGGCGCGACGGCAGCGGGAGTTCTTCGCCTCGATGGCCAAGAAGTAGCCGCATGCGCGAGATCCACGTCTCCGCGATCGTCGACGCGGTCAAGAAGCTCTGCATGGAGGCGAACTATTCCCTCGAGCCCGACATGCTGCGGGCCTTCGCGGGCGCGCTCCAGACCGAGCGCTCCCCGGCCGGGCGGCAGGTGCTCCAGATCCTGCAGCAGAACGCGGAGCTGGCCCGGACCAAGAAGATCCCGTACTGCCAGGACACCGGCTTCGTGGTCTGCTTCCTCGAGCTGGGGCAGGACGTGCACGTCACCGGCGGCGGCCTCTACGACGCGATCAACGAGGGCGTGCGCCAGGGCTACAAGGAGGGCTACCTCCGCGCCTCCATCGTGCGCTCGCCCTTCGACCGGGTGAACACCGGCGACAATACCCCGGCGGTGATCCACCTGGACGTGGTGCCGGGCAGCGAGCTGCGGATCCAGATCATGGCCAAGGGGGGCGGCTGCGAGAATCGCTCGAAGTACAAGATGCTCACTCCCGCCGAGGGCGTGGACGGCGTCAAGGAGTGGATCGTCGAGTGCATCCGCACCGCGGGCCCCGACGCCTGCCCGCCGCTGATCGCGGGGGTCGGTGTGGGCGGCACCTTCGAGCAGGCCGCGCGGCTCAGCAAGAAGGCGCTCTTCCGGGAGCTGGGCGCGCCGAATCCGGATCCGGTGGTGGCCGCGGTGGAGCGCGAGGTGCTCGAGCGCGCCAACCGGCTCGGCATCGGGCCCCAGGGCTACGGCGGCGACACCACCGCCTTCGGCATCCACATTCTCACGTATCCCTGCCACATCACGAGCCTGCCGGTGGCCGTGACGATCGAGTGCCACGCGCACCGTCACAAGGAAGTTTCGCTGTGAGGGCGAGAACCGCCCCCTCACCCTGCCCTCTCCCCCTGCGGGGGCGAGGGTTCGAGGCTCCCTCTCCCCTCTGGGGAGAGGGCTGGGGTGAGGGGCGATGATCACGGTGGCGGCCGACGGGATCAAGGAGGTCACGCCGCCGCTCAGCGACGCCGACGTGGAGGCGCTGAAGGCGGGCGACCGGGTGCGCATCACCGGCGTGATGTACACCGCGCGCGACGCCGCCCACGCCCGGCTGCTCCCGCTGATGGACGCAGGCCAGCCGCTGCCCATCGACGTGCGGGGCCAGATCATCTACTACACCGGGCCCTCGCCCGCGCGGCCCGGCGACGTGGTGGGCTCCATCGGCCCCACCACCGGCGGGCGCATGGACAAGTTCACCCCGAAGCTCCTGGCGCTCGGTCTCAAGGGCACGCTCGGCAAGGGCGCGCGCTCCCAGCCGGTGAAGGACGCGCTCCGCCAGCACAAGGCCGTCTACTTCGGCGCCATCGGCGGAGCGGGCGCGGTGCTCGCGGGCTTCGTGAAGAAGCTCGAGATCGTGGCCTACGAGGATCTCGGCACCGAGGCCATCCGGCGCCTCGAGGTGGCCGGGTTCCCCGCCATCGTGGTCAACGACTGCCACGGCGGTGATCTCTATCAGGACGGTATGAAGGCCTACGCAAGGGAGAACGAATGAACGGCGCAACGGCGCAGAGGCAGGGCGGACGCATCCTCGGCGAGGCGCGGCCGCCGATCGCGGATGCTCACCTGCGGACGGATTCGTGGTGGGTGCTGCCGGTCACGGTGGTGGTGGTCCTGCTGGCGTTCATCGTCTACTCGACGTGGGCCGCTTTCCAGAACGCGCACTATTTCGCGAACCCGTATCTCTCGCCCTTCTACTCGCCCTGCCTCACCAAGGCGTGCCTGCACCACAGCTTCGGCGGATGGACCCTGCCCGACTTCACATTCCCGATCATCGGGGTGGTGTCGCCCGCGCTCCTCATCCTGGGGGGGCCGGGCCTCTTCCGCCTGACCTGCTACTACTACCGCAAGGCCTACTACCGCTCCTTCTGGCTCGCCCCGGCGGCCTGCGCGGTGCGGGACGCCCAGTCCGGGTACTCCGGGGAGACGCGCTTCCCGCTGTTCATCCAGAACTTCCACCGCTACGCCTGGTACGTGGCGGTGCTCTTCATCGTGATGCTGACCTGGGACGCGATCCTGGCCTTCCGCTTCAAGGACGGCTTCGGGATCGGGGTGGGCACCATCGTGATGTGGATCAACGTGCTGTTCCTGGCCGGCTACACCTTCTCCTGCCACTCGTGCCGGCACGTGTGCGGCGGGGTAGTGGACGTGTTCTCCAAGGCGCCGGTGCGCTACTCGCTGTGGCGCGGGATCACCCGGCTCAACGAGCAGCATCCCGTGTTCGCCTGGCTGTCCCTCTTCAGCGTGGGCCTGACGGATCTCTACATCCGGCTCGTCTCCATGGGGATCATCCGCGACTGGAGGATCATCTGATGGCGCCCGTGGACTACGAGACCCACGAGCACGACGTCCTGGTGATCGGGGCGGGCGGCGCCGGCCTCCGCGCGGCCATCGAGGTGGCCGCCCAGGGCGCCTCGGTGGGGCTCGTCTGCAAGTCGCTCCTCGGCAAGGCGCACACCGTGATGGCCGAGGGTGGCATCGCGGCGGCCATGGGCAACGTCTATCCGGAGGACAACTGGCAGGTCCACTTCCGCGACACCATGCGCGGCGGCAAGATGCTCAACAACTGGCGCATGGCCCAGCTCCACGCCCAGGAGGCGCCGGACCGCGTGCTGGAGCTGGAGCGCTACGGCGCGCTCTTCGACCGCACCAAGGACGGCCTCATCCTGCAGCGCGATTTCGGCGGCCACCGCTACGCGCGCCTGGCCCACGTGGGGGACCGCACCGGGCTCGAGATGATCCGCACCCTGCAGTACCACGGCATCCACCAGGGCATCGACGTCTACATGGAGTGCAAGATCGAGCGGCTGCTCAAGGACGGCGACCGCGTGGGCGGGGCCTTCGGCTACTGGCGCAATACCGGCAAGTTCGTCCTCTTCAAGGCCAAGGCGGTGGTGTTGGCCACCGGCGGCATCGGCAAGGCCTGGAAGATCACCTCCAATTCCTGGGAGTACACCGGGGACGGCCAGTCGCTGGCCCTCTGGGCGGGCGCCGACCTCATCGACATGGAGTTCGTCCAGTTCCACCCGACGGGCATGGTGTGGCCGCCGTCGGTGCGCGGCATCCTGGTGACGGAGAGCGTGCGGGGCGACGGCGGGACGCTCAAGAACAACAAGGGCGAGCGGTTCATGTTCAACTACATCCCCGAGTTCTTCAAAGGCGAGACGGCGGACAACGAAGCCGAAGCCGACCGGTGGTACACCGACAAGAGGAACAACCGCCGCACCGCCGACCTGCTGCCCCGCGACGAGGTGGCCCGCGCCATCAACTCCGAGGTGAAGGCCGGACGGGGGAGCCCGCACGGCGGCGTCTTCCTCGACATCGCCTCGCGCCGGCCGGTCGACTACATCCGGAAGCGGCTGCCCTCCATGTATCACCAGTTCAAGGAGCTGGCGGGCGTGGACATCACCAAGGAGCCCATGGAGGTCGGGCCCACCTGCCACTACGTGATGGGCGGTGTGCGGGTGGACGCCGATTCCACCGCCGCCACGGTGCCCGGCCTCTTCGCGGCGGGTGAGGCGGCCGGAGGGCTCCACGGGTCCAACCGTCTCGGCGGCAACTCGCTCTCGGATCTCCTGGTCTTCGGCCGGCGCGCGGGATTGCACGCGGCGCTCTATGCCAAGAACCTGGGCGGGCAGATCACGGTGGACTCGGGGCAGGTGGAGTCCCTCGCCCGGCAGATCCTCGAGCCCTTCACCCGCACCGGCGGCGAGAACCCCTACTCGATCCAGGCCGATCTGCAGGAGACGATGCAGGACCTGGTCGGGATCATCCGCGTGGAGGCGGAGCTCAAGGAAGCGCTCAAGAAGCTCGAGGTGCTCAAGCAGCGCGCCGGGAAGGTGCGCGTGGAGGGCGGGCGCACTTACAACCCCGCCTGGCACACCGCGCTGGACCTCGGCTCGCTGCTCACGGTGGCCGAGTGCTGCGCGATGGCGGCGCTCGAGCGCAAGGAGAGCCGCGGCGGCCACACCCGCGACGACCACCCGTACACGGACGACCAGTGGGGCACCGTCAACCTGGTGCTGCGCCAGCGCGACGGCGCGCTCGAGATCCGGCGCGAGCCGCTGCCCCAGATGCCCGCCGAGCTGAAGGCCCTCGTCCAGGAGAGAAAGTGATGGCGACGACCTTCACGATGCGGGTGTTCCGCGGCGGCCCCGAGGCCGGCGCCTTCCAGGAGTACCAGGTCGAGGGTGGCGAGGGCATGGTCGTGCTCGACATCATCCACCGCATCCAGGCCACCCAGGCCCAGGATCTGGCCTGCCGCTGGAACTGCAAGGCGGGCAAGTGCGGCTCCTGCAGCGCGGAGATCAACGGCAAGCCCCGGCTCATGTGCATGACCCGGATGGACATCTTCAAGGAAGGCGAGCCCATCTCGGTGGCGCCCATCCGGGCCTTCCCGATCATCCGGGACCTGGTCACCGACGTGTCCTACAACTACGAGAAGGCCAAGCAGGTGCCGCCGCTGCGGCTCAAGCCGCCGGATCCGGACGGCAAGTACCGGATGATGCAGGAGGACGTCGATCGCGGCCAGGAGTTCCACAAGTGCATCGAGTGCTTCCTGTGCCAGGACGTCTGCCACGTCATTCGCGACCACGATCTCAAGAAGCGCTTCGCGGGTCCGCGCTTCTTCATCAAGATCGCCGGGCTCGAGATGCACCCACTCGACACCCGCGACCGCACCGAGTTCGTGCGCGAGCAGGCCGGCGTCGGGCTCTGCAATATCACCAAGTGCTGCACCGAGGTCTGCCCCGAGCACATCCACATCACGGACAACGCCATCATTCCCATGAAAGAGCGGATGGCCGACAACTTCGATCCGATCGTGTGGATCATGCGGAAGATTCGCGGGCACAAGAAGGCGGCGCCCTGATCGCATGAAGATCCACGAGTACCAGGGCAAGGCGATCCTCAAGGAGTTCGGCGTGCCCGTCCCCAGCGGGGACGTGGCCGAGACCCCCGCCCAGGCGCGCGTCATCGCCCAGAAGCTGGGCGGCCGGGTGGTGGTGAAGGCCCAGGTGCACGCGGGCGGGCGCGGCAAGGCGGGCGGCGTGAAGCTGGCCGACGACGCGGCGGGCGCCGAGGCGGCAGCCCAACAGATCCTCGGCATGATGCTGAAGACGCCGCAGACCCCGCCCGAGGGCATCAAGGTGCTGAAGGTCCTGGTGGAGGAGGCCTCCCCGATCGCCACCGAGCTCTACCTCTCGATGACGCTCGACCGCGGCCGCGGCACCCACGTGGTGATGGCCTCGCAGGCGGGCGGTATGGAGATCGAGGAGGTCGCGGCCACCCACCCGGAGAAGATCATCCGGGAGTGGACGGACCCCGCGCTGGGGCTGCAGGCCTTCCAGGCCCGCAACCTGGCCTTCGGCCTGGGGCTCAAGGGCGACCAGTTCAAGGCGGGGGTGGGCCTGATCCTGAACCTCTTCCGCGCGTATCTCGACAAGGACTGCTCGCTGGCCGAGATCAATCCGCTCGTGGTCACCAAGGACGGCCGCGTCCTGGCGCTCGACGCCAAGCTCAACTTCGACGACAACGCGCTCTACCGCCACAAGGACGTCGTCGCGCTCCGCGACGTCAATGAAGAGACCCCGCTCGACGTCGAGGCGTCGAAATATAGCCTCAACTACATCAAG
>DASQAL010000138.1:0-4787 GCA_035635775.1 Candidatus Acidiferrum sp.
CTCGTTGCGCTGGTTCGTGAGCGCGACGGTCTGAGCGGTGATCACCTGGAGGTAGTTGTCCACCCCGCCGCGGTAGCGGTTCGTGAACAGCTGCAGCGACAGCTGGGCCGACTCCACCGCCTGGCGCTGCTGCTGCGCCTCCTGCTCCAGGACGCGGAGCGCGGTCAGGTTGTCCTCGACCTGCTGGAACGCGGTCAGGGTGGCCTGCCGGTAGCTCGCGACGGTCGCGTCGTAGCTGGCGCGCGCCGCGTCCGAGGTGGCGCGCCGGCGCCCCCCGTCGAAGATCGTCTGCGTGATCGACGTCCCGACCGCCCACAGGAGGCTCGACCCGTTGAAGAAATTGCCGAAGGTGCTGCCCTCGAACCCGACCGACGCGTTGAGCATCACGGTCGGATAGTAGGCGGCGCGGGCGATGCCGATCTGCTCGTTGGCCGCGGCGACCCGCCGCTCGGCCGCCGCGATGTCCGGCCGGCGCTCCAGAAGCTGCGACGGCAGGCCTACCGGGATGTCGGGCGGCCGGGTGTCCAGTGGCCGGGGGGGCAGGCTGAAGGCGGCGGGTGGCTTGCCGATCAGGATCGCGATCGCGTGCTCGAACTGGGCCCGCTGGACCGCGATGTCGGTGGCCTGCACCCGGGTCGTATCGAGCTGCGTCTGGGCCTGGGCCACGTCCGACTTCGGAGCCGCCCCACCCTGGAAGCGATTCATGGTGAGGCGCAGCGCGGCTTCGAAGGCCTTCACCGTCTCGTCCAGCAGCTGCTGCTGCGCGTCGGCCGCCCGCAGCTCGAAGTAGTCGATCGCCAGCTCGGCCTGAAGGCTGAGCCGGGCCGTCTCCAGATCGGCGGCGGTCGCCTGGGCCTCGTGGCGGGCCGACGCCACCGTCCTTCGCACCCGGCCCCACAGGTCCACCTCGTACGACATGTCGAGCGACCAGAGGAAGTCCCCGGAGCTGCCGGGGCGGAAACCGGACGACAGGAACGGCTGGTTCGCCGACTCGCGGACCGAGCGCGGTCCCAGCGTGGTGGAGATCGTGGGAAACAGGCCGGCCCGGTTGAAGCGGACCGCGGCGCGCGCCTCGCGCAGCCGGGCCTCCGCGATCTTCAGATCCTGGTTGGCGGTGGCGACCTCCTCCTCGAGCGCGCGGAGGTCGGGATCGGCGAACAGGTCCCACCAGGCCCCGCGCGGCAGGTGATCGCTCGGCTGCGCCACCTTCCACCCCTCGTTCTCTTTGTAGGCCGGGGTCGACGGCGCCGACGGCTTGACGTAGTCGGGGCCGACCATGCAGCCGCCGAGGAGGAGGGCGGTGAGCCCGGCGAGGGCGGCGGCTTGCCTCTTCATCGCCCGGTCCCGGCCGGCGCGCCGGCGATCCGCACGCGGGTCCCGCTGGTGAGCGAGTCCGAGGGGGCCACGATGACCTGGTCGGTCGGCTGGACCCCCGCCACGATCTCGACGGTCGCGCCGTAGTCGTGCCCGATCGTCACCGGCACGAGCTGGGCCTGTCCGTCCCGGACCACCCCGACCTGCAGCCCCTGCGCCCGGAAGAGCAGGGTGTTGGCCGGGACCGTGACGGACGGAGTTTCCCGCGGCAGCTTCAGGTGGACGAACACGTAGGCCCCCGGCAGCAGCTCGTCCTTCGGATTGTCAACGTCCACCTCGACGAGCAGGGTGCGGGACGCGGGATCGATCGCGCTGGCATTGCGCACCAGCGTGCCGTGGAACTCCCGTCCCGGGTACTCGTCGAGGGTCAGGGCCGCGGCCGCGCCGGTGCGCGCGGCCCGGGAGTAGATCTCCGGGACCGCGACGAACACCCGGAGCCGCTGGATGGCCGCCATGTGGAAAAGCTCCCGGGCGGCGGTCGCCGAGCCCGCGTCGATCAGGGCGCCGATATCGGTGTTCCGGGCGGTGACGACCCCGTCGAACGGGGCGTAGACCTTCTCGAAGCCCTGCAGCTGCTCGAGCCGCCGGACGTTCGCCGCGTTCGAGTCCACCGTCGCCTTCATCGCGCTCAGCGCGCTGACCGCCACGTCCGTCTCCTGCTTGGACACCGAGCCGCTCTCCAGCAGCGCCTCCCAGCGGTCCGCGGTGATCTTGGCCTGGCGGAGATTGGCCTGCGCGGTCTCCAGGTCGGAGCGCGCCTGCAAGAGCTGCTGGTCGACCTCGGGAGAGTCGATCTCGGCCAGCAGCTGGCCCTGCTTCACCCGCGCGCCGATGTCGAAGTACCAGCGCTTCAGGTAGCCGCTGGTGCGCGCGAAGATCGGCGCGTCGATGAAGGCCTGGGTGATACCGGGCAGCCGGATCTCCCGGACCGCATCGCCCGGCTTGGGATTCACCACGTTCACGGTGGTGACGGCGGCCTCGTCGGTCTCCCGCTTGAGGGTGGCGTCCGCCTTGCTGCGGGCGCGGACTCCCGAGTAGATGCCGAGCGCCAGGACGAGCGCGGCGACCCCGAGCGCGACGAGCGCGACGGCGCGCCGGCGGCCACGCGGGGCGGCCGGGGTGGTGGGCTCGAGGGTCGGCTCGGTGGTCATGGCCGGGCCCCCTCGGTCCGCCGCCCATGCAGCAGCGCGAACACGGCGGGAACGAAGACCAGCGTCGCCACGGTGGCGCACAGCAGCCCGCCGATCACCGCACGCCCGAGCGGCGCGTTCTGCTCGCCGCCCTCTCCCAGCCCCAGGGCCATCGGCATCATGCCGATGATCATGGCCAGGGCGGTCATCAGGACCGGCCGGAAGCGGGTGAACCCGGCCTCCACCGCCGCCTGGGCCGCGTCCCCGTGCTCGGCGAGCTTGCCCTTGGCGAAGGCCACCACCAGGATGCTGTTGGCGGTCGCGACCCCGATGCTCATGATCGCGCCCATCAGGGCGGGAACGCTGAGGGTGGTCCCGGTCAGGAAGAGGAACACCACGATCCCGGCCAGCGCGGCCGGCAGCGCGGTGACGATGATGAAGGGATCGAGCCAGGACTGGAAGTTCACCACGATCAGCAGGTAGACGAGCACGATGGCGAAGCCCAGCCCCGCGAGCAGCCCGATGTAGGCGGTTCGCATGGTCTCGATCTGCCCGCGCACGGTGAGGAAGCTCCCCCGCGGCAGGAGCTTCCGGCTCGCCTCCACGATCCGCGACACGTCTCGGCCCACCGATCCGAGGTCGCGGTCCTGCACCGCGCCGTAAATGTCCACCACGCGGCGAATGTCGTAGTGCGAGACCGTCGCCATCTCGCTGGCCCGCGTGATGGACGCGACGTCGGCCAGGATCCCCGGTCGGGTCGACCCGGCCGCGGGCGCCCCGGCGGCGGTCGTTCCCGCCGCGGTTCCGGCCGGGGTTGCCCCTGGCGCGGGCGCGCCGGCGGCAGTGATCGGGATGTTCTCGATGTCGGAGAGGGATTGGATCCGGTACTGGGGTGTCTGGGTTGCCAGGTTGTAGCTCACCCCGTTCTGCCAGTTCAGGAAGAAGGTCGGCGTGGTCTGGAAGCTCCCGCTCAGCGACACGAGGAGGCTGTTGCCGATGTCTCGCGCGGTGAAGCCGCCCTGGCCCGCCTTGGTACGGTCGACCGTCACGTCGAACTTGGGGTAGTCGAAGGGCTGCTGGATCCGAAGGTCGACCAGTCCCGGGACCCGCCGGAGCTCGTTCAGCATCTCCTCGGCGACGCGGCGATTGCCCGCCACGTCCGCCCCGTCGATCTGGACGTCGATCGGCGCAGGCAGTCCGAAGTTGATGATCTGGGTCACCATGTCCGCGGGGAGGAAATAGAAGGTCACCCCGGGGAACTCCTTCGGGAGAACGCGCCTCAGGGTCCGGACGTGGTCCGCGGTCGGGCGATGCCCTTCCTTCAGCGAGACGAGGATGTCCGCGTCGGCGGCCCCGATCACGCCGGAGGCGCTGTGCATCCAGTTGATGCTGCTGTAGGGCAGCCCGATGTTGTCGAGGATCACGTCGAGCTCGGAGGCCGGGATCTCGCGCCGGATCGCCGCTTCCACCAGGTCCGCCACCCGCGCGGTCTCCTCGATGCGGGTGCCGGTCTTGGCCCGCATGTGTAGGCTGATCTGCCCGCTGTCGGTGTCCGGGAAGAAGTTCTGCCCGAGCAGCGGCGCGAGCAGGAAGGCGAGCAGACAGGTGCCCAGGAAGAGCGGAATGAACAGCGCGCGCCGGCCGACCAGGGTGGTGAGCAGGTCCCGGTAGGCGCCCCGGACGCGATCGAAGCCGCGGTCGAACGCGCGCTGCCAGCGGACGAGGGGATTCCGCGACTCCGCCGCGCCCTCGTGCGCCGGCTTGAGCAGGTACATCGCGAGGGTCGGCACCAGGGTCCGGGACAGCACGTAGGAGGCGAGCATCGCGAAGATCACCGCCTCGGCCAGCGGGACGAAGAGGTAGCGGGCCACCCCACCCAGGAAGAACATGGGCAGGAACACGATGCAGATGCAGAGGGTGGACACCAGCGCGGGCACCGCGATCTCGGCCGCGCCGTCGAGGATCGCCTCCCGGTCGCCGTGGCCGCCCTCGCGATGGCGCTCGATGTTCTCGATGGTGACGGTGGCGTCGTCCACCAGGATGCCCACCGCGAGGGCGAGGCCGCCCAGGGTCATGATGTTGATCGTCTCGCCGAGCATGCTGAGCGCGATCACCGAGCTGAGGATCGAGAGCGGGATGGACACCGCGATGATGACGGTGCTGCGCCAGCTCCCCAGGAAGACCAGGATCATCACCGCGGTGAGGCAGGCCGCGATCACCGCCTCGCGGATCACCCCGCTCACCGCGGCCTTCACGAAGACCGACTGGTCGGCGAGCAGCTGG
>DASQAL010000139.1:0-3096 GCA_035635775.1 Candidatus Acidiferrum sp.
CGCCGAACCCGCCCCCGCCGATGAAGGGCCCGCCCCAGCCCGACGAGCCCCCCGTCCACCCGCGGCGCCGCACCCCCGCGCTCTGCATGCGGTTCTGAATGAGGATGGTGATCAGCACGAACACCACGAACAGCGCGGCCAGCTCCCGAAAGCCCAGATCGATCCCGCGACGCTCCTGGCTCGCCGAAGGCGGCTGCACGTAGGTGCCGGCGATCGCGCGGTCGATGGCGTCGAGGCCCGCCGCGATGCCGTCCGCGGTACGTCCCTCCCGGAAGCGCGGGGCCACGACGTCTCGCAGAATGGAGGATGAGATGGCGTCGGTGAGGCTGCCCTCGAGCCCGTAGCCGACCTCGATGCGCATCTTCCGGTCGTCGAGGAAGACGAGGAAGATGACGCCGTTGTCGAGCCCCTTCTGGCCGATCCGCCAGGCCTTGGCCAGGCGGATCGAGTAGCCCTCGAGGCTCTCGCCCGCAAGCGAGCGGAAGACGGCGACCACGACCTGGTTGCGGCTGGCGGCCTCCCGGGCGATCAGCCGCTGCTCGAGGCGGTCCCGGTCGGCCGGGGCCAGCGCGCCCGCGTAGTCGTTGACGCGCCGATCGGGCGGCGGCGGGACGGAGAGGGCCGCCGCGCCCGGCGCGGCCAGGAGGGCCAGGAGCAGCGTGGCGAGCACGGCATGGCGGAGCAACGGCCCCTCCCGCTCGACGCGCCCGCTAGAACTTCACCTTGGGTGCGTCCTGACTACCCGGCGCCGCCTCGAAGTAGGCCTTCTCCTTGAATCCGCGCAGCGAGGCCACCAGGCTGCCCGGGAAGAGCCGCAGGCGGGTATTGTAGTCGCGCACCGCCTCGCTGTAGCGCATGCGCTCCACCGCGATGCGGTTCTCCGTGCCCTCGAGCTGGCTCTGGAGCGTCAGGAAGTTCTGGTTGGACTTGAGATCGGGATAGCGCTCGACGGTGACCAGCAGCCGCGCGAGCGCGCCGCTCAGCTCCTGCTGGGCCGCCTGGAACTTGCGGAACGCCGCGGGATCGTTGACGAGCTCGGGGGTGGCCTTGATGGCGCCCACGCTGGCGCGCGCCTTGGTGACTTCCTCGAGCACGGTCCGCTCCTGCGCCGCGTAGCCCTTGACGGTCTCCACCAGGTTCGGGATGAGGTCGGCGCGCCGCTGGTAGACGTTCTGCACCTGCGCCCACTTCTCGTTGACCGCCTGCTCCTGGCCCACGAGCTGGTTGTTGATGCCGATGGCCCAGCCGATGGCGCCGACGACGATGAGGACGATCACGCCCAGAACGATCAGTCCGGTTTTCATGAAATCAGTATACGCCTCGGTCAGAGATCGTTGCCCGAGTACGACTGGTTGAAGGACTTGTTGCAGAGGGGGAAGTCCGGCACGATGTTCTTCAGCAGCGCATAGGACAGCGGTCGCCAGTTCAGGAATGACGGGTCCATGATCTTGACGCGGTGGAGTCGACCGGCGGCGTCCGCCATCACCCAGTGCCGGATCGCCCCGCGCCAGCCCTCCACCAGCCCGAAGGCCGGCTCCCAGGGCGGCAGCGGGCCCAGGGGCGCGGCCAGCGGCCCCGCGGGCAGCCGCGTCACCGCCTCGCGGATGAGCCGGACCGATTCCCGCGCCTCCGCGACCCGCACCAGGGTCCGCGCCTTGACGTCGCCCGCCTCGAAGGCGGGCACCCGCACCTCGAGATCCCCGTAGGCCGCGAAGGGATGGTCGCGCCGGACGTCG
Organism: Candidatus Acidiferrum sp.; assembly: GCA_035635775.1. Lineage (GTDB taxonomy): Bacteria > Methylomirabilota > Methylomirabilia > Rokubacteriales > CSP1-6 > CAMLFJ01. The sequence goes on from DASQAL010000139.1 coordinate 1,737, forward strand.
GCGTCGATGCCGGAGGCGCGCGCGACGTAGCCCAGCACGCCGTGGTCCCGCGCGATCCGCGTGGTCAGCTGGCCGGTGCCTTCGAGGCGGTCCATCACGAGGGTGTTCTCCAGCGCGAGCCCGACGATCTCGTCGAAGTCCCGGAGGGCGGCCTGAAGCTCATCAGGCAGATCCAGGTCGGCCGGCAGGTCGTGACCGACGCCGCCGGGGACGACGCCGCCGCGGAGTAGCCGGTTCCCCGTGAGACGCTTGTTGAGCCGCAGCAGCCGCTCCCGGATCCGGAAGCAGTGGGAGTGGGCCACCGCGTAGCCGGTGTCGTTGGCGATCATGCCGAAGTCGCCCACGTGGTTGTAGAGCCGCTCCATCTCCAGCAGGATCACGCGCAGCCAGCGCGCGCGGTCCGGCACCGCGGTGCCGGCGGCGGCCTCGAGCGCCTGGCAGAAGGCAAGGGAATGGCCGACGGTCGTGTCCCCGGACACGCGCTCGGCCAGCTCGACGCCCGCGGCCGGCTCGCGGCCCTCGAAGAGCTTCTCGGTACCCTTGTGGGTGAAGTACAGTCGCGACTTCATGTCGATGATCGTCTCGCCCACCACGCTGAAGCGGAAGTGGCCGGGCTCGATCACCCCGGCGTGCACCGGGCCCACCGGGATCTCGTACACCCCCTCTCCGCCCACCTCGGTGAACGGGAAGGCGCGCCCGTCATCGGTGAACTCGCGCCCCGTCGCGTCCTTCCGCAGGGGGAAGTAGTCGGCCGGCCAGAACGCGTGGCGTACGAGCGGCCGGGGATCCGGGTGGCCCTCGGCCACGATCCCGAAGAGGTCGTAGATCTCCCGCTCGAAGCGCGAGGCCGGGTAGTGGAACGTGGCCAGCGAGACGATCGCGGGGGCAGCGGCGGGAACCGCGGCGGTGGCGTGGACGAGCCAGTTCTCCCGTTCCGGGGCGAACAGGTAGGCGACCTCGAACACCCCACGATCGGCCCGGCGGTCGCCGGCGGCCATGAAGACCAGCTCCGCGCCGAAGCCCATGCGGAGGAGCGCGGCCAGCGCGGGGATCGCGGGCGGGGGGACCCGGCAGTGGAGCTCGTTGCCCCGCACCAGGCGGACGTCGGCCACGCGATCGGCGTGCGTCGCGGCGAGGACGCTCATGAGCTGGGCCAGGCGGGTCACGGGCCGACGATCTCCACGATCTGGCGCAGCAGCGTCTGGAGCGGCGGGGGGAGCAAGATGCCGAGGACGAGGAGGGCCGTCACGCAGACGCCGAGCGGCACCAGCGGCCAGCGGTTCCCCTCGCCCCTCGGCACGCCCGCGGTGGGCGCGCCGTAGAGCATCCGGTTGAGGTGGCCGATCATCGAGACGAACGC
>DASQAL010000140.1:0-19998 GCA_035635775.1 Candidatus Acidiferrum sp.
GGCTGGTCGAGGTTGTCGGTCTGGATGCGGACCCGGTTGGCGTGGGGGCCGCGCTCGTAGATCGTGACGCTGTAGAGCACGCGCGCGGGATCGCCGCCGCCCAGGAGCTTCTCCCCGACGAGCCCGAGGCGCTCGATGGTCGCGGCCTCGCGCAGCGAGCGCAGGAGCCGGGCCGCCGCCTCCTGGCCGCGCGCGTCGAGCGTGCTGGAGGCGGTGAGATCGAGCCGGTCGAGGTCGTAGAGGCCGGGCACGTTCAGCAGGGTGGTGAGCCGGCTGCGCACCAGGTTGGCGCCCTTGCGCTCCACGAAGGCCACGGTGGCCGGCCCGCTGCCCGGGCGCGGCGCGAGCCGCGCCGCGAGCGCGGCGTCGCGCAGGCCCGCGTCGATCACGCCCGCGCGGGCCATCACGCGCAGGTAGCTGTCGGTGAACTCTTCGAGCGCGCGCGGATTCTCGACCAGGTAGTGATAGGGTCGCCGCACCGCCAGGATCAGGCTGAGCGCGCGCTTGAACACATGGGCGCGCGCCGCGTCGGAGACCGCGGGCTTGGCCGCGAGGAGCGCGTTGGCCTCCTTGAAGTCGAGACCGTACCAGACGCGCAGGCCGTCGCCCATGCCGTGCACCTCGCCGTGACCGGGCGCGGCGGCGAGGGGGAGCGAGTCGAGGTAGTCCACCAGGATCTGCCGGCGCGTGGCCCCGGTCTGCGCGCCGCCCTGGTAGGCGCGCAGGCTCGCCGAGATCATCTGGTGCAGCTTGTCCCCCGGCGAGCGCGTGCGCCCGTCCGGCGAGTGCCGGAGTTTCTCGAGCTGGGTGGGGAGCGTGCTCGCCCCGATGGAGTGTCGCTCGCCGCCCAGGCGCCCGATCGCCTCGACCCCGACCGCCTTGGCGAGCCGCCGCCAGTCCACCACCGGGTTGCGGAAGGGATGGCCCGTCTCGAGGAGCTTGCGGTTCTCGATGAAGAGCACCGTGTTGACGAGCAGCGCCGGCACCGTCTCGAAGCGCTCGTAGACCTGCTCGGGATAGCGCGTGGCGTAGAGCGGCCGCTGCCCGCGGTCCAGGACCTCGAGCCCCGCGCGCGTCTTCTCGCGGTACGGCAGCGCGACGCCCCACGCGGCCAGCCGGTCGAGGCCGGGCGAGAGCCGCGCCTGGCGCTCGACGCGATAGCCCGCCCCCTCGAGCCGCTCGACGAAGCCGGCGAGCCGGGTATAGCCGAGCCGCTCGTCGTAGGGGCCGGTCCGCGGGAAGCGGATGGCCGGGCTCGGGCCCGCCTCCACGCCGTAGGTCAGCACGGCGGCCGCGTGCGAGAGCACGAGGGCCTGCACCGCCGAGGTGCGCACCTCCACGAGCGTGGCGAGAGCCACGACCACCGCGATGAGGGGGAAGAGGACGTACCGGCGCAGCAGCAAGTCGCGCACGCGCGCGGTCCAGGACCGCGGTCGCGCCGCGCCCGCGAGCACCTCTCCGCTCATCACGCCGGTGGCGAGGGCGGGCTGCGTCGGCGCGAGGCCACGCGGGGAGGCAGAGCGCGACGACGAGAAGAAACGCCTCAGCGCGAACCGGCCACCTGGGTCTGCCACTGGCTGATCAACCACCCTTCTACCGCGCTCGTTCCTTGCGCAAAGCTTGCACCGTTACGTCGATGGTGAGAGTTTGAAGTCTAGCACGCGCTCGCACCATGCAGCCACCGCGAGCAGCTCCGCGTCGCGCTCCGCGGCCGCGACGAGTTGCACCGCGTGGGGCAGCCCGAGCGCCGACACCGCGCTCGGCAGCGAGCACGCGGGTACGCCCGCGAAGCTCCACGGCGCGCAGAACCAGGGATCTCCCGTCGCGCCGAGCCCTTCCGGCGCGGGCGCCGGCGCGGTCGGCGACAGCAGCGCGTCGTGGGCCGCGAGCAGCGGCATGACCTCCTCGCGGAAGGCGAGCCGCGCGCGCTGCGCCCGCACGTAGGCCACCGCGGGCCGCGTGAGCCCGCCCGCGATCAGCTCGCGCGTGCGCGGCCGGTAGGCGGCGGCGTGGACCCGGTAGAGCTCCTCGTGATAGGCGCTCGCCTCCACTTCGAGCACCGCGCGGCCCGCCGCGTGCACGCCCGCGAACGACGCGGGCAGCTTCACTTCCTCGATGGTCGCGCCCGCGCGCGCGAGGCGCGCCGCCGTCGCGCGCACTTCGGCCGCGGTCTCCGGGGTGGCGCGCTCGACCAGCTCGGGGGCCAACGCGAGCCGCGGCGGCCGCGGCGCCGGGCCGGCGAGCGGGCGCCCCGCGAGCACCCCGGCGGCCAGGGCCACGTCCGCGACCGCGCGCGCGAAGACGCCCACGTGGTCGAGGCTCCACGCGAGCGGCACGACGCCCTCGGTGGGGATCAGGCCGTGGGTGCCCTTGAAGCCCACCACGCCGCAGTAGGCGGCGGGCCGCAGCAGCGAGCCCACCGTCTGGGTCCCCAGGGCCAGCGGCGTCATGCGCGCGGCCACCGCCGCCGCGGAGCCGGAGGACGAGCCGCCCGGCGTGTGCGCCGGGTTCCACGGATTGCGCGTGGGGCCGGGCTCGAAGTAGGCGAACTCGGTGGTGTGTGCCTTGCCGAGGATGATCGCGCCCGCCGCGCGGAGCCGCGCCACCGCGGCCGCGTCCTCGGTGGCGACGGTGTGAAAGACGGGCGCGGCGCCGCACGTGGTGGTCATGCCCGCCACGTGGAAGATGTCCTTGATGCCCACCGGCACGCCGTGCAGCGGCCCGCGCCGCCGGCCCCCGCGCGCCTCGTCGTGGCGCTCGCGCGCGACGGCGCGCGCGCCCGCTTCGTCCACGTAGACCCACGCGCGGATCTCCGCGTCGCGCTCCGCGATGCGCGCGAGGCACGACTCGAGCAGATCCATCGGTGAGAGCGCGCCATCCGCGATGAGCGTGGCCGCGCGGCCGGCGGGGAGCGAGGGGAGATCGTGCGAATCCATCCATTCAGGATCATGCGGGGCCGGCGCGCGCGCTGTCAAGGCGACCCGCGCGGGGGCCTTGCTCCGCAGAAACTGCGGAGAGAGAGCGACCGGAGCAACAGGGTAGTTCGTTGCCCAGCCACGGAAGAACGGGGGAACCCGCTCGGCGGGCATGTCGGCAAGCGGTTGATTCTACGACGCATCCCCGTTGGTACAGGACTTGCCCCCACTACCGCGGTACGGATCAGGCAGGTCGGGCGCGCGGCGGACGGGGCAACGTGTCGGTCCCTTCTCCACCGGCGGGTTGTACCGGCCCCGGGCTCTCCGGCCTGCCTGGTCACAGAAATAGTGGGGCGCGAACCGCCACCACGGGAGGGTCGGATGACTTTTCAGCGAGACCTGCCACGCATCGATCTACGCTTCGCGAAGCTCTGCATGGAGCTCGATTGCAATACCGTCTTCGACTCGGCCATGTTCCGGCACTGCCCGACCTGCGGCAGCGTCGAGTTCTATCCGCTCGAGTCCTGGCTCAACCGCGAGCGCTCGGAGAAGGCTCCCGCCGCGCTCGGCAATCTCGGCGCGGACCGCGCGGTCCGCGTCACGTCCATGCCGCGCGCGCTCTGGCTGGAGCGGCTGCGCGAGAAGCGCGCGGCCAGCGACGCGCGGATCGCCACGGGGCCCGTCACGATCCAGGCCCGCGCCCGGCGCCGGCGAGTCGGCTGATGCGCACCATTCTCGTTGTCGACGACGATCCCTGGGTACGGGTGCTCGCCCGCGACGTGCTGGCCGGTGAAGGGTATCGCGTGCTCGAGGCCTCGGACGGCCAGGATGCGATCCGGGTCGCGGCCGAGCATCCGGGGCCGATCCACCTGCTGCTCACCGACGTGGTGATGCCCGGGATGAGCGGCTGCGAGCTGGCGGCCGGGCTCGCCCCGCTCCTCCCCGGCATGAAGGTCATGTTCATGTCGGCCTACGACCGGGACTTCCTGGTGACCCAGGGGCTCAAGCCCACCGGACCGGTCATCACCAAGCCGTTCACCATCGAGTACCTGGCGCGACGGGTCGGCATGGTGCTGGATAACCGGCGCCCCGCCGCCGCACCCGCGCGCCCCAGTAGCCCGGCTCTTCTGCCCGACTGTTCTGATTGACGCGCGGCCCGGCTCGTTGTAAGAGCCGGGCCATGATTCCTCGCGCGCTCCGCGCCCTCGCGCAGCTCACGCTCGTCTGCTTGGCGCTCCACGCGGCCGCGCCCGCGGCCGCCGCGGCGTGCGGACCCACCACGCGGCCGCCGGCCGCCCCGATCGCCCTCGTGCTCTCGGGCGGCGGGGCCAAGGGCGCCTACGAGGCGGGCGTCGCCGCCGTCTTCGTGGAGCGCGGCCTGCCGATCCGGCTGGTGGCCGGCTCCTCCGCGGGCGCGCTGAACGCGGCCATGATCGCCGACGGCCGCATGGATCGCCTGGACGCGCTGTGGCGCGGCCTCTCGCGCGACCGGGTCTACGCGCTCCGCACCCGCGTCCTCTTCGCGGGCCTGCTGCCGGGCTGGCTCACCCTGCTCGCCCTCGATCGCGCCGGCTCGCTCTTCAACCCGCAGCCGCTGCGCGAGCTGATCGACGCCTCGCTCGATCTCGACCGCATCCGCGCCTCGCCGGTGCGCCTCCTCGTGGTCACCAGCGACCTGGCCCGCCGCGAGGCGCGCCTCTTCGACAACCGGACCGTCACCCGCGAGGCCCTGATGGCGGCGGCGGCGGTGCCCGGCGCGTTCCCCGCGGTGGACGTGGGCGGCGCGCTCCTGGTGGACGGTGGGCTGACCGGCCGCGCGCCGGTGCTGGAGGCGCTCGCCGCGGAGCCGGGCGTGGAGCGGGCGGTGGTGGTGATGAGCTACGCGCCGGACGAGCGGGGCGCGCCGCCCACCACGATGCGGCGTGCCCTCGAGGAGGCATTCGAGATGGGGATGATCCACCAGATCCGGCGGGACGTGGAGCTGGCCCGGCTCAAGTTTCCGGGAGTGGAGCTGCACCTGCTTCAGCCGTCGGCGCCACTCGCGCTGCGGCCCCTCGACTTCAACCGGGAAGGAATCGCCCGGGCCATCGAGCGCGGCCGGGCGGACGCGCTCGCCTGCCTCAGCGGCTGGGCGACGCGCTGAGCTGTAGCGGCCCGCTCTCGCGCACCAGGAAGTGCACGCGCCGGTTGCGGCTCTGGCAGGCCGCGGACCGGTCCGCGCAGAGGATGCCGCTCTCCCCGCGCGCGACCGCGGTGATCCGCTCGGCGGGGACGCCCTTCGTCACCAGGTAGTCCATCACCCACCGCGCCCGGCGCTGGGCCAGCGCGAGGTTGGCGGCGCGCGGCCCGACCACGTCGGTGTGGCCCTCGACGATCACGAGCTGGCTCGGGTTGGCCTTGAGCCAGGTGGCCGCCGCGTCCAGCGTCGTGAGCTCGCGCCGCTCGACCCGGATCTCGCCCGAGGCGAAGTGCACGTCCGGGAGCTCCTCGCGCGCGATGAAGGTCTCCATGATGGCCTCGGGCGCGGGGACGTCGGGAGCGGGCGCCGCGTCCGGCCAGGTGGGCGCGGCCGGCGCGGCCGGAGCCGGGGTGGGGACGCTGACTGCGGCCACGCGAGCCGGCTCGGTGGGTCGGGCGCAGCCGAGCGGCAGCAGCGCGAGGGCCAGCGCGAGGACGCGAGCGACGCGCGACATCATGGCGCGCGCCCGCGCCTAGGCCAGCTCCTCGCGCTCGGTGAGCCGGTCGTGGATCATGCCGAGGCCGAACTCGAGCTCGGTCGCGAGGGACTGGAGCTGATCGAGGCGGTTTCCGTCCGGCCGGAGGCAGCCGTCTTCCAGCAGGCGGCCGTGTCCCAGCACCGCCAGACTCAGCAGGCTCGCCTTCGCGAACAGCCGCTCGACGTACTCGGCCAGCACATCCTCGGTCTGCGCCATGTGTTGCTCCTTTGTCCGTCTCTGATCGGCTCGCCCCGCTCGGGCCGTCGTCGTCTGGTGTCGCCTTCATGGCATGGGGCATGCCACGGCTACTGTGCCAGAAACGCCCGGAATTGCAGGAGATTGACGCCGTGCTCTCGCCCCCGGCTCGTCAGGACGACGGCAGCCCCGTCAGAGTTCGGACAGCGCAAGGGTTGCGGAGAGACGCATCGTCTTGGCCGAGCGCGCCCGGTGCTCGTGCTCCGGCACGAGCCGGGTCACCGCAACCACGAGCCGGGTCACCGCAACATGGTCTTCTGGTCACCGCCCCGCAGATAGTCGCGGAGCGCCCGGCGGATCGAGGCGAAGCCGAGCCGCCGCCACGGAATCGCGGCGCGCTCGACCCAGCGCACCTCGCTCACGTCGCTCCCCGGGGTGATCCGCCCGGCCACGCGCATCTCGTAGACCAGCCCCAGGACCGGGAAGCCGCCCGGGCCGTAGCGGTCCGGCACGAAGCCGCGGAAGCGCGCCCGCCGGACCCGCACGCCCAGCTCTTCGCGCAGCTCGCGGCGCAGCCCGCGCTCCGGCGTCTCGTCCGCCTCGATGAAGCCGCCGGCCAGGTCCCAGTACCCGCGGTAGGGCGCGGCGGCCCGCCGGCACAGGAGGATGCCTCGCGGCCCGACCACGATGGCCACCGTCGCGGGCACCGGGTTGTCGTAGAAGATCCATCCGCAGCGCGGGCACCGCCACCGCCGGAAGCCGTCCTGGCGCGTGGCCCGCAGACGGGCTCCGCACGCCATGCAGTGACGAGGCGCGCTCACCGGGCGCGGCTAGAGCGCGCCGAGCAAGATGGCCGCCTTGGTGTAGTCGCGCCCGGCCACCCACAGGATGGCCCCGTAGCGCCCGGCTCCCGCGCAGACCGCGTCGATGGCGGTGACGTTGATCTTCGACGCGGCCAGCTTGGCGTGCATCTCCGCGATGACGCCGACGCGATCGTCGCCGTCGAGCAGGAACGCGCGCTTGGGCCCGGTGAGCTTCCACTTCGCGCGCTTGGCGAAGCCGCGGAAGGCGACGGGATCCACCGGGACGAAGTCGAGCTGCGAGCCGCGTCCCTCCGGGAAGCCGGAGAACGCGAGGAGGTTGATGCCGGCCTCGCTCAGCGCGGTGAGGTAGCGCGCGCCCTCGCCGGCCTTGTTCGGGACCTGCACGTAGAAGTACTCCACGCGCTGCACGGTATCAGCCATGACGGGCCTCCTCGAACTCGAGCTCGGTGCCGAGCGCCTCGTTGAAGCGGTTGGTGAAGTTGGCGGCGGCGACGGTGAGGGTGAGCTGCACCAGCGCCTCCGGGTCGAGATGCGCCTTGAGGGTCTCCACGAGCGCCGGGTCGACCTGGACGCGCGTGGTCATCTCCTCCGCGTACCGGAGGACCAGCCGCTCGAGCTCCGAGAAGAGTGGGCTCGTCTGGAAGTCGGCGAGCGCGTCGAGCTGCTCCCGGGAGACGCCGACCCGGCGCGCGGCGGCCCCGTTGTGGGTGACGCAGTAGCGGCAGCGGTTGAGCTGGGACGCGCGGACGTAGGCCAGGTAGCGAAGCTTGAGGTCGAGCGGGCCCTCACGGAGCTGCGGGTACCAGGCGAGGAACGGCGAAACCGACCGCGCGTGGTGCGCCATGAGCCGGTAGAAGTTCAGCACGCGCCCGCTCGCCTTCAGGAGCGCATCGAAGACCGACTGGATCTCGGGACCGACCTGCGCCCGATCGAGGTAGGGCAATCTCGCCGCCATCGCGCTGTCGCCTCCGTGGCCCGCCGGGGAAATTGCGGCGGGCGCGGCCCCGCGCGCGGCTCGGCGTGTGGCCGCATCATACGCGCGCGCGCTCGATGGTCAAGCCGGCTCCCGCGCCCGCCGCTCGCCGGATCGCAACCGTGCGCCGGTCAGAGAAGCGTGACGGTGCGCCGGTCAGAGAAGCGTGACGGTCACGCCGCTCACAGAATCGCGACATGGATCGCCTGGCCCTCGAAGAGCAGGGCGGCCCCGCGCCGGCCGTCCAGCGCGAACTCGAAGAGCCGCCCGGCCCCCACGCTGTCGCGGAGACCGCCCTCGACGCGCGCGGCCGCGCGCAGGAGGCCGTCGGTGCGCGCCCGCGCGGCCGTCTCGTCCCAGGCGCCCTTGGCGGCCCCGTAGGCGTCGAGCGCGTAGGCGCGCAGCAGCTTGGGCCACTCACGCGCGAAGAGGCCCGGCGAGTGGAAGCAGTCCACCCCGGCGAGACTCGGTCCCACGAACACGGCGGCGCCGACCGCGGCGGGGGCCACCGTCGGGTCGAAGCTCCGGGTCGTCTGCTCGAGATGCGCCTTCACCTCGGGCTTGTCGTAGATCGCCTGGTAGCTGCCGGTGGCCGAGGGAGCCTGAAGATTTCGCGAGGCGGTGGCGATGCCCGACCAGATGCGGGACTGCTCCGCCTTGCGGAGGACCTGGGAGCGGACGCTCGGCTGGACCACGCTGCCGCGGCTGTCGAAGTCCTTGCGACCCTCGTTCCAGCGGCCCTGCTCCACGCAGTACACCGCGATGTTCCGCGGCCCGCTGTGCGGCGGCAGGAGCAGGTCCTCGCGCAGCACGCGGTTCTGCTTGCCTCCGATCAGGATCTCGCCGGCCAGGAGCAGTACGTAGGCCTTCCCGCGGTTCTCCGCGATGAGCTCCGGCACGCTGGCCTGCGCGCGCTCGCTCACGGTGAGCACGCCGCGGGTGCGGCTCTCGTCGAGGGTCAGGATCTCGAGCGGCGGCCCGCCCGCGGTGTCCTTCGCGTGGAGCCACCGCACCGCGAGGCCGCCCTGGATCGCGGCCGGGCCCACGGTGAGGCCGCCCAGCGCCCGCCCGAGCTCCGGGCTGCTCTGGCCCGGCAGGGGCCGCGAGGTGGGGCCGTCGGCGTCGGGCAGCACGCGGATTCGGTCGGCCCGGGCCAGGGTCGGGGCCGAGACGGCGGCCGCGCCGGCGGTGGCGAGCAGCTTGAGAAACGAGCGTCGCAATGCGTTCATGGTCTCCTCCGGTTCCCGCTCGAGGCGGGGTAGTGGGTGCCCGCTTAGACCGGAGCGTCGGCGGAAAGTTCCGCGTATACTCTGGGGGCAGCATCCACCGATCCCCACAACCCTCTGAGGGAGGCACGCGATGAAGCGGACCCTGGCTCTGGCCGTTCTGATGGCGCTGGCGATCATGCCGGTGCTCTCCGTGACCGAAGCATGGGCGCGCGCGGGCGGCGGCAGCTCGAGCGGTAGCCGCGGCTCCCGTAGCTACTCCTCGCCGGCCCCGCCGCCCTCCAGCCCCGCCTCGCCCAGCCAGCCGTCCTCGCCGGCGGTGTCCCCGGCGCAGTCGCGTCCGGGCTGGGGCGGCATGATGGGCGGAATGCTCGGCGGCCTCCTGCTGGGGGGCCTACTGGGCGGGCTGCTCTTCGGGGGCGGCTTCGGGGGCCTCGGTGGCGGCATCGGGATGATGGAGATCCTGATCATCGGCGGGCTGGCCTGGTTCGCGTTCTCCTACATGCGGCGCCGACAGGCGGCCGCGCAGTCGGGCTACGCCATGGCGGGTGGCGGATACGGCGCCGGGCCCGCGCCCCGCGATGACGCCGCGGTCTCAGCCCGCTACGGGGCTGGCCCCGGGGGGGCCACCGCCACGATGGAGCCCCCGGCGGGACCGTCCGACCTGGAGCGCGGCATCGGGCACCTCCGCCAGATGGATCCGAGCTTCGATCCCCGCGGGTTCGCGGAGACCGCCTCGGACGTCTTCTTCAAGGTCCAGGGCGCGTGGACGGCCCGGGATCTCCGGAGCGTCTCGGCCAACCTCACGCCGGAGATGCAGGCGCAGCTCCAGGGCGACTGCGACCGGCTGCGGGCCGAGCAGAAGATCAACCGGCTCGAGAATATCGCGGTGCGCACCGCCGAGATCACCGAGGCCTGGCAGGAGAGCGGCCTGGACTACGTGACCATCCACTTCCTGGCGAGTCTGCTCGATTACACCACCGACGAGAGCGGCGCCCGGGTGCTCGACGGCAGCCGCACCGAGCCGGTGAAGTTCGAGGAGTACTGGACCTTCGTCCGCCCGGTGGGCCCCGGCGCCTTCCGCCTCAGCGCGATCCAGCAGGCCTAGAGCGCCAGCGCGGCCGCCCCGGAGCGCCCGGGGCGGCCGCTGCTGCGTAGAGACGGCTCAGCTCTTGCGCCGCCGCCCGGCGTAGATCTCCTGCATCTCCTTCTCGCCCCAGGCGATCGCCTGGTCGGCGGTCATCTTCCCGGTCGCGTACTGAGCGAACATGTCCGGGATGATGTAGAGGTCGAGAACCTGCTGGGAGGCCGCGGTGGTCGGACCCGGCCACGAGGGCGGCACCGTGACCTTGGCCACCTCGGGAATGAACCGGTACTGCTTGTCGCTCTTGTAGACCGGGTGCCTGGTCAGGTTCGCCAGGAACGGCATGTTGAAGCCGTGGCCCGCCTCCACCCACTTGGCCTGGTTCTCGGGCTGGAAGTGATAGCGCAGGAAGTCCTTGGCCAGCTCCACGTTCTTCGAGAAGTTCCAGACCCCCACGCACCAGTAGCCGGTGGTGGCCTTGCGGTCCACCGGACCCTTTGGGGTGTTGACGTGGTCGATGACCTCCGCGATCTGCTGCGTCTTGCCCGGGATCGTGACCTTGTCCTTCTTGGCCGACTCGTAGGCGCTGATCGGGTTGTGGATGCCGATGCACTTGCCCGCGTTCAGACACCGGTTGTTGCTGGCGTCGTCCCACGCCAGCACTTCCGGGTCCATGGCCTCGGTGTAGAGCCGCTTGACGAAGTCCATGGCCTGGCGGGTCTGCTTCGAGTTGATCGTGATCGTGCTGCCGTCCTTGCCCACGTACGAGCCCCCGTAGGACCACAGGATCGAGAGCAGGGTGACATTGGCGTCGGCACTGTGGCCGAGGGCGGTGCCGAAGGGATGCCCGATCGCCTTGCCTTTCTTTCCGATCCGCAGCCAGTCCTCCCAGGTGTCGGGGTTCTTCTCGCCGAGCTGCTCGAGCAGGTCGGTGCGGACCGCCATCGGGAAGGGCGGCATCCACCACGGGAGCAGCTTCCACTTCCCGCGAATCAGATAGTCGTTCTCGTTCAGCCACCCGCCGTTCTTCGGTGCGACGTCGGTGGCCACGTCGTTCAGGTCCGCCAGGTGGTCGAAGTAGAGATCGGCGTCGCCCAGTCCCGGCCCGAGGGCGGTGAGATCGTGCCCCGAGCGCGCCTGGACCTCGGCCGCCTTCTTGGTCACGAGCTGCAGGTGGGCGATGATGTCGAGGCGCACCTTGACCTTGTTCTTGGCGCCCCACTCGTCGAGCTGCCGCTTCAGCTCCGTGTCGGTCGCGGGCACGAAACTCGCCACCGTGAGGAATGTGAGCTCCTTGGTCTGGGCGGAGGCCGGCGCGCGGCCCGCGGCCAGAATGCCGGTCAGGCCGGCGGCGCCGCCGGCCGCCGCGCCGAGGAAGTGCCGCCGGCTCACGCGACGTGAATAGAGGGCAATCGGAGTGCTGGGCTTCGCCATGGATGGTCCTCCTTACTTGACGGCACCCGCCGTCAGTCCCGACACGTAGTAATCCAGGAAGAAGACGTAGGCGATCACGATCGGGAACGAGCCGACGCAGGCGCCCGCCATCAGCCCACCCCAGTAGTAGACGTCCCCCCGGATCAGCTCGGAGAACACCCCCACGGTCAGGGTTTTCAGCTCCGCGGGCGAGACGAAGACGAGCGCATACAGGAACTCGTTCCAGGAAAGCGTGAAGGCGAACAGGGCCGCGCAGATCACGCCGGGCACCGCCACCGGCAGCAGGATCCTGATCAGGGTCTGCAGCCGGTTGCACCCGTCGAGCATGGCGCACTCCTCGATCTCCTTCGGCACCGTCCGGAAATAGCCCATGAGGAGCCAGGTGCAGAACGGGACGAGGAAGGTCGGATAGGTGACCACGAGCGCCCACAGGCTGTCGGACAGCCCGAGCCGGTTCACCACCGAGCTCAGCGGCAGGAACAGCAGCGACGGCGGCACCAGGTACGTGATGAAGATGGCCACCCCGAAGGATTCCGCGCCGGGAAACTTGAGGCGCGCCAGCGGGTAGGCCGCGAGCACGCCGAGGACCACCGAGATCGCGCTGGCCGCCACGCTGACCATCAGGCTGTTCACGAACCAGCTCCAGAAGAAGGTCTCCTTCGACAGCAGCTCGTAGTGCCCGAAGGTGACGCCGCGCCCGATCCAGAAGGGTACCGAGTTGACGTCGTACATCTCGGCGTTCGTCTTGAAGGACGTCACCAGCATGAAGTAGAGCGGGAAGAGCGCGAAGAAGACGAACGGCATCGTGGGCATGTAGACGGTGAAGACGGGCCGGCTCCGTCGCGCCCAGCGCGTGAGACTACTCATAGGTCGTCGACTTACGGACCACCCGGAGCTGCACGAAGACCACGAACAGGAGGATGGGGAAGAGGAAGAGCGACACCGCGGCCCCCTGGCCGATCTGCCCGCTCTGCAGGCCGAGCGCGAACGAGTAGGTCGCGAAGAGGTGCGTCATGTTCATCGGTCCGCCCTTGGTCAGGACGTAGACGATGTTGAAATCGGCCAGGGTGAAGATCGCCGAGAAGAGGATCACCACCGCCAGCACCGGCTTGACCAGGGGAACCGTGACGTGCCAGAAGCGCCCGATCGGGCCGGCCCCGTCCGACTCGGCCGCCTCGTACAGCTCCCGTGGGATGGCCACCAGCCCGGCGAGGAGGGTGATCGCGAAGAAAGGCAGGCCCCGCCAGGTGTTCACGAGGATCACACTGAACATGGCGAGGTAGGGGTCCGAGAACCAGGGAATGTCGTGATTCACCAGGTGTAGGTGCTTGAGCGTCCAGTTCACCACGCTGTAGAGGGGCTCGAACATCCACCACCAGACGAGCGTGCTGAGCGCGGTCGGCACGATGAACGGCAGCAGCACCGCGCCCCGGATGACGCGCTTGAACACGGTGATCCGGAAGAGCAGCAGGGCCAGCGCCATCCCGAAGACGGTCTTGAGCCCCAGCGCCAGCGCGGTGAACACGATGGAGTTCTGCAGGGTCTGGAGAAAGATCGAGCTCCTGAGGAGCCGGCGGAAGTTGTCGAGGCCGATGAAGGCGCCCGAGTCGCCCACGCGGGCGTCGCTCAGGCTGAACCAGACCGAGAGGGCGAAGGGGTAGGCGACCAGGAAGAGCAGGAGGAAGAACGCCGGCCCGACGAACGCATAGGCCACCGACGTGTCGCCGCCCAGGATGTCGGACAGCGTCCGGACCTGACCGTCGCCGCGCGCGGCGTCCTTCGCTACGTCCCGGTTGAGCGTCTTGAGCTGCACAGCGCGCTCCCCTCGAGGAGAAGCGGCCACTCCGCCGTCTCCCGTCGGGACGATTGGGACTCCATGCCGGCCGGGGCGCCCGCGGCGCCTCCCCGGATCCCGGCATCAATCGAGGGACAACCTAGTGCAGGCCCCGACGAGTGTCAAGCGGCGATGTCGATGGGGAGGCGCGCCATCAGAACGCGGCGGACATGCCGCCGTCGAAGTTTATTGCGGTGCCGGTGATGTAGGCCGCGCGGTCGGAGACTAGGAAGGCCACCAGGTCGGCGAACTCCTCGGCCTCGCCCATCCGGCCCACCGGCACGCGCTTGGCCGCCTCGCGGTAGTACCCTTCCAGATCGCTCTTGGCCCGGCGCTCCCACTGCGCGCTCTTCACGAGGCCCAGGCAGATCGTGTTCACCAGGATGCGGTCGGGCGCGTATTCGTTAGCGAGCGACTTGGTCAGGTTGATGCCGGCCGCGCGCGTCACGCTGGTGGGCAGGGCGCGGGCCGCGGGAGCCTTGCCGCCGACCGTGGTCACGTTGACGATACGGCCGCCCCCGCGCGTCTTCATCTGCGGGATCACGAGCCGGCAGAAGCGCACCGCGGCCATGAGCTTGACCTGGATGTCGGCCTCCCACGTCGCGTCGTCCACCTTCTCGAAGCTGGCCGCGGAGGAGGTGCCCGCGTTGTTGACCAGGATGTCCACGCCTCCGTAGGTGCCGAGCGCCGCGCTCACCACCGCGTCCACGTCGGCGGGGCGGGTGACGTCGGCGGGGAGGGCCAGGACCTGCACGCCGGTCTGGCGGCGGATGTCCTCGGCGGCGCGCTCCAGCACGTCCTTGCGGCGCGCGCAGATCACGACGCGAGCGCCCTCCGCGGCCAGGCGCATGGCGGTGGCGCGGCCGAGCCCCTCGCTGCCTCCGGTGACGATGGCGACCTTCCCGGTGAGACCCAGATCGAGCATGGCGGTATCCTCCCGGTCGGGACTGTAGCCGCGGCCCGTCGCGCGGTCAAGCGCGCCCGGCCCCCTGCCGCTGCTACATGATATTGTCGTCGCCATGCGCCGGGTCCTGGTCACGGGCATGAGCGGTCTCATCGGCACCGCGGTACGCGGCCGCCTCGAGGGGCGCTGGGCGCTGCGGGCCCTGAACCGCCGGCCGGTCGCGGGCGTGGAGACGCACCAGGCCGACATCGGCGACCTGGACGCCATCGCGCCCGCCTTCCGCGACGTGGACGCGGTCGTGCACCTGGCCGCCAACGTGGCCAACCTCGAGGGCACGCCGGGGTGGGACGCGGTGCTGCGCGACAACGTGATCGGCACCTATAACGTCTTCGAAGCGGCGCGCCGGGCCTCCGTGAAGCGGGTCGTCTACGCGAGCAGCGGCGCCACCGTGAGCCGCATCGAGGGCGACGCGCCCTACGCGGCGCTGGCCGCCGGCCGCTACGACGAGGTGGCGGAATGGCCCATCCTCACCCACGAGTCGCCGATGCGCCCGAACGGCCTCTACGGTTGCAGCAAGGTCTGGGGCGAGGCGCTCGCCCGACACTTCGCCGACACCACCGCCATGTCCATGGTCTGCCTGCGCATCGGCCACGTGAGCGCGGGGGACCGGCCGGTGAAGCCGCGGGAGTTCTCGGTCTGGTGCAGCCGGCGCGACATCGCCCAGGCGATCGAGCGCGCTCTGACCGCGCCGGACACCCTGCGCTTCGACGTGTTCTTCATCACCTCGGAGAACAAGTGGGGCTACCGCGACATCGAGCACGCGCGAGCGGTGCTCGGCTACGTCCCCGAGGACCGCGCCGAGGACTATCGGTAGCATGAGGATGCTTTGAAGCTCCTCTCCTGGAACGTCAACGGGCTCCGGTCCCTGTGGAAGAAGGGGTTGCTCGACGTTCTCGGCGCGGAGGCGGCCGACGTGGTCTGCCTGCAGGAGACCAAGCTGCAGGCCGAGCACGTCACCGACGAGATGCGGGCCCCCCTCGGCTACCGGAGCTACTGGAGCTTCGCCGAGCGTAAGGGCTACAGCGGGGTGGCGACCTTTCTCAAGGCCGAGCCGGTTGCGGTGAGCACGCTCTGCGACTCGCCGGTGCTCGACTGCGAGGGGCGGCTGGTCCACACCGAGCTGCCGGACTTCCATCTCTTCAACGTCTACTTCCCGAATGGCGGGATGGGCCCCGAGCGGGTGCAGCACAAGCTCGCCTTCTACGAGGCCTTCCTCGCCTTCACCGAGTCGCTGCGCAAGCGGGGCAAGGGGGTCGTGGTGTGCGGCGACGTCAATACCGCGCACACCGAGATGGACCTGGCCCGGCCGAAGGAGCACGAGAAGACCTCGGGGTTCCTGCCCGCCGAGCGCGAATGGGTGGCGCGCTTCATCGCGGCCGGGTATCACGACACGTTCCGGATCTTCACCGCCGAGCCGGGCCACTACACCTGGTGGGACCTCAAGTCGGGCGCGCGGGCCCGCAATGTCGGCTGGCGCATCGACTACTTCTTCGTCTCCGACGAGCTGCGCGGGCGCGTGCGCGGCGCGGCGATCCTGCCCCACGTGCTGGGCTCGGACCACTGCCCGATCACCCTGACGCTGGAGTAGAGCGGGGCGAGTGGGTGATGGTATTCTGGCGGCCGTGACGCAGACTACGGACCTGGCGATCATCGGCGGCGGCATCGTGGGCCTCGGCACCGCCCTGGCCCTCACGGAGGCCTACCCGCGTCTGCGGGTCGTCCTGCTCGACAAGGAGCCGCAGCTCGGCTCGCATCAGACCGGCCACAATAGCGGCGTCATCCACTCCGGCGTCTACTACAAGCCCGGCTCGCTCAAGGCGCAGCTCTGCGTGGACGGGGCGCGCCGCCTGAAGCGGTTCTGCGACACCCACGGCATCAAGTGGGAGGCCTGCGGCAAGGTCATCGTGGCCACCGACGCGGGTGAGCTGCCGCGGCTTCAGACCATCTACGAGCGCGGCCAGGCCAATGGGCTCGCCGGCCTCAAGATGCTCTCGGCCGAGGAAGTGCGCGAGTACGAGCCCAACTGCCGCGCGGTGCGCGCGATCCAGGTGCCCGAGACCGGGATCGTGGACTACATCCAGGTGGTGGCGAAGATGGCCGAGCTCCTCCAGCAGCGCGGCGCCCGCATCCTCACCGGCGCCGGCGTGACCGCCATCCGGCGGCAGGGGAGCGGGCTCGTGCTCGAGACCGCGCAGGGCGCGGTGGAGGCCAAGCACCTCGTCAACTGCGCCGGGCTGCACTCCGACCGCGTGGCCGCGCTGATGGGCGTGACCCCGGAGGTGCGGATCATCCCGTTCCGCGGCGAGTACTACATGCTGCGCCCCGAGCGCCGCTCGATCGTGCGCGGGCTCATCTATCCGGTCCCGGATCCCGAGTTCCCGTTCCTGGGCGTCCACTTCACGCGCACCATCCACGGTGACGTGGAGGCGGGGCCGAACGCGGTGCTCGCCTTCGCCCGCGAGGGCTACACCCTCGGCACCGTGCGGCCCGCGGAGCTCCTGGGCACGCTCGGCTACGCGGGCTTCTGGCACATGGCCCGCAAGTACTGGCGGGTGGGCGCCTTCGAGATGTACCGCTCGGCCAGCAAGGCGGCCTTCGTGCGCTCGCTGCAGAAGCTGGTGCCCGACATCGCGGCGGCCGACCTCGAGCGGGGCGGGGCGGGGGTCCGGGCCCAGGCGGTGGCCCCGGACGGCTCGCTGGTGGACGACTTCAAGATCAGCGTGACGGCGGGCGCCGTGCACGTGGTGAACGCGCCCTCTCCGGGCGCCACCGCGTCGCTGGCCATCGGGCGCCACGTCGCGGGCGTCGCGGCCGAGACCTTCGGTCTCGTCGCCGCGGCCTGAGCGGCTACTTCTTCGCCTGCCGGTCCTCGACTTCGCGCAGCCGGTCTTCCGCGGCGACCAGGTTCGCGGCCAGATCGCGGATCAGCGCGATGGCGAGCGCCGGATTCGCCCGCACGAGGTGATCGAGCCGGTTGGCGGGGATGACCATGAGCGTGACGGCGTCGGCGGCGATCGCGGTGGCCGAGCGCGGGGCATTCCGGAAGAGCGCGATCTGTCCGAGTAGCTCCCCCTTGGCGAGCGTTCTCAGCAGGCGCTCCTCGCCGCCGCTCTGCTTGCGGATGTCCACGCGGCCCACGTGCACCATGAACGCCTCGCCCTTGGCGTCGTCACCCTCGCGAAAGATCACGTCGCCGGGCTGGAACGTCCTGGTCGGCACTTCCCCGATCGGGCGGCTCATGGCTCCTGTCTCAGTGTAGAATGGCCTACAGTGGCCCTATGATACTGCGTCCAGCGCTGCTCGGGGCGGCCGTCGTCACGGCCATCGCCTCGTTCCCCGTCGCCGCCTCCGCCCAGAAGCCCATCACGGTCCAGGAGGCCTTCCAGCGCGCCAAGCCGGCGGTGGTGCTGGTGGTGGCCGAGTTGGCCTCCGAGGTCACGCTGGACTGCGGATCCGGGCCGCAGAAGGTCACCCCGCCCGTCTACCGGGAGACCGGAACCGGCTGGTTCCTGGACACCGACGGCTGGCTGATCACCAATGGTCACGTCGTCCAGCCCGCCCACGAGCCGCCCCGCTGGCTGGCCAATCAGCAGGCCCAGCGGGCGGTGACCACCGCCTGCCTGCCCCAGGTGCTCAAGCGGATGGGGTTGCGGCCGGGGGATGCGCCGGAGCGCGAGGAGGCGGCCAAGCGCAAGCTGCTCGACACCGTCCTGCCCACCGCCAAGGTCAACCTGCAGCCCCAGATCTTCGTGGTCACCGCCAAGGGTCGTGTCAAGGCCGAGGTGAAGAAGTACAGCCCCCCGGTGAGCGACATGTCCGCGAAGGATCTCGCCCTCCTCAAGGTACCGGGGGAAGCCTTCCCGATCCTCCCTCTGGCCGACTCGAAGAACGCTCAGATCGGCGATCCCATCCACATCATCGGCTTCCCGGGCGTGGTGCTCTCCCATGAGCTCCTCAACCAGTCCGCCAAGGTCGAGGCGTCGTTCACCAACGGAGCGGTGTCGGGCCTCAAGGAGGACCAAAGCAACAACCCGCTCATCCAGACCGACGCGCCCGCGGCATGGGGGAACTCGGGCGGGCCGGCGGTGGACGACCGGGGCAATGTCGTGGGGGTGCTCACCTTCGTCTCGCTGGCGCCGGGCGCGGAGGGCAGCATCGTCCAGGGCTTCAACTTCGTGATCCCGTCGGCGGCGGTAGTCGACTTCGTGCGCGGCACCCCCGTCAAGGTCAATGCCGGGAGCAAGTTCAACGACGCGTGGTACGCGGGGCTTCACGCCCTCAAAACCGAGGACTGGACGGGCGCGCTGCGTCGCTTCGAGGAGGCCGACAAGCTCCACCCGAACCTGCCCGACGTGCGGCGCAAGCTGACCGAGGCGCGGGAGTTCGTGAAGAACCCGCCGCCCAAGCCCTTCCCGTGGTTCTGGGTCGCCATCGGCGTCACCCTGGTCAGCATGGGCGGCTTCGGCGGGCAGTGGCTGCATCGCTGGAACAAGAACCGCTACCGGGTCCAGCCCTTCGGGGTGGTGCGGATGATCGAGGCCGGCAAGGCGCCGACCATCCTCGACGCGCGCAAGTCCGACTCCTACGAGCAGCTCCCGCTCAAGATTCCCGGCTCGATACGCGTGGTGCCGGAGGACCTGGCCAATAGCATGGCGGGCCTCGAGCTCGATCCCGCGCACCCGGTGGTCGCCTACTGCTCCAGCCCGGACGAGGAAACCAGCGCCCGGGTGGCCCGCGAGCTGCGCAAGATGGGCTTCAAGGACGTGCGGATCTTGAAGGGCGGCCTCGGGGCCTGGACCAACGCGGGGCTGCCGATCGAGACGCGGTCGGATCTCTCGCAGGTCGGCCTCGAGCTCTACAAGGCTCTGGCCGGCGGCAACGCCTGACACACCGATCCCCTCACCCTGCCCTCTCCCCTGAGGGGCGAGGGGGATGAGGAGGAGAGGCCCTCAATAGCCCAGCGCCCCTCCATCCGCCCGCGGGTCCGACCCGCCGACCAGGCCGCCGTCCTCCGGCTCCACCCAGATGCCGTGCGCGTGCCCGAAGAGGTCGTCCCACTCCCCACCGACCGCGACCTCGTGCCCGCGGCCGGCCAGCTCCGCCGCGAGCTCCGGCGGGTAGCGTCCCTCCAGGCTGAGCGCCCGTGACGCGGTCCCCCAGGTGCGCCCGTAGAGCCAGCGCGGGGCCTCGATCGCGGCCTGCGGACCGAGCCGCCGGAACAGGCGGCGGGTGAGGATGGCGGCCTGGGTCTGTGGCTGGCCCTCGCCGCCCATGGTCCCGTAGACGAAGCGCGGCCGCCCGCCCTCGAGATACATGGACGGGATCAGCGTGTGCATGGTGCGCTTGCCCGGGGCGAGCGCGTTGACATGGCCGGGATCGAGCGAGAAGAACGAGCCGCGGTTCTGCAGCACCACCCCGGTGTCGCCGGCCAGCAGCCCCGAGCCAAAGGTGAAGTAGAGCGACTGGATCAGGGAGACTGCGTTACCCTCCCGGTCGGCGGTGACGAGCGCGACGGTGTCGCCGCCCGCGGGCGCGGCGGGCTGGGGCGGGCGCGCGCGCTCGCGCGAGATCAGCCGGGCGCGCGCCTGGAGGCGCTCGGGGTCCAGCAGCTCGCCGGGGCTCACGCGCATGTGCGTCGGATCGGTGAGGTACCGGTCGCGATCCTCGAAGGCGAGCTTGGTGGCCTCCACAAGGACGTGGATGTAGTCGGCCTCGGGCAGGGCGCCCATGTCGAAGCGCTCGGTCATGCCCAGGACCGCGAGCGCCGAGATGCCCTGGGTGGGCGGCGGGAAGCTCGCGACCTGCCCCTCCGCGTAGGCGATGCGCAGCGGC
>DASQAL010000141.1:0-6400 GCA_035635775.1 Candidatus Acidiferrum sp.
CTCGCCCCTCCCCCGTCCCGCTGGCCGCCCGCCTGGCCAAGCTGCCCCCGTACCTCTTCGCGGAGATCGACAAGAACAAGCGCGCGGCCCGCGCCCGGGGCGTCGATCTTATCGACATGGGCATCGGCGATCCGGACCTGCCGACGCCCCCCCACATCATCGAGGCGCTCAAGCGCGCCGCCGAGACCCCGGCGAATCACCGGTATCCCGACTACGAGGGCCTCCTGAGCTTCCGCGCCGCGGTGGCCGACTGGTACCGCGGGCGCTTCGGCGTCACCCTCGATCCGCAGACCGAGGTGCTCACCCTCATCGGGTCGAAGGAGGGCACCGCCCACATGCCGCTCGCCTTCGTGAACCCGGGCGACGTGGTGCTGGTGCCGGACCCGGGCTACCCGGTCTACGCGGCCGGCACCTGGTTCGCGGAGGGCGACGTGCACTTCATGCCGCTCCGCCGCGCCAACGGCTTCCTGCCGGATCTCGACGCGATCCCCGCGGAGGTGGCGAAGCGCGCCAAGCTCATGTACCTGAACTACCCGAACAACCCCACCGCGGCGGTGGCGACACCACAGTTCTTTTCAAAAGTTGTCGATTTCGCGCGGCGCCACCAGATCATCGTGTGCCACGACGCGATGTACTCGGAGCTGCGCTTCGACGGCTACCGCCCGCCCTCCTTCCTGGAGACGCCGGGGGCGCTGGACGTCGGCGTCGAATTCCATTCCCTCTCCAAGACCTATTCCATGACCGGCTGGCGGCTCGGGTTCTGCTCCGGCAACGCGGGGGCGATCGCCGGCCTCGGCAAGATCAAGACCAACGTGGACTCGGGCGTCTTCCAGGCCGTGCAGGAGGCGGGCATCGCCGCGCTCACCGGACCTCAAGACATCTCGGAGCAGTACTGCCGCACCTACCAGGAGCGGCGCGACGTGGTGGTGGCGGGGCTCAAGCGGCTCGGCTGGGAGGTGGACGTGCCCAAGGCCGCCTTCTTCGTCTGGGCTCCGGTCCCGGGCGGACTCGACTCGCGCACCTTCGCGGCGCGCATGCTCAACGAGGTCGGCTGCGTGATCACCCCCGGCGTCGGCTTCGGCCCCTCCGGGGAGGGCTTCTACCGGATCGCCCTGACCATCGACGCCAAGCGCCTGCAGGAAGCGATGGACCGCCTCCGGGGGCTCAAGCTCTGAGCTCTGATAAAATCTTCCTGGAGGACGTCCGCTTCTACGGGCACCACGGCGTCACGAAGGCGCAGCAGACGGTCGGCGCGTGGTTCGCGGTCGATGCCGAGCTCATGCTCGACCTCGCCGCGGCGGCGGCCTCGGACGACCTGCGGGCCACGGTGGACTACGGGCTGATCGCGGCCCGCATCGTGGAGGTGTCCACCAAGGAGCGGGTCAACCTCCTGGAGCGGCTGGCGGAGCGGCTGGCCCAGATGCTGCTGGGGGAGTTTCCCTGCGAGGAAGTTCGGGTGCGGGTGCGCAAGCTCACGCCCCCGATGGAAGGCCTGCAGGGCATCCCCGGCGTCGAGCTCACGCGACGGAGACGATAGCAACAACATGGCGCGGGTGTTCCTCTCGGTGGGGTCGAACCTGGGCGACCGCCTGGATTGCCTGCGCCGCGCCGTGGAGCAGCTCCGCGCCATGCAGGATTTGCGATTCCTGGACGCCTCCCCGCTCTACCGGACCGAACCCTGGGAGCGGCAGCCCGGCCGGCCCGACGACGACGCCGGCTGGTTCTTCAACTGCGCGGTCGTGATCGAGACCGATCTGCCGCCCGCCGCACTGCTCGCGCGGCTGCAGGCGGTCGAGGAGGCCCTGGGCCGCGAGCGGCGCGGGGGCACACCGGAGGCCCAGCGCTACGAGCCCCGGCCGCTCGACATCGACATCCTGCTCTACGACGATCGCGTGATCAGCGGCCCCGAGCACCTGCACATCCCGCACCTGCTCATGCACGAGCGCCGGTTCGTGCTGCGTCCGCTGGCCGACCTCGCCCCCGACCTCGAGCACCCGGTGCTCTACCAGACCATCCGGGAGCTGCTGGACGTGCTGGAGGACGAGCACGAGGTGCGGGAGTCGGACCTGCCGCGCCGGTGGTTCGACGACTAGCGTGATCCCGCCCCCGACCCTCCCCCCTCCCGCGGCCCGTGGCTGACGACGAGTTCCGGAACCAGGCCCTCCAGCACCTGGACGCCCTCCATAACCTGGCCGTCTACCTGACCCGGAACGGCTCCGAGGCGGAGGACCTGGTCCAGGAGACCTATGTGCGGGCCATGCGGTTTTCCCACCGATTCCAGCCGGGAACCCATCTGCGGGCCTGGTTGTTCCAAATATTGAGAAACACGTTCCTGACGTTCTACCGGCTCCGGGAGCGGGAAGCCGCCCTCTCGGAGGACGGGGTCCCGGAAGGCGAGTCGCCGATGTTCCACGACGCCCCCGGGCGGGATAGTGAGAGCGCCGGGGCCCACATGGACCTGGATCGGGCCCTGAGGAAGCTGCCCGAGGAGTTCAAGACGCCGCTCCTGCTGGCCGAGGTCGAGGGGCTGGCATTGGAGGATGTGGCGCGCATCATGGACTGCCCCGTGGGCACCGTGAAGTCCCGGATCTTCCGCGCCAAGGAGCGACTCCGCGGCTACCTGAAGGATTACAAGCCACCAGACAGAGAGACATGAGCGACGAGGTGAACGGCGGACAGGAGGACGACGGCGGGATGGGCCGGCTGCTGCGCGAGCGGCTGCCGCGTCATCCCGCACCGCCCGTCCTGCGCGCCGCGGTGGTCGAGGCGCTGATGCCCGGCCGCCCGCGGCAGCCCTGGTGGGTGCCATGGCTGCCGCCCGCGTTCTCGGCGGTGGCCACCGCGCTGATCATGCTGCTCTACCTCGCGCCCTCGCTGCCCTCGGCGCCCGGCGCCGATCCGGTGCAGCTCGTGACCCGCGCGGCGCTCGCCGAGCACGCGCGCAACACCTTCTGGGGCGAGACGCGCAGCGACGTGGTCCCCGTCGCCCTGCCCCGGGCGATGGAGGAGAGCGGCGTCGCGCTCAGCTGGGTCTTCACGGGCGACGAGGACATCCAGCTCATCAACGCCAAGCCCACGTACCTCGAAGGCCGACGCGGCATCGAGCTGGCCTACCAGGACACGGCCGGCCACACCGTGACCTACATCATCGTGCCGGGCGGCAGCGTGACCCTGCCCGAGCGCGGGCGGGTGCAGATCGAGCGCTGGCGGCCGGTGGTGAAGAAGGAGAACGGCTTCAGCCTGATCCTGTGGCGCCAGCAGGGCTTGCTCTGCGTGATGGTGTCCGACCTCGTCTCCGACGACGACCTGACGCGCTTCAAGCAGTACTTCGTGAAGGTGCGGTCCTCGACCGAGCCGTACGCGGTGTACTAGCCCGATCCCCTCTCCCCTTTGGGGAGAGGGTCAGGGTGAGGGGCCCGTTCTTTCGCCGTCACCGCCCAGGGCAGCGCCATCAACGCCCAGGCCACCATGACCACTTCCGAGTCACCGAAATTGTACTCGGAGAAGCCGCCGACGAGAAAGGCCACGATCGCGGCCAGGCTCCCGATCACGAGCGCGCGCTCGGGCCCCGCGTTCTCCGGCAGTCGTCGAAGCACGCTGAGGGCCTTCCAGTAGAACGCGGCCCAGATCCAGACCCATGCGGCGAGGCCGAGCACCCCGCGCTCCACCAGGATCTGCAGCGGCGTATTGTGCACGTGCCCCGTGCGCTTCTTGACCGCCTCCGGCAGCGCGTAGCTCGCGTATTCGCGCTTGACGCCCCCAGGGCCCACCCCGAGGACCGGGTGCTGGCGCCACATCGTCAGCCCGCTGCGCCACATGTAGACCCGCTCCTTCACCGTGGGATCGTCAGGGTCGCCCATGGTCAGGAACCGCTGGCGCAGGTGCTGGGGACCGGCCAAGGTGGTGAGCCCAAGCACGATGAGACCGCCAAGCAGGAGCCACCGCCCTTTGCGGGTCGCGGGAATCAGCGCCAGCACGCCCACGACGAATCCCATCCAGGCGCCCCGCGTGTAGGTCGCCAGCAGGCCGACGAGTGAGACCAGCCAGGGCAGTGTCGGCCAGCGGGGGAGCCGAGCGCCCGGCAGGAGCCGAGGCAAATTGGCGAGCAGAACCAGGCTCAGCACTCCCGCCAGAGTCATGTAGATGCTGAAGAAGCCGCGGGCTCGGTTGCAGCGGTGGTAGAGCCAGGCCGGGGAGCCGTAGTCGGCGGCCGGCCCGGGGCAGACAACCGTCTGCAGCACCCCGACGGCCGCGGCGACCGTCGCCACCACCAGCAGCGCCGAGAGAAACCGGTGGCCGTCTTGGGGCCCGGCTAACACGTCGACGGTCACGTAGAGGGCGGCGACGAGCAGGAGGCCCTTGCAGGCGCCCAAGGCGGTGACCGGGTGCCCGGAGGCGAGCGCCGAGACGAGACTCACCGCGCTGAAGGCCACCACGGGCTGCCAGAGCGGCCAGCGCGCCGCCGCGCGCGCCTCGGGATCGCGCAGGCGCCAGAGCCACAGGAGCGTCAGCAGGGTCAGCGCCGTCTCCGACAACGTGATGGACAGGCCGAGGCCGAGGACGAACGCCCCGAAGACGGCGCGGCGGAGCGCGGTCACGTCAATAGGCGTTGCGGTCGAAGAGCACGCGGAACACGGTCAGCACGATGATCTTGAGATCGAGCCAGAGCGACCAGCGCTCGATGTACTCGAGGTCATACTGGATGCGCTTCTCCAGCGAGGTGTTCCCCCGCAGCCCGTGCACCTGCGCCCACCCCGTGATGCCGGACTTGACCTTGTGGCGGAGCATGTAGCCCGGGACGGTCTGCCGAAAGCGCTCCACGAAGACGGGCCGCTCCGGTCGGGGTCCGACCACGCTCATCTGCCCGCGCAGCACGTTCACGAACTGCGGCAGCTCGTCCAGGCTGAAGCGCCGCAGGAAACCGCCGATGGGGGTGCGGCGGGCGTCGCCCGCCGAGGCCCAGATCGGCCCCGTGCTCGCCTCGGCGTTCGCCCCCATGGTCCTGAACTTGAGCATCCCGAACCGCTGGCCGTCCAGGCCCATCCTATCCTGGGGATAGAGGATCGGGCCGGGCGAGGTCAGCTTGACACCGAGCGCGATGCCGAGCATCACGGGCGAGAGCAGTACCAGCACCACCGTCGCGAAGGCCATGTCGAACGAGCGCTTCGCGATCCGGTTCCAGCCGTGCAGCGGCGAGTCCCGCAGGTGGATGAAGGGAATGCCCTCGAAGTCCTCGACCCCGCCGCGAAGCGACGTGAACCGGAAGAGGTCGGGCACCACGTGGATCGTGACCGGCTGGTCGCCGATCGCGTCGAGCAAGCCGGGGAGCCGGGTGTAGTCCTCGTGGGCGAGCGCGATGATGACGTGGTCCACCTCGTGGGCGTCCAGGACCGCGCGGAGATCCGCGTAGCCGCCCAGCCACCGCGCGCCGCGGGCGCCATCCTTGTCGTCCCCCACCAGGCCCAGGATGTGGAGGCCCACGTCGGGTCGTGACTGGATCCGCTGCAACACGGCCACGACCGGCTCGCCGTCGCCGATGATCACCGCGCCGCGAAGGTTGTACCCGCGGCGCCGCGCGAAGCGCAGGGCCTCGCGGAAGGCGGCCCGGGAAAACCAGACCAGGCTGATGGAGAGCAGCCAGAAATAGACGATGACGACGCGGGAGTACTCGTATCCCTTGAAAAAGAAGGCCATCACCGCCACCAGCACGAGGGCGCCCATGGTGGAGGCCTTGGCGATGTCGGCCGCCTCCGAGAGGTGCGATCCGATGCGCCGCGGCCGGTAGAGATCGAACGCGTGGAACGACACGCCCCAGACCAGCAGGATCGGCAGCAGCATGAGCAGGTACGGCTCAAGCGGTGGAACGCCGCCGCCCGTGATCGGAGGGACGATCACGTAGAAGCGAACGCCGTAGGCGAGCAGCCAGCAGCCGGCCACCAGCAGCAGGTCGCACACGAGCATGAGCTGCTGTAGCAGGCGCGAGTAGGCCTTCAGCACCCGCCGTGCTCCTTCAGCCTCGCCATCAGATAGGTATGGATCCGCTCCTTGAACAGCGGGCGGTCGAAGGCCTCCGCATGGCGCCGAAGGGCCTTGGGCTCGAACTGGTCCCGGCCCGACTCGAAGCGGCGGATCGCCTCGACAAGCCCCTCCACGGTCTGATGGCCGAAGAAGAGGCCGGTCGGCGGCTCCGCACCACCCGGCGGCACCACCGTCTCGAGCGCCCCGCCCCGCCCGAAGGCGATGACCGGCCGCCCCGCGGCCATGGCCTCGAGCGGGGTGATGCCGAAATCTTCGAGCGTCGGAAAGATCAGCGCGCGGCAGCCGGCGTACAGGCCGGCAATCTCGGAATCGTCGCGCCACCCGAGGAGCTCCACGGTCGGGCCGGCGAGGGCCCGGAGAC
>DASQAL010000142.1:0-15545 GCA_035635775.1 Candidatus Acidiferrum sp.
ATAGAGGGTTTCGACCTGATCACGGTGCGCCTGCGCGACGCCGACGGCGCCGAGGGTGTCGGCTACACCTACACGGTGGGAGCCGCCGGGGCCGCGGTGCACGCGGTGCTGATCCACGATCTGGCCCCGCGCCTTCACGGCCGCGAGGCCGAGCGCATCGAGGAACTGTGGCAGGCGATGTGGTGGGCGCTCCACTACGGCGGCCGCGGCGGCGCCCAGGGGCTCGCCCTCTCGGCGGTGGACATCGCGCTATGGGACCTGCGCGCGCGGCGGCAGGGAGCGCCGCTCTGGCGCGTGCTGGGCGGCTTCGACCCACGGGTGCCCTGCTACGCGGGCGGCATCGACCTCGAGTTCCCGCTCGACGCCCTGCTGCGCCAGACCGACGACAACCTGGCCCGTGGCTTCCGCGCCATCAAGATGAAGGTGGGCCGCCCATCGCTCCGGGAAGACGTCGAGCGCGTCCGCGCCATGCGCGGCCACCTCGGCCCCGAGTTTCCCTTGATGGTGGACGCCAACATGCGCTGGAGCGTCGACGACGCCATTCGCGCCGCGCGCGCGTTCCAGGATCTCAATCCGGTCTGGCTCGAGGAGCCCACGATCCCCGACGACATCCCCGGCCACGTCCGCATCGTCCGCGAGGGCGGCCTGCCGATCGCCGCGGGCGAGAACCTCCACACCCTCTACGAGTTCCGCGCCCTCATCGCGGCCGGCGGCGTGACCTTCCCCGAGCCCGACGTCACCAACTGCGGCGGCATCACCACCTTCATGAAGATCTGCCACCTGGCGGAAGCCTTCAACCTCCCGGTCACTTCACATGGGGCGCACGACATTACGGTGCACCTACTGGGCGCCGCCCCGAACCGCTCCTACCTAGAAGCTCATGGCTTCGGCCTCGACCACTACATCGCCGAACCCCTCCGCCTCGAAGACGGCTTCGCGATCGCGCCCGACCGCCCCGGTCACGGCCTCGAGTTTGATTGGAAGGGGTTGGAGAAACTCCGCGCCTGACCGACGGGGCCGCGGGCAGGGGGCAGGGGGGTCGGGTGACCCGTTCCCCGCCAACGAAAGCCAGAAGCCTCCCGATCACAGATTGGGAACTACTCACGCAAGAAAACGAGAAAGCGGGTCGTGGTCAGAGACCCCCCTGCCCCCTGCCCGCGGCCCCGCCGGTCAGCAGATCAACGTTCGCGCTGCTGTAGGGCTGGGCGGATTTCCTCGGCGATGATGTCGATCGTTTCGAGGATGGTGGGGTAGGTGCTGTAGCTGACTTCGAGCGCGACGTGCTCGCAGCCTGCCGATTGGTACTGGCGCAGTTCGCGGATGATGTTGGTGAGGGAGCCGCGGAGTACGTGGCGGGTGCCGAGCAGGGTTGTGTCGACTGCGGGCTGGTGGACGCCGTCGATCAGGATCGGGATGCGGAGACTGAGCTGGGGCTCGCCCTCGCGCTTGCTATCCTTCCAGTGGTTGCCCACGGCGAGGGCGCCGGCGCGGAAGACGGAAGGGGGCATGCCGGAGGCGTGCCAGCCGTCGCCGAGGCGGGCGGCGCGGCGCATGGCCGCTTCGGAGGCGCCGCCTACCAAAATCGGAGGGCGAGGCTTCTGCAGGGGCATAGGCGAAGCCTTCACGTTGGTGAGGTGGTGGTTCGCGGTCTTGATCTCGGGATACTCCTGGGTCCACACCGTACGGAAGAGCTCGATGGCCTCGTCGGTACGCCGGCCGCGCTCGCGGAACGGAACGTTGAGGGCCTCGAACTCACCCTCGACCCAGCCCACCGCCACGCCCACGATGAGGCGGCCGCCGGAGAGCACGTCCACGCTGGCGAGCAGCTTGGCCACCGGCAGCGGAGACCGGTAGGGCAGCACGATCACGCTGGTGCCGAGCGCGATGCGCTCGGTGACACCGGCCAGCCACGGCAGCATCGCGAGCGGATCCAACATATCGTTGCGATAAATCAGTGAGATATCGCGCGGCACGATGACGTGGTCGGTCACCCAGATGGAGTCGAGGCCCATCTCCTCGGCGCGGGCCGCGAGCTGGACGAGCCGCGAGGGCTCGATGGGGCGTCCGTAGTGGGGCAGGCAGATCCCGAGTTTCATGGGCGGGAGCCTACCACGTCTCTGCGTCCTCTGTTCGAGCGCCGGCTTGGCCGGCGCAACCGGTTCCGGGGGAGGCTCGGAGGGGGCACCTCTCTTAGACTGCAGAAGGGGGCCCCCTCCGATTGTTTAGCGGGTCAGCGAGTCGGGCGGCCGGCCCGCCATCGTGGCCGGCTCGGGGATACCGGGCTCGGTGGGCTTGGGCAGGTTGCGCTCGATCAGCCGCCAGTGCCGCACCGAGAGGAGGCAGCGTGAGAACGCGCGCTCGCCGCGCGAGTCGTCGCGGGGGGAGCGCTCGATGTCCACGCGCCCGGTCTCGAGATCCACGCCGCGCACCCACGCCTCGAAGGCGGGCGATGTCCGGCGCGCGTAGCTCACACACGTGCTCACGTCCGCCTGCGACTGCTCGGCGTAATCGGGCGGCCAGGCAAAACCGCTGCATAGCAAAACGCTGCACGTCAGGACGATGGCCCTGGTCATGGCGGGCTCCTTCCGAAGCCGTTGAGAAGAGCAAGAGGCAGGCCAGGGGCTGAGCGTCGGAGAATCGCGTGTTTAGGTTGATGGGACAACGACGATCTTGCGTCACGCCCGAAACAACCGGGAAATTTCTGCCCGATCAGCCGTCGAGGCGGGGCGGCTCCGGAAACTGCTGATCCACGAGGCGATGGTTGCGGAGCCCGATCGCCTCGCGCTGGATGATCAGGATGCGGCGCGCCTCCAGCGCCCGCGTCCGCGCATGGCGGTAGCTCGCGCGCGCGCGCTCCCGCGCTTCACCCACGGGTGCTTCCCGCAATGCGTCGTGCAACTCGGCGGCCAGGCGCAGGGCGGCCTCCAGGCGCTCGCCCGCGCGGCCGAGCGTGGCCGCCTTCTCCCCCACGATCTCCTTCTCGGTCCGCTGGAGGGCTTCCTCTCGGTAGTTCACGCCGGCCCCTCGACGACGCCCGCCGCGATGAGCTCCGCGATGCGCTCGTCCTTGTAACCGAGCAGATCGCGGAGGACGCGGCGGGTGTGCTGGCCCACGTGATAGGCGGCCGGCCCCCGGGGGTGCGTCGGCCGCCCGTCCAGGTGATACGGGCTGGCCGTCACGCGCAGAGAGGAAAGGGCCGGATGGGGCAGCACCGGAAAGAAGCCGCGCGTGGCCAGGTGCTCGGTGGCGATGACCTCGGCCGGGCGCAGCACCGGCGCGCAGGGGATGCGCACCTCGTCGAGCACGGCGAGCGCCGCGTCCGCGCTGGGGAACGTGTCGAGCCACCCGGTGATGATGCCGCGCAGGTCGCGCCAGTGCCGGCGGCGCGTCAACGCGGTGGCGAAGCGCGGATCCTCGCCCAGCTCCGGCCGCTTCATGAGCCCGAGCAAGCGCGGCCAGAGCCGCGGCGCGCCCACGATCTGCATCGCCATGTAGCGGTCGCCGATCCGGTGCACGATCATGCCCGGGCGCGGGTTGCCATGCTCCTCGCCGCCGTTGAGCACCGAGGCGTAGGTCACGCTGTCGGCGCCCACGAGGGCCTCCAGCATCGAGACGTCGAGGTGCGCGCCCTGCCCGGTGCGGGCCCGGCGCCAGAGGGCGGCCATGATCGCGCCCATCGCGTGGGCGGCGGCCAGGACGTCCGCGGCCTGGAGATTCGAGGCGCGCGGGGCCGCCTCGTCGCCCTGCTCCAGCGCCATCATGCCGGAGGCGGCGTTGATGATGTGGGCGAAGGCGGGGCGCTCCCGCCAGGGCCCGGTCTGCCCGAAGCCCGAGATCGAGCAGTAGACGATATCGGGCTTGGCGGCGCGGACTGTTTCGTAGGCCAGGCCGAGCTTGCCGACCACGCCGGGGGCGAAGTTCTCGATGAACACGTCGGCGTGGCGCGCCAGCCCCAGGACCACGTCGCGGCCTTCGGGACGGCTCAGGTCCACCGCCACGCTCTCCTTGCCCGCGTTCACGCGCGCGAAGTAGGTGGACTGGTCGTCGCGCCCGGGCTCTATCTGATGCGGGTTGCGGCGCATCTCGTCCCCCTCGACGGGGCGCTCGATCTTGATGACGCGGGCGCCCAGGTCGGAGAGCAGCCGCGTGCAGTAGGGGCCGGCGAGCACCCGGGTCAGGTCGACGACCAGCAGGCCGTGCAGCGGAAGGGAGTCGTCGGCCACGGGTCAGTCGGGGCGGGGCCTCAGGCGGACTGCGCGAGGCCCGCCGGGCAGGCGACGCCGGTGCCGCCGATGCCGCAGTAGCCCCCGGGATTCTTGGCCAGGTACTGCTGGTGATAGTCCTCGGCGTAGTAGTACTCAGGGGCCTGGCGGATCTCGGTCGTGATCGGACCGTAGCCCGCCTTCTCGAGCACCGCCTGGTACGCCTTGCGCGAGGCCTCCGCCGCGTCCTGCTGGGCGGGCCCGTAGCAGTAGATGGCCGAGCGGTACTGGGTGCCCACGTCGTTGCCCTGCCGCATGCCCTGCGTCGGATCGTGGTTCTCCCAGAAGACGCGCAGCAGGGTCTCGTAGGACACCTTGGACGGATCGAAGACGACCAGCACGACCTCGGCGTGGCCGGTCCCGCCGCTGCAGACCTCCTCGTAGATCGGGTTCGGCGTGTGGCCGCCCGCGTAGCCCACGGAGGTCGAGTAGACGCCCGGGATCCCCCAGAACTTCTGCTCCTCGCCCCAGAAGCAGCCCATGCCGAAGACGGCGCGCTCGGTGCCCGCCGGGAAAGGCGGCTCGAGACTGGCCCCGCTCACGAAGTGGGTCTCGGGTACCGGCATGCGCTCCCGGCGGCCGGGAAGCGCGTCAGCGGCGGACGGCAAACCGCGCTTTCGCAAACCGAACATGGGCTGATCCTCCTCTCGGTAGAGCCTACATCAGGGCGGCCGCCGAGGCCACTCTGCTATGCTCGTTGGACATGA
Source organism: Candidatus Acidiferrum sp. (assembly GCA_035635775.1). Taxonomy (GTDB): domain Bacteria; phylum Methylomirabilota; class Methylomirabilia; order Rokubacteriales; family CSP1-6; genus CAMLFJ01. The sequence continues at coordinate 4,970 of DASQAL010000142.1, forward strand.
GCGGGAACGGATGGCGGTGGGAGCGGCAGCTGCACGGGATCATCCCGCCCCTGATCTCGCCGCTGGATGACGCAGGCACGCCGGACGCGGGCGCCATGGCCGCGCTCGTGGACCACGTGATCGGCGGGGGCTGCTCCGGCCTGTTCATGCTGGGCGGCTGCGGCGAAGGCGCCTGGCTTACGTCCACGCAGCGCGGCGCGGTGGTGCGGGCGGCGGCGCGCGCGGCCGCCGGGCGCGTGCCGGTGCTGGCCGGGGTGATGCTGCCCGCCACCGGGCCCGCCATCGAAGCGGCCCGCCAAGCCGCGGACGAGGGCGCGGACGCGCTCGTGGTCGGCTCCCCGTACTACTTCGGGGTGGAGCCCGCCGCGCAGGAGCGCCACGTGGAAGCGGTGCTGGCCGCCACGCCGCTGCCCGCGCTGCTCTACAATATCCCCCAGTGCACGCACCACGTGCTGCCTGCCGATATGGTGGGCCGGCTGGCCCGGGAGCCGCGCGTGCTCGGCATCAAGGATTCGGCGGGGGATTTCGAGGCCTTCCAGAAGCTGCTCGTGATCAAGCGGGAGCGCGCGCACTTCCGGGTGCTACAGGGCCACGAGGCGCTGGCCGCCGCGAGCCTGCTGCTGGGCGGCGACGGCATGGTGCCCGGCATGGCCAATCTCGCGCCCGCGCTCTTCGTCAGCCTGCAGGCCGCCGCCGATCGCGGCGCGGCGGCGGAGTGCGCGCGGCTCCAGCAGCAGATCACCGCGCTCGCCCGGATCTACCAGCAGGGGCCGTGGCTGTCCGCGCTCAAGGCGGCGTGCGCCATGCTGGGCCTGGGCAACGGCCGCCCGGCGCCGCCGCTCGCGCCCGCCGCGCCCGCCGCGCGGGAGGCGATCGCGGTCCTCCTGGACGAGGCGGGCCTGGGGGTGGCCGCGGGAGCCGCGCGCTCCCGGTGAAGGTCCAGGCCGTCATCTTCGACATGGACGGCGTGCTCGTGGACTCGGAGCCGTTCGGCTTCGAGGCCATGCGCCGGGTGGTGGCCCGGTACGGGCTCGGGTACTCGGAGGAGGAGAACGCGGAGTTCCTCGGCCGCACCACGCTCGAGTCGTGCCGCATCCTGAAAGCCCGCCACGGGCTGCCCGACACGGCAGAGACGCTGGCCGGCTTCTACATCGAGGGCATGCTCGCGCAAATCGGGGAGGGGCCGGTTCCGATGCCCGGCGTGCCCGACGTGCTGGAGCGGGTGCGGGCCGGGGGATACCGACTGGCCCTGGCCTCGTCCGCGGAGCTCCGGGTGATCCACGCCAATCTCAGCGCGCTCGCGCTCGCCCCGCTCTTCGAGGCGGTGGTTTCCGGCACCCAGGTCGCGCGCGGCAAGCCCGCCCCCGACGTGTTCCTCGCCGCGGCCGACCGGCTCGCGATGGCGCCCGACCGCTGCCTGGTCGTCGAGGACTCGCGCAACGGCCTGCTCGCGGCCAAGGCCGCGGGGATGCGCTGCGCGGTGGTGCCCTGCGCCTACACCCGCCACCAGGACTTCCGCGAGGCGGACCACCGCCTCACCGCCCTTTCCGAGCTCCTCACCCTGCTCTAGCCGGCCTCGTGATGCACCTCGCGGGTGGCCGCTGCGCGGCGGGTGGCGCCGGGGGCGGGGCCGGCGGGCGAGCTGAGTGGGCCCCCCGAGTCCGGTGCGCCGCTCGAAGAGCGGCGAATCCGGCGAGCGGGTGACGAAGCCGCCCGCCGGCCCCGCCCCCGGCGCCACCCGCCGTGCAGCGCTCCGCGCGCTAGATCTGCTTGAGGAGGAAGGCGGCGCGGCTCATGCGCCGCTCGATGGCCGCCACGTGGCGCCGGTAGGCCGCGCTGCCCGCGCCGGGATGCCAGGCGGCGGGATTCGGCAGCGCGGCGGCGAGCTGGGCTGCCTCGCTCTCGTCGAGGTCGGCGGGCGCCTTGCCGAAGTAGCGCTGGCTCGCCGCGCCCGCCCCGTAGATGCCGGGGCCGAACTCGACCACGTTGAGATAGAGCTCGAGAATGCGCCGCTTGGAGAGCGCGCGCTCGAGCTGCCAGGTCAGGAGCGCCTCCCGCGCCTTGCGCAGCGGGTTGCGCGACGGGGAGAGCCAGAGGTTCTTGGCGAGCTGCTGGGTGATGGTGGACGCCCCGCGCGGCAGCTCGCGGTCCCGCAGCGCGTCCTCGAGCGCGTTCTGCATCTCGGCGAGCGCGAAGCCATGGTGGGTGAAGAAGCCGATGTCCTCGGCCACCAGCACCGCGCGCTTGAGCGCGGGCGAGATCGCGGGATAGGGCGTCCAGGTCCAGGCGACGCGGGCCGGACGGCCCGTCGCGCGCGGCTGGGCGCGGTACCGCTCGATGAACGCGGTGGTCGCGGGGCGCTCGGTGGCGAGCCGTCCCACCGCGGGCCACCGCCAGATCTCGACGCCGATCCAGATCGCGGCCGCCAGTAGCACGAGGGCGACCAGCCGGCCCGCCCATCTCCGTCGCCTGCGCATGGCTCATGGTATCGTGGTGGGCCGATGGACGCCCTCAAGCAGCACATCGCGGAGTCGGTGGACGAGCTGGGCGAGGAGCTCAGCGCGCTGTCCTCTCGTATCCACGCGCATCCCGAGCTGGCCTTCGAGGAGCGGCGCGCCTGCGGCTGGATCGGCGAGTTCCTCGCCAAGCACGGCTTCCAGGTCGAGACCGGCGTGGGCGGCGTCGAGACCGCGTTCCGCGCAAGCTTCGAGACGGGGTCGGGGCCGACGCTCGCCATCCTCTGCGAGTACGACGCGCTGCCGGGCATCGGCCACGCTTGCGGGCACAACGTCATCGCCGCCGCGGGGGCCGGCGCGGGCGCCGCGCTGATGGCGGTGCGCGACCGCCTGCCCGGGGGGCGCATCCAGGTGATCGGCACGCCCGCCGAGGAGCGGGGCGGGGGCAAGGGCGTGCTCGTGGACGCGGGGGTCTTCGAGGGCGTGGACGCCGCCATGATGATCCACGGCTTCGACCGCACCCTGCTCCACCAGGACCTGCTGGGGGTGGTGCGCGTGACGTTCGAGTGGGCGGGCCGCGCCGCGCACGCCTCGGTGGATCCGTGGGAGGGCACGAACGCGCTCGACGCCTGCGTCGAGACCTTCAACGCGGTGGCCATGCTGCGCCAGCAGATGCGCCCGGACTGCCGCATCCACGGCGTCGTCGCGGAGGGCGGCGCCGCCGCCAACATCATTCCGGAGCGCGCGGTCGCCGACTTCAACGTGCGCGGGCCGAGCCTCGAGGCGATGTGGGCGCTCTACCGCCGCGTGGTGGCGGCAGCGGAGGGCGCGGCCGCCGCCACGTCCACCCGTCTCACCGCCACCCAGCATCCGGACGTGTACGAGCCCCTCCGGCGCAACCAGGCGCTGAACGACGTCTTCGCGGGCAACCTGGCCGCCGCCGGGCTGGCCGAGGGTCCGCCCGCGCCGGATCGCATCGCCTCCTCGGACATCGGCAACGTGAGCCAGGTCACGCCGACGATTCACGCCTGGGTGGCCATCGCGCCGCTGGGGACCGCGATCCACACGCGCGAGTTCGCGGCCGCCGCGGTGGCGCCGGCCGCGCGCGCGGGGCTGCTCGCGGGCGCCAAGCTCATGGCGCTCAGCGTGGCGGACCTGCTCGCCGATCCGTCCCGCCTCGCCGCCTTGAAGGAGGAGTTCAGGCGCCGGTGAAGGGCCGGCTCACGCTCTGGGCGGTGGCGGCGCTGCTCACGGTCGCCGTCGTCGCCCTCAGCCTGCGCTTCATGGATCCGTTCCCACCCAATCGCATCGTGCTGGCCACCGGCCAGCCGGGCGGCGCCTACGACGGCTTCGGCCGCGAGTACCAGAGCCGTCTCGCCCGCGAGGGGCTGCGCGTGGAGCTCCGCCGCACCGCGGGCTCGGTCGAGAACCTGGAGCGCCTGCTGCGCGGCGAGGTGGACGTGGCCTTCGTGCAGGGCGGCACGTACCCGCTCGTGAAGGATGCGGACGGCCGGCTGCGCGGGATGGCCGCGCTCTACCACGAGCCGCTCTGGATCTTCTATCGGGGCAAGCCGGTGACCGACAACCTCGGTGCGCTGGCCGGCCGGCGCATCGCGGTCGGTGCGCCGGGCAGCGGCACCGAGGCGATCGCGCGGGCGCTCCTCGAGGGTCTCGGCCTGCCGACCACGGGTCCAAATCTCCTGGCCCTGCCGGCCTCCGACGCGCGCGGTCAGCTCGAGACCGGGGCGGTCGACGCCGCCTTCTTCGTGTCCTCCTACCGCGACGCCCACGTCGCGGCGCTCCTCCGCCGGCCGGACGTCCACCTGCTGAGCTTCCGGCGCGACGCCGCCTTCACCGGCAACTTCCGCTATCTCTCCGCGGTGCGGATCTCGCCGGGGCTGCTCGACCTGAAGGCCGACCTGCCGCGGGAGCCGATCACGTTGATGGCGCCGGCGGCCCTGCTCGTCTGCCGCGAGACGCTCCATCCCCGCGCGGTCGAGCAGATCCTCACGGTGGCCCAGGCGGTGCACGGGACGGGGAGCCTGCTCGATCCGCCGGGACGCTTCCCCACGCGCGACGGCGTGGACGTCCCGTTGCACGACGCGGCGGCTTCCTACCTGTCGCGCGGGGAGTCGTTCCTCTCGCGCGTGCTGCCGTACTGGGCGCTCCGGTGGGTGATCCAGCTCCGCGTGCTCCTGCTGCCTCTCATCGCGATCTGGGTGCCGCTCTTCAAGATCCTGCCGTGGCTCCTGCGGTGGCGGGGCAACCGGGTGCTCGAGCGGCACTACGCGCTGCTCCGGGACGCGGAGGCCGCCGTCGCGGCGGCGGCCGGGACGGAGGCGCTACGGGAGGAAGTCGCGCGGCTCGAGGCGCTACGCGGGCAGATCGAGGGGCTGGCGCGGCGCCTCGCGCTCCCGCACCAGCGCGACGTCTACCACTGCCGCCTGCACGTGGCCCTGGTGCTGAACGAAGCGCGCGACCGCCTCCGCCGCGCGGAGGGCGCTGAAAAAGGCCCAGTCTGCGGGAGTGCGGGGCCCTCGGCCGCACGCTCAACGTAGAGGGACTACGCCTCGCGTGCGGACCTTCGGGCCCCGCCTCGCATCTGGGCCTTTTTGAGCGCCCTCCCCGGAGGCGGGACCGCGCTCCTCAGCGGTGGCGGCTGCGGGCGGAGATCACGCCCGCGCGCGAGGAGCGGAAGCGGCGACGGGCTCGGCGCTTGGCCACCCGCCGGCGGGCCCGGTCGCCGACGATGACGAGGGCCAGGCCGACGCAGAACCCGCCGAGCCCGATCCAGACCGCGGGCAGGTTGCCGACCAGCCGCACCCCGAGCACCTCCACCGTCCGCTCGCCGCCGGTGCCCGCGGAGCCGGCCAGGCGCGTCCCCGCCACGATGAACGACACGAGGGTGGCGAGCGGCAGGATCACCCCCTGTACCCCCAGGGCCAAGCAGGAGCGGGTCACCACCCGGCGGATCAGCGGAGCGCGCCCGATGAAGAGCATCGCGATCACCGAGGCCACCGCCCAGACCGCGAGCATCGCGGATGTAGTGAGGGTGCCGGGCTTGCCCGCGTTGACGACGGTCGCGACGACGAGCAGCGAGGCCGCGCCCGCGGCGGTCCCGCCGATCAGGGTGGCGAAGGCCTTCGCGAGACGGAGCGGCCAGCGCGGCCGCCTCCGTCTCGGCGCCATCGGCGGCGGCTCTTTGAGGAGCAGCCGCCAGAGCAGGAGGCTGGCCGCCAGGTAGACGACGAGGCCGACCAGCACCAGGACATTGGCGCCGGGCATGCGGGCCTAGGGGGCTTTCCAGATCACCCGCTCGGCGGCGTCACCGAGGGCCAGCCTCGGCACGCCACCCTGCTGCAGGAGCATGGCCACGCGCTGCTTGCCGTCACGATCGTGCAGGCTCAGGAACGGGAGCTGGAAGTCGGCGCTCACGCGCAGCCAGAGCCGTCCTTTGCCGCCCGCATCGTTGAGATTGAGCGTGGGCTGCCCGTCGCCGGTCACGCCGAGCATTGCGCGGCCGTTGCCCTCGACGTCGTAGAGCCACACCGCCGGCGCTCCCGCTGGCTCCGTGCCCATCGCGCTGCGCCGCCGCCCGTTGCGGTCGTAGAGGGTGAGACCGGTGGCCCCCTCGGCGGTGAGCGCCAGGAGGGAGCGGGGCCGGCCGCCCTGGTCGAGCAGGGCCAGGCTCGGGCGGCCGTCGCCATGTGCCTTGAGCTCGACGCGGGGCCGATCGGTTTGGTCGAGCAGGGTGAGCAGCGCGGAGCCGTCCGCGCGCACGCCCAGGCCGGCGCGAAGGTGCCCGGCGCGATCGGAGAAGTCGACACCCGCCAGGCCGGGCGCGGTGACGCTCAGCACCGCGCGGTCCTGCTGGGTGTCGTCGGCCAGCGCCAGCACGGCGGTGCCGTCCGGGCGGAGGCCGAGGGTGGCGCGCACGTTGCCGGCGCCGTCGCGGAGCACGAAGCGCTCCGCTTCGAGCGTGTTGGCCACCGGGGTGGGAGCCGTCTGGCCCATCACGGTCAGGGCAGCGAGCCCGAGCAGCGCGAGGCCGCCCAGGAGCTTGAGGCGCCGGTTCTCGCGCTCCAGACGATCGAGGCGCCGTGTCAGGTGGTCGTGGACCGGCTGCGCGAGGTGGTCGTGGAACCGCTGCGCGAGGTGGTCGTGGTTGGTATCGCTCACGATCGAGTCCTCCTACTTGAGTGCGGTCGGCCCCGCGGACGAGGTCGGCCGGATTCGGCTGGGGGGAGTCTATCAGAGTGCCCGTGCGAATTCGGCGCTACACTCCGGCTCGTTCGCTAGGCGGCCCACGTGATCGACGCATCGGCGGTGCGGGACGGCGCGGTGCGGGCGGATCGCGTGGTCTGGGTCATCGACTACGGCATCGCGGTGGTGGAGATCCACGTTGTGGACTCGGGCGAGGCGCCGGAGAGGGCTGGGGAGCCGGGCGTACCGCCGGTGGCGCCGGCGCTCTGCAACGCGACCTTCGCGCCGACCGGGTCCGCCCGGCCTCGGCGGGAGCGGGCTACGGGTTCTTCGGCGCGGGCGCGGAGGCGGGGGTCGCGACGGGGCCCGCGGCGCGGCTGGTCGCCCCGGCGTACTTCGACTTCAGGTCGCGGATGAGGGCCTGGTAGGACGAGCTCCGGATGATCCGGTCGAATTGCCCGCGGTAGTTCGCGACGAAGCTCACGCCGGATACCGCGACGTCGTAGACCACCCAGCGGGCGCCGACCTGGTGGAGGCGGTAGTCCACCGGGATTTCCGAGCCGCGCCCCGTCACGATCTTGGAGCGGACGGTGGCGAACTCGCCGTCCACGTGCTCGCTCAGGTACACGACCTGCTCGCCCGTATAGTTCTCCAGCCGTCCGATGTAGGCGCGGCCGAGGAGCTGCTTGAACACCGCGACGAACTCGGCCTGCTCCTGCGGGGTGCGCTCGCGCCAGTGCAGGGCGAGCGCCCGGCGAGACATCTCCTGGAAGTCGAAGAGCCGGTCCGCGATGCGCTGGACCTCGACCCGCCGCTGGTCCTGGCCGACCGGGGCCGCCAGCTGCCCATCCTGGACGACCTGCAAGACCTGCTCGGTGGCCGCCTGCACTACCTGGGTGGGGCTGACTTCGGGTTGCGCGCCGCCGCTGGCGGCGAGCAGGAGCCACATGGCCAATGCCTTTTGCATGATTGCCTCCAGGGGATTCCGCTCCCCGGCTGGAAAGGCAGCATGGCCCATGCCAGCCGTGATGCCGGCTAAGGGGTCGGATTTGTGTGCTTCACCAAAGCCGCGGGGTGACGCGACTTGTCCGCCACGGGACGCACGTCACGAGCCGGACGGGCTCAGGAGATGGGGACGGCGAGGGTCTCCCGGGCGACGCGCTGCAGCTCCGACATGTCGAACGGCTTGGTGAGCACGGGCGCGGCGATGTCCGCGATGAGCCCCTGGTAATCGGTGTGCTCGGAGGTGCCGGTGATGAAGACGAATCGGCGCGCCAGGTCGGGCCGGGTCTGCTCCAGCTCCCGGTAGAGACCAAGCCCGTCGAGCTCGGGCATGCGCAGGTCGCTGAGGATGAGATCGTACACGCGGCGGCCGATGAGCTCGAGCGCGGCCAGGCCGTCGGGTGCGGTATCCACATCGTAGCCATCGCCGGTCAGCACGTCCGCGATGAGCTGCGCGATAGTGGGCTCGTCGTCCACCACGAGGATCCGCGGGCGCGAACCGAGAGCGGCCATGCCCCCTGGTGGAGCAAGACGCGGGCCAGCGGGATGTGGCAGGGAAATCAGCCGGTTCAGCGGCTCCGGCGGATCGCGCCCACAGAAATCGTCAGGGTCCGACCGGAAATGAGCACCGGCGCCGCGGCCCTTACGCGGGCTGAAGGCGCCGCCGGGCCGCGATGCCGCGGATGCCGAGCCAGAGCCGGCCGATCCCGACGAGCAGAACCAGCAGCGCCGCGTTCGCGAGCGCGTACCACCACCAGTTGTTCAGCTTGAGGCCGAGGAGCTCCTTGGCGAGCGTGAGCACGATCAGGTGGTGGAGGAAGTAGAGCATCAGCGCGGTGCGCCCCAGGATCACCAGCCACGCGGCGGGCAGGCGCTTGACCTCGACCGCGTAGTAAGCGAGGCCGAGCAGGCAGAAGACCGCGCCAAAGGACAGGAAGCTCGTGACCCCGCGCGCGGTCCAGTGGTTGTTGACGATGAAATCGCGCTTGAAGGCCAGCGAGAGATGGAGCGGGGTGCCGTGCGCCCAGTCCCAGATCGCGAACACGGCCAGGCAGGCGAGGCCCGCCACCGTCATGCGCGCGAGGTAGCGGGCGCGCCGCTCGGCGGTGTCCTGGAGCGCGAAGACCCAGCCCAGAGCCAGCCCGATCCACACGATGGCGATCCAGGGCCACGGTGGGAACTCGAAGAAGAAGATCCGCCCCAGCACGCGATGGTCGGGCAGCCAGGCCGCGATGTCCCGGTGCAGCACCGAGAAGAGCGCGTAGAAGCCGAGCGCGAACGCCACCAGGAGATAGCGGGCGGGCCGCCGGTGCAAGACGAGCATCGGGGGCAGGGCCAGGATGATGCCGAGCCCGATGGTCTGGAGCACGCCGCCCTCCCAGAACGGCTCGTCGCGGAAGGCGACCAGGTTGAGTGCCCAGCCGGCCAGGATGAGCTTCGCCCCGCGCTGGAGGAACTTCGTGGCCACTCCGACGCTGACCGGCGCGCCCGCCTGGCGGCGCGGCGCGAACGACAGCGGCAGGCAGAAGCCGACCAGGAACAGGAAGAGCGGCGCGCCCACCACCATGGTCGCGTAGATCAGGTTGTAGCGCGGCCAGCCCATGGCGCCGTCCTGCCACCAGCGCCCGGTGTGATTCGCGATCATGAGGAGCAGGGCGAAGCCCCGCACCGCGTCCAGGAACTGCAACCGCTCCGCGGAGCCGCGCTCGACCGCGGCCTTCGCTGTCATTCGATGTATCCTCCGCCGGCTCGTCTCGCTAGCGCGGGTGCTTGGTCGGGGTCCGCCGGGGCGCGAAGAACATCGGGCGGCTCATCCGGCCGACCGGCACCTCCACGAGCGCCGGGCGATCCTTGTCGATGGCCTCGCGGACGAGGCGGCCGACCTCGGTCGGCTCCTTGGCGCGCATGCCGAGGACGCCGTAGGCGTCGGCCAGCTTCATGAAGTCCGGGTTCTTGAGCTCGGCGCCGTACTGGCCGCCCCAGGATTCGTCGAGGTCGCGCGCCACGTTGCCGTACGAGCTGTCGTTGAAGACCACCGCGACCACGTTGATGCCGTAGCGGGCGGCGGTGGAGAGCTCCTGCGCGTTGAAGAGGAAGCCGCCGTCGCCGGAGACCGAGACCACCGGGCGATCCGGCCGGGCGACCTTGGCCCCGAGCGCCACCGGATAGGCGTAGCCCAGGTTGCCCGAGTAGGACGAGGAGAGATACGTCCGCGGCTCGTAGACCGGCCAGAACGGCCGCGAGTAGTAGCCGATCTGGGTCATGCCCGCCACCAGGATGGCGTTCTCGGGGGTTTCCGCGCGGAGGGACTTGATGATGGAGGCGTTGGGCTCCATCGTGTTGTCGGCGTCGATCTTGGCGCGGAGAGCCTCGTGCTCCGCCTTGCGCGAGGGCCGGGGCGGGGACGCCGCGCGCAGCCGCTCCAGCAGGGCCTCGAGCGTGGCCCGCGCGTCGCCGACCAGACCGAGCGTCTCCTTGTGGCTGCGCCCGATCTCCCGTTCGTCCGCGTCGATCTGGACGATACGCGTCCCGGGCTTGAAGGTCACCAGGGCCAGGCGCGTGCCCACTGCCAATACCACGTCCGCCTCGTGCACGTGGTTACGCAGGGGCGAGTCGCGCCAGTAGGCGGCGCCGAGCGAGAGCGCGTTGTGGTCGCTCACCGCGCCCTTGCCCTCGGCGGACTGGGCCACGCCGGCCTGCAGGTGCTCGGCCACCGCGGCGAGCGCGTCGTGACCGCCGGAGAGGTGGACGCCGCCGCCCGCGTAGATCAGGGGCGCGCGCGCGCCGAGCAGCAGCTCGGCCGCCCGGTCCACGTCGCGCGCGGCCGCCGCGGCCCGGGGCACCTCGGTGGGCGGCAGCAGCTCGGCGAGGCCCTCGTCCTCCATCGTCTCGGGTGGCATCTCGAGCTCGACCGG
>DASQAL010000143.1:0-24336 GCA_035635775.1 Candidatus Acidiferrum sp.
GCTACTTGGAGCGGGCGGGGGGCTTGGGGGCGGGAGCCTTGGGGCTGGGCGCTCGCTCGACGAGGGGATCGAGGATCCGCGCGAGGCGCGCCTCGTCGGTCCGGCCGTGGATGCGGGCCACCATCTCCCCGCGCGTGTTGATGACCACCGTGTAGGGCGTGCCCCGGAAGCCGAATCGGTTGGCGACCTTCAAGCGCGGATCGAGCCCGGCCGGGTAGCTCGTCTTGTTGGCCTCGAGGAAGTGTCGCGCGTCGGCTTCCGTGTCCTGGACCTGCACGCTCACCAGCTCGACCCCGCTCGCCCGGTACTTCTTGTAGACCCGCTCGAATGCCGCCGCCTCCTCGTTGCACACTTTGCACCACGACGCCTGGAAGCGCACGACCAGCACGTGCTTGCCCAGATGCGCGCGTGAGTCGAAGTGCCCGGAGCCGTCGAGCAGCGTGACGGTGAACGCGGGGGCCGCGGGCGCCGCCGCGGCGGGTCCGGCGAGCAGCAGGAGCGCGCCCAGGGCGATGGCCAGGGGTCCGAAGCCCGGCTTGGGCGCGGGCGGAGGGCCGGGCCGGCGGAACGCGGACTTCGAGTCGAGCAGCTGTCGGACCGTGTTCACGAGATCGTTCGTCTTGAACGGCTTCGAGATCAGCACCCGTCCCGAGCCCTTGACCGCGGCGGTTTCGTAGCCCGACATGAGCAGGATCTTCGTGGTCGGGCTGATGGCCTCGACGCGCTTGGCCAGCTCGAGACCGCTCATCATCGGCATCACCACATCGGTGAGCAGCAGGTGAATCGGCTGCGCCTCGGCGATGCGGCGGGCCTCCATGGGATCGCCGCTTTCGATCACGGTATAGCCGTGCAGCTCCAGCACTTCGCGCACGAGGGCGCGCACCTCCGCCTCATCGTCGACGACGAGAATCGTCTGGCGCTTCGTTTCGTCGCTGGATTCGGACACGGGTTCTCTCTTCCGGCACATGCCCTGGCTGCAGGGCGAGTGCCAGGGCGAGTCGATTGTAACCCGCCGTTTTTGCGTGCGAGGCCGACCTTTCGCTTCCACCCGATCGCGTAACTTTTTCCGCCGGGCTTGGTCGTTCCGGGGGCGTCGAATCTCGGGGGCCGATCCGAGGCTCGGCTGCTAGAGTTTCCCCATGCGGTCAACCGCCGGATCGCGCGCCCTGGCTCCGAAGCGAATCCTCAAGAGGTACCTGACGACCGGAAAAGTAGGTGAAATGCTTGAGGTTTCTCCGGCGGCCATCAAGAAATGGATCCAGCAGGGCAAGCTGGCCGCGTTCAGGACCCCGGGCGGGCACTTCCGGATCCTCGCGGACGAGTTCGAGCGATTCCAGAAGACTCACGGTTTCGGGACGGGCACCGGAGACCCGCTGCGGGTGCTCGTGGTGGACGACCAGCGCGACGTGGCCGACGTGATCGTGGCGTCTCTGAGCGCCTTCTATCCCAGGGCCCGGATGGAGACCGCGGCGAACGGCTTCGAGGGCCTCCTCAAGGTCGGCACGTTCCGCCCCGACGTCCTGCTGCTCGAGCTCAGCATGCCGGGCATGGACGGCTTCGAGGTCTGTCGCCAGATCAAGCGCGATCCGGTCATCCGCGACACGAAGGTCGTGGTCATGGCCGCCCAGTCCGTCGACGCGGAGCCGCGGGCCATGGAGGCGGGCGCCGACGGGTTCCTGTTCAAGCCGTTCGCGGTCGACGCCGTGCGCGGTCTCCTGGCCCGCCTGTTCGGCCCGCGGCGCTGAGCTCGGCCGCGTGCCATAATCCCGGCCATGAGCGACCTCGAGCAGGAGCTGCGCCGCCGCGTCGAAGGCGACGTCCGCTTCGACCGCTACTCCCGCTTGCTGTACTCGACGGACGCCTCCATGTACCAGATGGAGCCGATGGGCGTGGTGATCCCGCGCCACGCCGACGACGTGCAGGCGGCGATCGAGGTCGCGAACCGGCTCGGGGCGCCGCTCTTGCCCCGCGGCGGCGGCACCTCGCTGACCGGGCAGACCGTCAACCACGCGGTGGTGCTCGACTTCTCGCGCCACATGGCGGGTGTGCTCGAGGTGAACCGGGAGGAGCGGTGGGCGCGGGTGCAGCCCGGGCTGGTGCAGGACGAGCTGAACCACCACGTGCGGCCTCTCGGGCTGCTCTTCGGGCCCGACACCTCCACCTCGAATCGCGCCACCATCGGCGGCATGCTCGGCAACAACTCGGGTGGCTCGCACTCCATCGCCTACGGTCTCACCGTCGAGCACGTGATCGAGCTGACCACGATCCTGGCCGACGGCAGCCGCGCGGTGTTCGGGGAGGTGACGCCCGAGCAGTTTGCGGCCAAGATGCGAGGGCCGGGCCTGGAGGGTCAGATCTACCGGGAGATCGATCGGATCCGGACGCAGTACGACGCCCTAATCCGGACGCGGTATCCCCGGCACTGGCGCCGCGTCTGCGGCTACAACCTGGACGAGCTGGTCAAGGACCGGCCGCTCAACATGGCGCGGCTCATCGTGGGCTCGGAGGGCACCTTCCTCACGGTGGTCGAGGCGAAAATGCGCCTGGTGAAGAAGCCCCCGGCCACCGCGCTCGACGTGATCCACTACCACGACATGCAGGAGGCGCTCGAGTCCTCCCAGGCCATTCTCGAGACGGGCCCGTACGCGGTCGAGCTGACCGACAAGATGATCCTCGACCTCGCCCGCAACAACATCGAGCAGGCCGCGCGCATGGGGTTCGTGCAGGGCGACCCCGCCGCGATCCTGATCGTGGAGTACGCGGGGGAGACCGAGCAGGAAGTCAAGGCCAAGGTCGCGGATCTGGAGGCGCGGCGGACCCGCGGCCGCTTCGGCTACGCCTCGCACATCGCCACCGACTCGGCCGAGCAGCAGTCGATCTGGAAGCTGCGCAAGGCCGGCCTCGGCCTGCTCCTCGGCACGCGCGGCGAGTCCAAGCCCATCGCGTTCATCGAGGACACCGCGGTGGACCCGAAGGACCTGCCCGAGTTCGTGCCGCGCTTCACCGAGATCATGACCAAGCACGGCGCGGACGCCGCCTACTACGGCCACTGCTCGGTGGGGTGCCTGCACATCCGCCCGCTGATCAACCTCAAGACCGAGCGCGGCCTCGAGCAGGTCCGGGTCATGGCCGAGGAGATCTTCGACCTCGTGCTCTCCTTCGGCGGGGCCATCTCGAGCGAGCACGGCGACGGCCGGGCCCGCAGCCCATTTTTGGAACGAGTGTTCGGACCCGCCATGTTTCAAGCGTTCAAGGAGACGAAGGCGGCCTTCGATCCACGCGGGCTGATGAACCCGGGCAATATCGTGGGCAGCCCGGGCGTCACCGAGCATCTCCGCTACGGGGCCAAGTACAAGACGTGGGAACCGAAGACCCTGCTCGACTTCTCGGCGCAGGGCGGCTTCGCGGCGGCGGTGGAGATGTGCAACGGCGTCGGGGTCTGCCGCAAGCAGCTCGAGGGCACCATGTGCCCGTCCTACATGGCCACCCGGGACGAGGAGCACACCACCCGCGGGCGCGCCAACGCGCTGCGGGCGGTGCTGTCGGGACAGGTCCCGGCGGCCGACTTCGCGGGCAAGCGGCTCTACGAGGTGATGGATCTCTGCCTCGAGTGCAAGGGCTGCAAGGCGGAGTGCCCGTCCAACGTGGACATGGCCAAGATGAAGTACGAGTTCCTGCACCACTACCACGCGGTCAACGGGCTGCCCCTGCGCAACCGCCTGTTCGGGCACATCGCGCGGCTCTCCTGGCTCGGCTCGCGGCTGGCTCCGCTCTCCAACTGGATCGCGCGCTCCTGGCCGAACCGCTGGCTGATGGAACGGGTCGCCGGTATCGACCGGCGGCGACCGCTCCCCGCCTTCGCGCGCGAGACCTTCACCGACTGGTTCGACGGGCGGCGTCCGCCCCTCGAGGCCCCGCGCGGCGACGTGGTGCTCTTCCACGACACCTTCATCACCTACAACACGCCGGAGATCGGGCGCGCCGCGGTGGAGCTGCTGGAGGCGGGCGGTTACCGCGTCCAGCTCGTGGACAAGAAGTGCTGCGGCCGTCCGCTCATCTCCAAGGGGATGCTGGACGAGGCCAAGGCGCATGCGGCGTGGAACGTCGCGCGCCTCCTCCCCTGGGTGGACCGGGGCGCCGCCATCATCGGGCTCGAGCCCTCCTGTCTCCTCACGCTGCGGGACGAGACCGTCGAGCTGGTGCGCACCGACGAAGCGCGCCGGGTTGCGGCCTCCGCGTTCCTTCTGGAAGAGTTCCTGCTGCGCGAGCGCGCCCGGGGCCTCACGCTGCCGTTCGCCAATGGCAATGTGCGCAAGCAGGCGCTGCTCCACGGCCACTGCCACCAGAAGGCCATGGTCGGTACCGCGCCCACGGTGGCCGCGCTGCGGTGGGCCGGCTTCGAGGTGGCCGAGGTGGACTCGGGCTGCTGCGGCATGGCCGGCTCCTTCGGCTTCGAGCGCGAGCACTACGACGTCTCGGTGACGCTGGGCAACCGGCGGCTCGCGCCCGCGGTGAAGGCGGCGACGGCCGAGACCGAGATCGTGGCGCCCGGCGTCTCCTGCCGTCAGCAGATCGAACACCTGGCGGGCCGCCAGGCCAAGCACCCCGCCCAGGTCCTGCGCGAAGCGCTTCGCTCCTGAGTCCGGCGTCCCGCGGACGCCGGTCTTTCTGCCGATGGACAACCTGACGCTCAAGCTCGTGGTGACGCCCGCGCTGATCGGGGCGGCCACGCTCGCGGGGCGGCGCTGGGGCCAGTCGATCGGTGGCTGGCTGGTGGGCCTGCCGCTCACCACGGGCCCGGTGGCGTTCTTCATCGCGCTCGACCACGGGGAGCCCTTCGCGGCCGCGGCGGCCCTGGGCTCGCTCGCCGGGGCGGCGGCCGAAGCGGCCTTCTGCGTCGCCTATGGCCGGCTGGCCTCGCGGGCGGGCTGGCCCCTCGCGCTGCTGGCCGGCTCTACCGCCTTCGCGGCGGTCGGCGTCGCGCTGCAGGGGCTCACCCTCGGGCCGCTGCCGTTGCTCCTGATCGGGATCGGCGCGCTCGCGCTCGCGCTTCGCCTCATGCCCGCGACCGCGCCGGGGCCCGCGCCGGTCCGGCCGCCGCGCGGCGACCTTCCGGCCCGCATGGTGCTCGCCACCGTGGTCGTGCTCCTGATCACGGCACTGGCGCCTCGCCTCGGCGCGCGGCTCAGCGGGCTGCTCGCGACCTATCCGCTGTTCGCCGCCATCCTCACTGCCTTCGCCCATCGGCTGCAGGGCCCGGCGGCGGCGGTCAGCGTGCTCCGGGGCCTGCTCTTCGGGCTCTTCGCGTTCGCCGCCTTCTGCTTCGTGCTCGGCGTGTCCCTCGTCCGGCTCGGCATTCCGGGCGCTTTCGCCGCCGCGATCGCGGTCGCCTTGCTGGTGCAAGGCATCTCGCTGTGGCGGCTGCGGGCGCCGCGCGGGCCCGGACCCTCTTGACTCCGGGAAGCCGTCACCTGTACAAGGAGACTCGCGCATGAGAGCGTCCCTCTACGAAGGCTCCCGCCGCTTCCGCACCGCGCCCGCGACGCGCCCCGTCCGCGCCCCGGACCAGGCGCTGCTTCGCGTACTGCGCGCGGGCATCTGCGGCACCGACCTGCACATCTTCCAGGGGCACCTCGATCACCGCATCCCGAAGGGCGGCATCATCGGGCACGAGACCTTCGCGGAGGTGGTGGAGGCGCCGGCGGGCAGCGGTTTCGGGCCCGGGGATCGCGTGGTGGTGGAGCCGATCCACGCCTGCGGCGAGTGCCGCGCCTGCCGGATGGGCGGCTACTACCTGTGCTATCGCCTGAAGATCTACGGGGTGGAGCTGCCGGGCGGCATGCAGGACTACTGGGCGGTGGAGGCCAAGCGCATGCTCCACGTGCCGGCTTCGCTCGGAGACGACCAGGCCGCCATGATCGAGCCGCTCGCGGTGGCGACCCACGACGTGCGGCGCGCGGAGGTCAAGTCGGGCGACTCGGTGCTGGTGCTGGGCGGCGGGCCCATCGGGGCGCTCATCGCGATGGTGTCACGCCACCGCGGCGCGCGCGTCATCGTGAGCGAGGTCAACCCGTATCGGATCGAGCTGCTGCGCGGGCTGGGCTTCGAGGTGATCGGCGTCGACGCTGATCCGGTGCGCTTCGTGAACGAGTGGACCGCGGGGCAGGGGGTAGACGTGGCCTTCGAGGTCAGCGGCCATCCGGCCGCCGCGCGCGTGATGACCGAGACGGTGCGCGTCTGGGGCACCGTGAGCATCGTGGCCATTCACTCGGAGCCCACGCCGGTCAACCTCTACCCCATGTTCGCGCGCGAGGTCACCATGCACGGCAGCCGCCTCTACAACCGCGAGGACTGGGAGGAGGCCATCCGCTTGGCCGCATCCGGCGCGGTGACCCTCTCACCGCTGGTGAGCCGGAAGATCCCGCTCGAGGGCCTGCAGGAAGGCATGGAGGAAGCGCTACGCGGCGGGCCCGTGATGAAAGTCCTGGTGGACCTGACCGCCTGACCGGATCCCCTCACCCTACCCTCTCCCCAGAGGGGAGAGGGTGGACGAGAAGATCCCTCTCCCCCTTGGGGGAGAGGGCAGGGTGAGGGGGTGCTCCCGCCCGCCGGCTACTTGTCCTTGATGGCGGCCTGCACCTTGGCCACCATGTCGGGTGGAATCGTCGCGATCCCGTGATCTTTCTTGGCGTGCTCGGCCCCCTTCGCCAGCACCTCGGCCACGTCCTTGCCCTCCAAGACGACGTTGCAGCCCGGCATCAGGTCACCGCATCGAAGAATCTTGGCCATGACGGTCCTCCTTCTCGAGAGGTGTGAGGTTGCGCTACCGCCCGGGGGAGACGATCAGGTTGCTCGGCTTGCCCTGGAGGTAGTTCTCGATATTGGCCACCGCGGCCAGCAGCCCGTCGCGGATGACCTCGGGCGTCTGTCCCGCGTTGTGGGGCGAGACGACCACGTTGGGCAGGGTCAGGATCGGGTCGTCGGCGGCCAGCGGCTCCTGGTGGAAGACGTCGAGCCCGGCGCCCAGGAGGCGGCGCTCGCGCAGCGCGGTCAGCAGCGCTTCGCGGTCCACCAGCGCGCCCCGGCCGGTGTTCACCAGGATGGCGCTGGGCTTCATCATGGCCAGCTCCTTGCGGCCGAGGAAGTTGCGCGTCTCCGGGGTGAGCCGCACGTGCAGGCTCACCACGTCCGCGGTCGACAGGATCTCCTCCTTGGAGGCCGGCTTCGCGCCGGTCTTGCGGATGCGCGCTTCGTCGCCGAGCGCGCTCCAGCCGAGCACGTTCATGCCGATGCCGCGCGCGATGGTGGCCAGGCGCCCGCCGATGGCGCCCATGCCGAAGACCCCCAGGGTCTTGCCCAGGAGCTGGGTCAGCATCTCGCGTGGCCAGCGGCCCTGGCGCATCTCCGCGTCGATCGTCAGGATCCGGCGCCCCACCACCAGCATGAGGGTGAGCGCGTGCTCGGCGACCGCGAACGCGTTGATGCCGGGAGTGTTGCAGACGGTGATCCCCCGCATGCCCGCCGCGTTCAGATCGATGTTGTCGGTGCCGGTACCCCACACCGAGACGATCTTGAGCTTGGGGCAGGCCACGAACACGCTGTCGCTGAAGCGGGCGTGGGCGCGGATGTTGAGCGCGGCCTGAGCGTCCCCGATACGGCGGATCAGCTCCACCTCCTGATCGGCGCCGCGCTCGGTGAAGACGCGTACCGCGCCCAGGCGCTTCGCCCGCTGCTGCGCCTCGCTGCCCTCGAAGACGGAGGGGAAGTCGTCCGGGGCGACGATCACGCGGGCGGCCCCGAGAACACGGCCTGGGCGGCGGCCACGCCGGCGCCCGCCTCGCTCCGGTAGCCGAGGTCACGCAGCGTCAGCTCGATCGCGGAGAGCGTGGGCAGCACGTACATCGGGCTCGAGGTGATACCCATGTGCCCGACCCGCAGCGCGCTCGTGCGGATCTTGTCGAGGCCGGTGCCGATCAGGATGCCGTGGCGCTCGCGCATATGGGTGACCACCGCCGCCGGATCGATCCCGTCCGGCGTCTTGAAGCACGACACCGTGTTGGACACGAGCGACGCGTCCGGAAACATCTGAAGGCGCATGGCCTCGAGGCCGGCCCGGAACGCGCGTCCCGCGACCGCGTGACGGCGGAAGCGGTGGGCGAGGCCTTCTTCCAGAATGAGACGGGAGGCTACTCCCAGGGCCTGGGTGAGGTGGGTCGGGATCGAGACCGGCTGCCGCCGCGGGCTGCCGTCGGGGATGTGGCCGCCGCGGGAGGTGGGGATCCAGTTCTCCTTCCAGCGGAGAAGATCGTACGCCCACGAGCTGGCCTTGTGCTTGCGACGCTCCATCGCCTCCCAGGCGGTGGGGCTCACCGACACGATGGCCATCCCGAGCGGCGCGGCGAGGCACTTCTGCGAGCCGGTCATGTTGAGGTCCACGCCCCAGTCGTCGGTGCGGACGTCGAGGCCGGCGAGGGAGGACACCGTGTCGAGCATGAAGAGCGCGCCGTGGCGCTTCACGATGCGGCCCACCTCGGCGGCGGGATAGGTGGTGCCGGTGGACGTTTCATTGTGGACCACGGAGACGACCTTGGGCTTCACGCGCTCGACGTCCTTCTCGAGCCGTACCAGATCGAGCGGACGGCCCCACTCCACCGTGTGCTCGGTGACCTCGGCGCCCGCGCGGGTCATGATCTCGCGCATGAGGGAGCCGAAGACGCCCGCCACCACCACGAGGGCCCGGTCGCCGGGCTCGAGCACCGAGATCGCGGAGGCCTCGAGCGCGGTGCGGCCCGATCCGGGCATCGCGATCACCTCGCCGCGGCTCGTCTGGAAGATGTCCCGCAGCGCGAGGGTCACCGGCTCCAGCACGTTGACGTCGAAGTTCATGTCGTACTGGATGGTGGCCGGCTGATTCATCGCGGCAACGACGGGGAACGGCAGCTCCGTCGGGCCCGGGATCATCAGGATCGGATGGGTCTGGGTCACTCCCCACCGGATGGTGGAATCCATGACAGCTCCTTTGCCGGCCGGAGCCGGGCTACGCGCTGGCCTGGGCCAGGCGGCTCTGCTTGCGCCGGATCAGGTAGAGGTTGCGCAGGTACACGAACAGGCCGGCCCCCTGACCGAGGATGAAGACGGGGTCCAGGCGGTAGATGGCGTAGACCAGCAGGGTGAGGCCACCGCCGATCGAGAAGAACCAGAACGAGACGGGAATCACGCTCTCCTTCTTCCGCTCGGAGGCGATCCACTGGACGAGGAACCGGCCCGAGAAGAACGCCTGTCCGAGGAATCCCACCGTCAACCAGAAATGCTCCTGGGTCATCATTGCTCCGCTCTCCACATCATTGCTCCGCTCTCCATGCTGGCTCGAGCCTCCGTGCTAGAATTCAGCCATTCACGTTACCGGACATCCCCGGGGGGCCGCAAGGAGTTTCGTCGACCGTGCGAGGCATCGATCAGACGCTGGTGGACGAAGTCTGGCGCGAGACCGCGTCGTATCCGCCCGGGCGGGTCGACGAGGAAGCGCGCGACTTCCTGGCCCGCCAGCCACACGTGGCCGCCTTCGCCCACTCGGTCACCCGCGAGCAGGATGCCTCCGTGCAGCGCGCCGCGCTGGGGCTCTGCTTCCTCCTCTTCAAGATCCTGGACCGAAGCCTCGGGTACCCGTTTCCCCTCCTCTCCGAGTCCCGCATCCAGGGTGCGCACCAGGCGGTGACGGAGTGGCTGGACACGCTGGACGGCCTGGAGTCCGACCGCGTCCTCGAGACGGTGAGCGCGCCCGGCCACCCGACCCTGCCCGCCTACATCATCGCGGTGTTCTACGGGGCGGGCGCCGAGGGCTGTGACGAGCGGGTCCGCGCCGGCTTCGCGCTGATGCTGCGCACGCTGACCGACGCGCTCGACGTGGGCCAGGTGGAAGCCTGATGCCGCGCGTCGCGGTCAACGGCGTCCGCTGCACTACGAGGAGGCGGGCTCGGGCCCGCCGCTCCTGCTCATCCACGCCTTCCCGGTGGGCCGGCGCATGTGGGAGCCGCAGATCGCGGCGCTCGCGCGGCGCCACCGGGTCATCGCCTACGACGTGCGGGGCTTCGGCCTCTCCGACGCGCCCCGCGCCCCCGCGCCTACTCGCAGGCGGTGTCGGTGGAAGAGTGGAAGACGCCCGCGGCCTCAGCCTGGGCGACAATATCGCGCTCAATCTCACCCTCGCGCACCCGGGGACCGTCACCAAGCTGATCCTCTGCGACACCGGCGCGGGCTCGGAAGACGCGGCCGCCTTCAAGACGCGCTGCGAAGAGTACGCTCAGGCCGCCGAGAAGATCAACCTCGACGAGCCCGACCTCTTCAACCAAAGAGTCCGCGACTTCCTCTCGAGCTAACCTGCTAGGAGGGCCGCCGTGAGCATCGACTTTCTGGTAACGTCGCTTATCGTCGTTGTTTCGCCCGGCACCGGCGTTCTCTGTACCTCGACCGACGCCCTTCCTCACGTTTGGCATCTACCCAAGAACGCGCGCTCCGCGAGTCGAAGGAGATGGTGTCCGCTTGGCGCGGGCCCGGCACGCTCGACCTCGTGACTCAAGCCATGAAAAGATCTCGCCTGACGTTCTGCGCCGTCATTCTTGCACAACAGGTGGCAGTCGGTTCATTCGCACATGCCGATGAGGCGAGTGATGCCTGTGACTATGTCTCACGCCGTGTGAGCACATTCAAAGGCGGACTTTACCGACAGGCACCAGACACCTTCGAGGACGAGGGGAAGATATACAGAGGGTGCGTCGTCACCGTAGTCGGTGACCGTAACAAAATGCCGGAAAGCTTTCCACCTGCGGACAGGGTCTACCCCAAGCCGGGCTCGGCGGCAGCTAAAGCGGGCTGGAAAGCGGATCGAGAAGCCGATGGCCCGGATGGGACTTCATATCGTATCTCGCGCGGTAACGTGTTCTGTCTGGTGAGCGGATCGTGGGACGGCGGCGACGCGTCTGACCCCAAGGTCATCCCGTCATCTCTATTTCTCATCACCGCAAGGTGCGCAGGAACCCGATGACGTATCACTCCCGGCTCGAGTCGGACCGCGGGCCCGCGGCCGCTCAGCCGAAGCGTGTGAGCGGTGCCGCGGTCCTCTTCGGAGAGGCGTTCAAACCAACATAGTGCGGAGCGGAGGACGGGGAAAGGGGACCTTCTTCTCAAGAAGGGGGGGCATTAGGCAGCGCGCTGCATCCGCGGTGAGGATTTAATCGGGATCTCGAACTCAAACCGAGAGACTGGATTGCGTTCGGGCCGTATTGATGATGCGAGCTTAGACGGGCTCGGTGGGGCCGGAAGTGATGGCGATGACGAGGGCGCCAGTCGCGCTGGTCACGGTGTGGACGCAGCCGGGCGGGCGACGGGCGTAGTTGCCGGCGGTGCAGGTGCCGGTGTCGTCGGCGACGCTGCCCTCGAGGACGTAGATCTGTTCGTCGCCGAGGTGTCGGTGGCGGGGGATGGTGGCGCCGGGCTCGTAGCGCATCAGGATGGCCTTGTGCGGTCCGTCTTCCCAGAGGGTTTTCCAGAAGACGCCGGGGCGGCGCTCGACCCAGGGCACGGTGCTCGTGTTCACGAAGAGACTCACGGGCGGGGTGGTCACGGGAGTGGTCTCCTTGCGGGCGATCTCAGCGTCCGGCTTCGCGCAGGGCCTGCTGGATGACGGCGCGGAATTCCTCGAGGGACAGGGTGCCCTCGATCTTCCGCTGGTTGATGAAGAACGTGGGGGTGGCGCGCACGCCCGCCTCCCGCCCCTCGCGCTGATCGGCCAGGACCGCGTCCCGGAACCGCGAAGAATCGAGGCACTCGGTGAACGCGGGCGCGTCGAGCCCGAGGCGCCGCGCGTAGCCGATCAGATCGTCGCGGGAGAGGTCGGGCTGGCCCACGAAGAGGAGGTCGTGGTACTCCCAGTAGCGGCCCTGGGCGCCTGCGCAGCGGGCCGCGAGCGCGCCGGGCAGCGCGTTGGGATGGGAGCGCAGCGGAAAGTCCTTGAACACGAGTCGCACCGTGTCGGGGAACTCGCCCTGCAGCCGGTGGAGGACCTCCTGCGCGCGCTTGCAGAAGGGGCACTCGTAGTCGCTCCACTCGAAGATCGTGACCGGGGCCGCGGCCGGGCCCCTGGTCATCGCCGGGTCCGCGGTGAACCGCGGCGCTTCCTGCGCGGCCGCTGACCCGGCCCACCCGGCGAGGAGCAGGCCGGCCGCCACGCGGAGGGTGTAGACTCGGGCGCGAGCCATGGGTTTCATCCTTCGGATCATCGTGTACACGCTGGCCCTCTTGCTGGCCGCGCACGTGGTGCCGGGCATCCGGCTCGACGGGCTCGCGTCGGCGCTGGTGGCGGGACTGCTGCTGGGGCTCGTCAACGCGATCGTGCGACCGATCCTGGTCGTGCTGACGTTCCCGATCACGCTGCTGACCCTGGGCCTGTTCCTGCTCGTCCTCAACGCGTTCTGCCTGTGGCTCGTCTCCGTCTTCGTCTCCGGCTTCCACGTGGCCGGCTTCTGGCCCGCGTTCTGGGGCGCGCTGCTCGTGAGCATCGTGAGCTGGATCCTCACCGCGCTGATCAGCGACAGCGGGCGGGTGAGGGCCATCAACCGCCGGGACTAGCTATGCCGCGCGGTCGGACTCGACCGACGTGATGATATAGGTCCCGCTCTTGGCGTCCCGCTCCAGCGTCACGATCTTCTGCTTGGCCGCCTCCTCCAGGAGCTTCGAGAAGGTCGAGTAGCCGTAGTAGGACTCGTTGAACGCGGGGTTCTTCCTGATCATGGTCTGCTTGACCATGGAGCCCCACAGCGTGTCCTTGTTCTCGCGCTGCAGCGCCTGGATCGCCTCGATGAGCTGGGCGAACGCCTCCGCCTTCTTCTCGGGCAACCCGCGCAGAGCGGTCGTCTTCTTGGACTCGCGGATGAGATCCTCGTAGAAGATGAACTCGTCGCAATTGCCCACCAGGAGCTCGGACGAGGACGACTTCACCCCGAGCCCGATCACGTAGCGGTCGTTCTCCCGCAGCTTGGACACGAGCGGGGAGAAGTCGGAGTCGCCCGAGACGAGGGCGAAGCTGTCCACGTGCTGCTTGGCGTAGGCCAGGTCCATCGCGTCCACCACCATCCGGATGTCCGCGGAGTTCTTGCCGCTGTAGCGGCTCTGGGGGACGTCGATCAACTCGATGGCGTGCTCGTGAAAGGGCCGCTTGTACTCCGCGTAGCGGTTCCAGTCCGCATAAGCTCGCTTGACCATGATCTTGCCCTTCTCGACCAGCCGCTCCAGCACCAGCTTGATCTCGAACTGCTTGTACTGCGCTTCCTTGACGCCGCGGACGATGTTCTCGAAGTCCATGAACATCGCCAGCTTCCGGTCGTCACTCATGCCGTCCAATCCTCCTGCTTTCCAGGGCGTTCCGGCGCCGGTGCTCCAGGGCGGGCCCATGCCCACCCCCTCGCCGATCATCATTATAGGCCCACCACCGGCCTACATTTGACAGGGGCGTGACATCGGCCCGGCGGCGGCCGGCTAGACTGGCGGGGCGATGAGACGGATCCGAGCGCTTGCACTGGGCGTGGGCATGCTCCTGGCGGGGGCGGGGCCGGGCGCGGCGGCCGGTACCCTGGTGGCGGTGGGCCGGGCCGCCCCCGACATCACCGGCGGGCCCTGGATCAACAGCGAGCCGCTCTCGCTCGCCGGGCTCCGCGGGCGGGTGGTGCTGGTGGAGTTCTGGACCTACGGCTGATACAACTGCAAGAACGTGATCCCGCAGTTGCGGGACTGGCACGCGAAGTACGAGAAGCAGGGGCTGACCATCGTCGGCGTGCACTCGCCCGAGTTCTTCTGGGAGAAGCCGATCGAGAAGGTCACCGCCGCCGCGAAGGAGCTGGGCGTGAAATACCCGGTCGTGCAGGACAATGACTTCGCGATCTGGCGCCGCTACCGCAACTGGGCATGGCCGGCCGCGGTCATCGTGGACAAGAAGGGCGTCGTCCGCTTCACCCACATCGGGGAGGGGGCCTACTCCGAGATGGAGCAACTGATCCGGCGCCTCCTGCTCG
Source organism: Candidatus Acidiferrum sp. (assembly GCA_035635775.1). Classification (GTDB taxonomy): domain Bacteria; phylum Methylomirabilota; class Methylomirabilia; order Rokubacteriales; family CSP1-6; genus CAMLFJ01. Next base: position 14,064 of record DASQAL010000143.1, read on the forward strand.
AGCCGTAGGTGGGCACGCGCCCCGCCCCGCTCCTGATCTTCGGCGCGGTGTTCGCCGCCGCCTTCGTCCTGGCCGCGCTCGGCTATTTCTCGCTCCGCCGCTGGGAGGTCGCGGCGGAGCTGCAGCTCCGCGGGCAGGCGCGCGACACCGCGGTGATGGCGGCCGAGAAGGTGGAGATGGCGGTGGTGCGGGCCGAGCAGGACGCGATCGCGGCCCTGCAGGCCGCCGCGCTCGCGCCGGACTTCGGCCCCGACGCGGTGGCGGCCTGGAAGGCCCGCCAGCCGCTCTTCGACGCGGCCTACGTGCTGGACCGCCAGGGGCGCGTGCTCTACCCGGTGGGGTGGACGCGCGACGAGGCGGAGCTGATCAGCGCGCTGCGCGCGGAGATCTCGCAGGGCTTCTGGGACCGGGGCGGCCGCCGCCACGTCGAGACGGGCGGCCACGTGATCCTGGCCGCGGTGATCCCCGGCTCCGCCCGGGGCCCCCTGCTGGTCGGGCTCCGGCGCGACGACCAGGCGCTCCACCGCGAAATCTTGAAGAAGACGCTCGGCGGGACGGAGAGCAAGGGGGCGCTGGCCATCCTCGACGGCAGCGGCCGGCCGGTCTTCAGCTCGCAGCCGCTCGACCGTGGCGAGCCGGTCCTCACCGTGCCCTTCGGGGAAGCGCTGCCCGCGTGGCGGGTGGCGCTCTACCAGCCGGCCGGCCTCTCCCCGCGCGACATGGTCCGCCGCCAGGCGATGATCTTCATGGCCGCTCTCGCGCTCCTGCTGGTGGTGATCGCGGCCGGGCTCGTCGCGACGTACCGCCTGGTGCGCCGCGAATCGGAGATCGCGCGGCTCAAGTCGGACTTCGTGGCCAACGTCTCCCACGATCTCAAGACTCCGCTCGCCCTGATCCGCATGTTCGCGGAGACGCTCGAGATGGACCGGGTGCCCGACGAGCGCCGCCGCCGCGAGTACTACGGCGTGCTCACGCGCGAGAGCGAGCGGCTGAGCCGCCTGATCGACAACGTGCTCGATTTCTCCCGGATCGAGAGCGGCCGCCAGCGCTACGAGATTACGACCGGCCTGGTGGAGCCGATCGTCCACGAGGTGGTCGAGAGCTTCCGCCATCCGCTCCACCAGCAGGGCTTCACGCTGGACGTGGCGATCGAGCCCGACCTGCCGGACGTGCCGCTGGACGGGGACGCCATGAAGCAGGCGCTGGCCAACCTGGTGGACAATGCCATGAAATACTCGGGCGACCGTCGGCACATCCGGGTGGCCGCCCGGCGGGACGGCGGCGGGGTCGCGGTGGAGGTGGCGGACGACGGCATCGGCATCCCGGTTTCCGAGCGCGAGCGAATCTTCGAGAAGTTCTATCGCATCGGACGGAGTGAGACGCAGGGCCGGCGGGGCACCGGGGTCGGGCTGGCCCTGGTCAAGCACATCGTGGAGGCCCATCGGGGCCGCGTCACGGTGGATGGGCGGCCGGGCGAGGGTACCCGCTTCACCCTCCACCTCCCCGGTGCCCCTCTCCCCTCAGGGGAGAGGGCAGGGTGAGGGGTGGTCGTGAATTGACATGCCGCGCATCCTGATCGTGGACGACGAGCCCGAGATGCTGCGCGGGCTGGAGGACAACCTCCAGTTCGAGGGCTACCAGACCGTCACGGCCGGCGACGGCAAGAAAGGGCTCGCCCTGGCGCTCTCGGAGGCGCCCGATCTCATCCTGCTCGACGTCATGATGCCCGGCATGAGCGGCTGGGACCTCTGCCGCGAGCTGAGGCGGCGGGGCCTCGACGTGCCGGTGATCATGCTGACCGCGCGGGGCGAGGAGGTGGATCGGGTGCTGGGGCTCGAGCTGGGGGCGGACGACTACGTCACCAAGCCCTTCAGCCTGCGCGAGCTGATGGCGCGCATCCGGGCGGTGCTCCGCCGTCCCGGCCCGCGCCAGAAGTTCGAGGAGTTCGCGTTCGGCAGCGTGCGCGTGCACCTGCGGGCGCGGCAGGCCTTCAAGGGAGGCCAGGAGGTGCGGCTCACCCGGAAGGAGTTCGACCTGCTCCGCTACCTGGTGGAGCACCCGGGCGAGGTGATCACCCGCGACCGGTTGCTGGACGAGGTGTGGGGCTACGAGCGGTTCCCGACCACGCGGACGGTGGACACGCATATCCTGAGGCTGCGGCAGAAATTCGAGGACGATCCGGAGCGGCCGGCGCATATCCTGACCGCGCACGGCCAGGGCTACCGGTTCGTCACCGAGAGGGGCGCGACATGAGTGGACCCGCCGACGAGCTGGCCCGGCGCACCCCGCCCGGCCAGGTGCTGACCAGGAAGTGGCCCGTGCTCACCTACGGCCTCACCCCGCGCTTCGATCCGCGGACGTGGTCCTTCCGGTGCGTCGGTCTCGTGGAGGAAGCGGTGACCTTCACGTGGGAGGAGCTCCTGGCGCTGCCGCGCACCGAGGTGACCTGCGACATCCACTGCGTCACGCACTGGTCGCGCCTGGACAATCGCTTCGAGGGGGTATCCATCCGGGAGATCATGCGGCGCGTCCGGGTCAAGCCGGAGGCCCGCTACGTCCTGATCCACGCCGATCCGGACTACACCACCAACCTGCCGCTCGAGGACCTGGTGGCCGACGACGTGCTCCTGGCCCTCAAGCACGACGGCCAGGATCTCACCCCGGATCACGGCGGCCCGCTGCGGCTGGTGGTGCCCAAGCTCTACTTCTGGAAGAGCGCCAAGTGGCTCCGCGGGTTCGAGTTCCTCGACGTCAATCCGCCGGGCTTCTGGGAGCTCAACGGCTACCACATGCACGCCGATCCCTGGACCGAGGAGCGCTACTCCGACCAGGAGACCAACGCGATGCAGACGATGCGGGCCGAGGCCGCCCGCCGGCTCCGCGCGAAGTAGAGCCCCTCACCCTGCCCTCTCCCCCTTCGGGGGCGAGGGTTCTCGATCTCCCTCTCCCCTCCGGGGAGAGGGCAGGGTGAGGGGTCTCTACGCCCCGAGGAATGTCCGCACGTGCCTGACGAAGTCGTCGGGCCGGTCCGCGGGCACGGTGTGGCCCGCGCCGGGAATCTCGACCAGGCGGCCGTCGGGCAGGCGCTCGGTCATCTTCTTGGCCACCTCGGGCGAGAGGATGTCGCTCTCCGCGCCGCGCACGATCAGGGTCGGGCAGGGGATGCGCGCCAGCGGCTCCCACAGGTCCACCACGTCACCCCGGCCCGCGCGCATCATGTCGCGCAGCCCCTTGGCGTACTTCCAGGTGAGCCCGCCGTCGGGGAGGCGCTTGAGGCCGTGGTGAACGCGCTGGCGCAGCAGGTCCACATCCTGCAGCGGGTTGGCGCGGCGGATGTACTCGACCGCCCACTCCTCGCTCTCGATCCGCTCCGGCGACTCCGACATCATGCCGCGCACCCGCTGCAAGCCCGCGAGCGCGATGTCGGGGCCGATGTCCACGATGACTAGGCGCTCGAGCCGGGCCGCGTGGGCGGCCGCGTACTGGATCGCGATGCGCCCGCCCATGGAGTGCCCGAGCAGGGCGAACCGGTCGAGCTGGAGGCGCCCCGCGAAGGCGGCCACGTCGTCGGCCATCGTGGCCACCCGGTAGTCGTCGTCGGGCGCGGGGTCGCTGTCGCCGTGGCCCCGCTGATCGAGCGCGAGCACGCGCCGACCGGGCACGAGGCGCTCGGCCAGGTGGTCCCAGACGCGCGCGTGGCCGGTGATCCCGTGGAGCAGGACGACCGGTGGGGCGTCGGCGGGCCCCCAGTCGAGATAGTGCAGGCTGAGGCCGTTGACGCGGACGGTGCGCTCGGTGAATGACATGACCGGGGCAGTCTAGTCCCCGAGCGGCCCTCGGTCAATCTCGCGCGGCTTGCCTACGCGGGAGCCGTGACGTTAGAGTGGGCTACCCCTCACCCTGCCCTCTCCCCATAGGGGAGAGGGGGAGAAGAGAGATCAAGCAATGGCGACTTACGCGATCACGGACGTGGCGATCGTGCTGAAGCCCGAGGACGACGTGGCCATCGCCAAGAAGGAGATCCCGGCGGGCACCGTCCTCGAGGACGCGGGCGGCCGCATCGAGGTGCGGCAGGACATCAAGCCCGGCCACAAGGTCGCGCGGCACGCCCGCCTGATCGGCGAGACGGTGCGTCGCTACGGTCAGCCCATCGGCTTCGCCACCGCGGATATCGCGGTGGGCGATCACGTGCATACCCAGAACGTCGCGGTGGGCGAGCGGCACCAGGAGTATGAGGTCGGCACCGACGTGCAGCCGGTAGCGTTCTACCCGCCCGAGCAGATGCGGTATTTTGACGGCTATCTCCGGGAAGACGGGCGGGTCGGCACGCGCAACTACGTGGCGGTGATCTCGGGGGTCAACTGCTCGGCGAGCGTGAGCCAGTTCGTCAAGGACAAGTTCCGCGACGTGCAGAAGGACTACCCGAACATCGACGGCGTGCTCGCGGTCACCCACAAGTCGGGCTGCGGCACCAAGCTCTTCGGCGAGGACCACATGGCGCTCCAGCGGGTGCTGGCCGGCTACGCCAAGCACCCGAACATCGCCGCCTACATCCTGATCGGGCTCGGCTGCGAGGTGAACCAGGCCGCGGTCATGGTGGACCGGCAGCGCATGGCTGCGCCCGGGCATCCGGAGCGCAAGCCCTTCGTGGTCAATATCCAGGAGGCGGGCGGGATCCGGAAGACGGTGGAGACCGCGGTCCGCGAGGTGGCCAAGCTGCTGCCGCTGGCCAACGCGGCCCAGCGCACGAAACAGCCGGTGTCGGAGATCACGCTCGCCACCAACTGCGGCGGCTCCGACGGCGCCTCCGGCATCACCGCGAACCCCGCGCTCGGCTGGGCGGTGGACGAGCTGGTGCGCTACGGCGGCACCGGCGTGCTCGCGGAGACGCCGGAGATCTACGGGGCCGAGCACCTGCTGATCCGGCGCGCGATCAACGAGGGCGTGGCCAAGAAGCTGATCGACCGCTACAAGTGGTGGGAGTGGTACTGCCGCGGCATCGAGGCGATGGATAATAATCCCGCCCCCGGCAACAAGGCGGGCGGCATCACCACCGTCTACGAAAAGTCGCTCGGCGGCGTCACCAAGGGCGGCACCACCCCGATGATGGACGTCTTCCAGTACGGCGAGCCCATCACCACCCGCGGCTTCGTGTTCATGGACACGCCGGGGCACGATCCGGTGTCCATCACCGGGCTCGTGGCGGGCGGCTGCAACATGATCTGCTTCACCACCGGCCGTGGCTCGGTGTTCGGCTGCAAGCCGGTACCCTCGATCAAGCTGGCGACCAACAGCCTCATGTATCGGCACATGTCGGAGGATATGGACATCAACTGCGGCGTGATCCTCGAGGGCACTCCGCTGCCTGAGGTGGGCCGGCAGATCTTCGAGGAGATCGTGGCGGTGGCCTCGGGCAAGCGCAGCAAGAGCGAGCTGTCGGGAGTCGGCGAGGAGGAGTTCGCTCCGTGGATCATCGGGCCGGTCATGTAGCAGGGCGAGGTGCAGCCGAAGGCGAGCCGAGCGAATACCAATAATGCATGAAAGAAGTAGACGGTAGCGGGGCGAGCTAGCGGCGGGCCGGCTCGGACGCGCGCGGCTCCGGGCGGCGGGACGGGTCGCTCGACGCATCGTCCTCGAGCTGGGCTCCCTTGAAGAACGCGGCCCAGAAGCCTTCGCCCGACATGGGCCGCGGACGGCGATCCGTGAAGCGGTTCGCGCGGAAGCCGGCGCGGGCCCGCACGATGAAGCTGTAGAAGTGGACGAGGCCGCCCGAGGCGAACTTGCCGTTGAAGACGATGTCGAGCGGCAGGTGCAGCAGCATGCCGAAGACCCATCCCCACAGCCAGGCGATGTTGGTGAACCACGCGACCGCGGCCAGCAGCGCCAGCAGCTCATAGGAGTGCAGCACGAGGACGACTCGCTGCGCCTTGCCCTCGAGATAGTAGCGGAGGAAGCTGCCGGGACGGAGGTCGCGCTGACGCTCGAAGAGCACGTAGTCGACCGCGTGGTCGACGTCGATCAGGAAGCCCCCGGCCGCGAGGCCCGCGGTGAGCGCGAGGCTCTCGGTGCCCGCGTAGACGCCCGCGCAGGCGAGCGCGGTGGTGACGAGATGGCCTCCGGGGCTGATGACGACCGCCTAGCGCAGGTACGGGTTGCGGTACCGGCGAATCCGGACCGGGACCGGCTGCCGCGAGGGCACCAGCCATCCGAGGGGCACGCTATCGATCAGCTCCAGCAGGCGGCGCCCGAGTCGCTTCAACATGCCTCCTGGATGGAGCAACTCCGGTGCCAGGCTCCGCGTGCCGGAAGTCATTGAATTATTGATGGACCCCTAGGTCCAGGCATGGAACAGTAGGCCAAAACAGGGAGTCTTGAGGACCAAAATGGGGACCGCGTGGGCTGGAGAGACGGCATGAGCCGGCCACAGACGACCGGCTTCGACGAGATCGTCCGATCCGACCCGTCCGTCTGGGAGATCCAGACCGCGGGCGCCGGTCCGCAGGGGCAGCTGCCGCTGACCGCGGAGATGCTGCTCGAGAGCCCCAGCGGCGACATCTTCGGGCTCACCCAGAACGCGGGCATGGGCTGGGATCCGCGCGAGCTCGGCCGACCGCAATTCCTCATGCTCTCCACCCAGGGCGGCATCCGCGCGTCGGACGGCAAGCCGATCGCGCTCGGTTACCACACCGGCCACTGGGAGATCGGGCTGCTCATGCAGGCGGCCGCGCAGGAGCTGGCCGCGCTCGGCGGCCTGCCGTTCGCCGGCTTCTGCTCGGACCCGTGCGATGGGCGCACCCAGGGCACGCCCGGCATGATGGACAGCCTCGCCTACCGCAACGACGCGGCGATCGTGCTGAGGCGCCTCGCCCGGTCGCTCCCCACCCGCCGGGGCGTGCTCGGCGTGGCCACCTGCGACAAGGGGCTGCCCGCGATGATGATGGCGCTGGCTGCGCTGCGCGATCTGCCCTGCGTGCTGGTGCCGGGCGGCGTGACCCTGCCGCCCACCGACGGCGAGGACGCGGGCACCGTGCAGTCCATCGGGGCCCGCTTCGCGCACGGCGAGCTCACGCTGGAGCGGGCGGCCGACCTGGGCTGCCGCGCCTGCGGCTCGCCCGGGGGCGGCTGCCAGTTCCTCGGGACCGCCGCGACGTCCCAGGTCGTCGGTGAAGCGCTCGGGCTCTCGCTGCCGCATACCGCGCTCGCTCCCTCGGGCCAGCCGGTGTGGCTCGACATGGCCCGGCGCTCGGCCCGCGCCCTGACGGCGCTCGCCGCGCGGGGGCTCACCACCCGCGACATCGTCACCGACGCCGCGGTGCGCAACGCCATGATGGTGCACGCGGCGGTCGGCGGCTCGACGAATCTCCTGCTGCACCTCACCGCGGTGGCGCACGCCGCCGGGCTGCGGCGCCCGGTCGTGCAGGACTGGATCGACGTCAACCGGCAGGTGCCGCGCCTGGTGGACGTGCTGCCGAACGGGCCCCGGAACCACCCCACCGTGCGGGTCTTCCTGGCCGGCGGCGTGCCCGAGGTGATGCTGCACCTCCGCCGTCGCGGCCTGCTGGACGAGACCTGCCTGACGGTGACCGGCGAGCCGCTCCGGCGCGCGCTCGACTGGTGGGAGGGTTCCGAGCGGCGCGCGGCGCTGCGCGAGCTCCTGATGAGGCAGGACGGCGTGGACCCGGACGACGTCATCATGGATCCGGAGCGGGCGCGCGAGCGGGGGCTGACGAGCACCGTGACCTTCCCGCGCGGCAACCTGGCCCCGGAGGGCGCGGTGATCAAGAGCACCGCCATTGATCCATCGGTCGTGGATGCTGACGGTGTTTACCGCAAGACCGGCCCGGCCCGCGTGTACACCACCGAGCGCGCGGCGATCGCGGCCATCAAGAGCACGGGGCCCGAGCGGATCAAGCCGGGCGACGTGCTGGTGCTGATCTGCCGCGGGCCGCTCGGCGCGGGCATGGAGGAGATCTACCAGATCACCTCCGCGCTCAAGCATCTGTCCTGGGGCAAGCAGGTGGCGGTGCTGACCGACGCGCGCTTCTCCGGCGTCTCCACCGGCGCGTGCATCGGCCACGTCGGGCCCGAGGCGCTCGCGGGTGGGCCCATCGGCCGCCTGCGCGAAGGTGATCTCGTGCAGATCGTGGTGGATCGGCTGCGGCTCGAGGGCAGCGTGGACCTGATCGGCGCCGAGGGGCGCACGTTCGGGGCGGAGGAGGGCGCGCGCGTCCTCGCAGCGCGCGCCCCCCGGCCCGACCTGGCGCCCGACCCGGGGCTCCCGGACGACACGCGGCTCTGGGCCGCGCTGCAGCAGGCAGGCGGCGGCGCCTGGGGCGGCTGTGTCTACGACGTCGACGCCATCATCGCCCGACTGAACCACCCCTCACCGTGAACCACCCCTCACCCTGCCCCCTGCCCTGAGGGGAGAGGGGCTCGAATTCTCCCTCTCCCCCGGCCAGGGGGAGAGGGCAGGGTGAGGGGGGTCGCTACGACTGGGTCACGGTGACCACGAGGCCGATCGACGCCAGGACATTGCCGACGCGCACGCACTCGGCCTCGGACCCGACCTTCACCACCGCCTTGCCGGTATTGTGCACCTGCCACGCCAGCTCCCAGCCCCGCTCCTCGGAGCAGGCGATGGCCTTCATGAGCTGCTTCACCACTTCCTCGAAGGTGTGACACTCGCAGTTGTGGAGCACGGTCATCCAGGGGGGCGCGACCTGGACGTCGGTCGCGTCGAGCTCGTCGACCTGCGGGCTCTCGGTGGGGGTGGCCTGCGACGGGGACATTTATTTATCCGCTCGGCTCGCCTTCGGCTGCACCTCGCCCTGCCATTTATCCGCTCGGCTCGATTCCCAGATCCGCTCGGCTCGCCTTCGGCTCACCTCGCCAAGCCACGGCTGCGCCTCGCCCTACCCAATGACCCCGGTTGCGCGGAGGCGGGCGATGGTGCCGTCGCTGTAGCTCAGGATCTCCCGGAGAATCTGATCCGTGTGCTCGCCGAGCCGCGGCGCCCGCGCCGGGTGGCGGATCTCGCCCTCGGTGCGGACCGGGCTCCGCACTTCTCGCAAGGGCCCGAAGTCGGGGTGCTCCACCTCCACGATCATATCGCGCGCCAGCACCTGCGGGTCGGCCAGGGCCTGGCGCACGTCGTTGACCGGCGCGCACGGCACGCGGCCCCGCAGGCGGTCCAGCCACTCGCTCGTGGTGCGGGTGGCGAAGCGGGCCTGCAGGAGCGGCAGCAGCGCGTCCTTGTTCGCGAAGCGGTCGGCGAAGGTGCGGAAGCGCGCGTCCTCCGCCAGCTCCGGCGCGCCCAGGGTCTCCACTAGGTCGCGCCAGAACTTGTCCTTGTTGCAGAAGATCACGATCCAGCCGTCGCGGGTGGGGAAGTTCTGGGCCGGCACGATGGTCTGGTGCGCCGAGCTGCGGGTGCGCTCCGCGATCCAGTCGCGGTTGAGCGTCCACACCGCGAAGTACGACAGCATGCTCACCGCCGTGTCGAGCAATGAGATGTCCACGTCCCGGCCCACCCCGGTGCGCTGGGCGTCGAAGAGCCCCACCATCAGCCCGACCATCGCGGCGTAGCCTCCCGCGAAGTCGATGACCGAGACGCCGCACTTGCCCGGAGGGCCGTCGGGCTCGCCGGTCACCGCCATGTAGCCCGCGTAGCCCTGGACCAGGTAGTCGAAGGCGGGCTCGGCCGCGCGGGGGCCGGTGCGCCCATAGCCGGTGAGTGAGCAGCAGACCACGCGCGGGTTGATCGCCTTCAGCACGTCGTAGGTCAGGCCGAGCTTGTCGGGCAGGTCGCCGCGCGCGTTGTTGAAGACCGCGTCCGACACCCGCACGAGATCGTGAAGGACCGCCTGCCCGTCGGGATGCCGCAAGTTGAGCGACACCGAGCGCTTGCCGCGGTTGAAGGACTGGAAGTAGGGCGAATCGGCTTCGCCCTGGAACGGCGGCACGTAGCGGGCGCTGTCGCCGCCCACGCCGGGATCCTCGATCTTGATGATGTCGGCGCCCAGGTCCGCCAGCATCTGGGTGCCGAACGGCCCGGCCCCGAACTGGGACACGGCCAGGATGCGGAGTCCGTCGAGCGGGGGGCGGGTCATGTCAATAGGGGAGCCGGCCCTCGCCGAGAGTCGCGTGGTTCTTCCTGGGGACGAGGACGGATCGGGTATAGGAGCACACGGTTTCGCCTCGCTGGTTGACGCCCTGGGTGGCCACCGTCACGATGCCGCGGTCGCCCTGGCGCGACTCCCGCAGCGCGAGCACG
>DASQAL010000144.1:0-16707 GCA_035635775.1 Candidatus Acidiferrum sp.
GAAGCCGATCCGCGCCGCGGTCGAGGCGATGCGGATATCCATCGGCAGGGTCATGGTGATGCCGAATCCCACCGCGGGGCCGTTGATGGCGGCGATCAGCGGCTTCTTCATGTCGAAGATGCGCAGGGTGACGCGCCCGCCCCCGTCCCGGTGCCCTCCGGGCGCCTCGCCCCGGCCCCGGGCCACGCGATCGAAGGTCTTGGCGCCCCCGGACAGATCCGCGCCCGCGCAGAACGCGCGGCCCGCCCCGGTGACGATCAGCGCGCGCACGCCGTCGTCGGCATCGGCCAGCTCGAGGACGGCGAGCAGCTCGTCGAGCATGACGGTGTTCAGCGCGTTGAGCTTGTCCGGCCGGTTCAGGGTGACGGTGGCGACACCGTCCGCCACCTCGTACCGGAGCGCCTCGAAGGCCCGGGCGCTCACGGCGCCCCGTCCTCGGCCTCACCCTGCTTGAGCTTGCGGAAGACGGTCTTGGGATCGATGCCGAGCATCTTGGCGGTGAGCGTCTTGTTGCCGTGATTGAGCCGGAGCGTCTCCTCGAGGAGTCGCGCCTCGACCTCGGCCAGCGGCGTGCCCACGCGGATCTGGAACACGCCCTCGGGCACCGCGGCCGCGCCGGGCCCAGGGGCCCCGCCGCGCATCAGCATGACGGGGCGCTCCCGCACCGCGTCGGGCAGGTCGCCCGCATCCACGCGGGCGCCGCGGGCCAGGACGACCGCGCGCTCGACCACGTTCTCCAGCTCGCGCACGTTGCCCGGCCACGAGTAGGCCTCGAGGCAGCCGAGGGCCTCGTCGCTGAAGCCGTCGAGCTGGCGGTTGTTCTTGGCCGCGTACACGCGCAGGAAGTGCTGGGCGAGAACCGGCACGTCCTCGTGCTTCTCCCGGAGCGGCGGGACCTGGATCGTGATGACGTTCAAGCGGTAGAAGAGGTCTTCCCGGAAGCGCCGGTCCCGCACGAGGGTGGCCAGATCCTGGTTGGTGGCGGTCACGATGCGCACGTCCACCCGGCTCGTCTTGGTGCCGCCCACCCGCTCGAACTCGCCCTCCTGCAGCACGCGCAGGATCTTGGGCTGGGTCACCGCCGAGAGGTCGGCGATCTCGTCGAGGAACAAGGTACCGCCGTCGGCCAGCTCGAAGCGGCCCTCCTTGCGCCCGGCCGCTCCGGTGAACGCGCCTTTTTCGTAGCCGAACAGCTCGGACTCGAGCAGCGTCTCGGGCAGGGCCGCGCAGTTGACCGCGATGAACGGCCCGTTGCGGCGGCTGGAGCGATCGTGGATGGCGCGCGCCACCAGCTCCTTGCCGGTCCCGCTCTCGCCCTGGACGAGCACGGTGGCCGAGCTGTCCGCCACCTGCTGCACGAGCATCATCAGCCGGCGGAAGGCGGGGCTGGTCCCGATCATGTTGCCCTGCCGCAGCAGATCGTCGAGGCGCTTCTGCAGGGCCCGGTTCTGGGCGATGAGATCGCGGCGCTCGAGGGCCTGCCGCACCACCTTGGTGAGCTGGGCGCGCTGGAACGGCTTGGTGAGGAAGTCGGTGGCTCCGTCCTTCATCGCCCGGACCGCCTCTTCCACGGTGCCGAAGGCGGTGAGCAGGATCACGTCCACGTCGGGCGCGACCGCCTTGGCCTCCCGGAGCAGCTCGAGTCCGGTGAGGCCGGGCATCTTGAGGTCGGAGAGCACCAGGTCGATCCCGCCCTCCTGCAACCGCTCGAGGGCGGCCTGGCCGTCGGGGGCCAGGACCACCGCGTAGCCTTCACGCGCCAGCGTGCGCTCCAGGCTCTGGCGGACCGCCGGATCGTCGTCGGCCACCAGGAGCGTCGCGAGCGGCGGGCCGGGCTCAGCCATGAGCGGCCTTCTGGACGGGCACGGTCATGGTGAAGGTCGCGCCCGCGCCGGGCGCACTGTGCCAGCGGATCTTGCCGCCGTGCTCCTCGACGATCTGGCGCGAGATGGAGAGTCCCAACCCCGTGCCCTGGGGCTTGGTGGTGAAGAACTGCTCGAACAGCCGCCGGCCGACCTCGGGCGAGATGCCGAGGCCGTTGTCCGAGACCGCGATCTCCACCGTATCGCCCATGCAGACGGTGGTCAGGGTCAGGCTGCCGCCGTGGGATACCGCCTCCATCCCGTTCTTCACCAGGTTCAGCACCGCCTGGCGGAGCAGCGTGCGGTCGATCTCCATCGGCGGCACGGTGGAATCGGTCGCCACCTTCACCGCGATGCCCTGGCGCGCGGCGAGCGGGCGGACGAACTCCGCGACCGCGCTGACCATATCGTTGACGGAGTCCTCCTCGAACTGCGGGCGCGGGAAGCGCGCGAAGGCCAGGTACTCCTCGGTGAGCGCGTCGAGGGCCGACACTTGGTCGCGGATCGCGGTGACGAGCGCGGTGGCCTCGGTGCCGTCCTCGCTCACCCGCCCCTCCACCATGTCACCCAGCAGCTCCGCGTTCAGCTGGATGGCCGCGATGGGGTTGCGCACCTCGTGCGCGACCTTCAGGGACAGCTTCCCCACCGTGGCCATGCGCTCGGCTTCCACCAGGTTCTCCTGGGCGGCCTGCAGGCGGGTGAGCGTCCCGGTCAGCTCCGCGTTGAGCCGCTCGACCTCGGAGCGGGCGCGGCGCTCGCGGTCGGCCACGTGGCCGACCGCGAAGGCGGGCAGCCCGACGAAGGCCATCAGGTTCACCACCGCGGTCCACGCGGCCGCGGGCGGCGCCAGGCTGGCCGCGGCCCAGTAGAGCAGCCCGGCCACGAGGGCCAGGAACAGCCCGACCCAGCGCCCGAAGTAATAGGCGTTGACCGCGACGAGCGGGTAGAAGAGGTTGACGAACAGGCTGTCCCCGCCCCCGGTGAGGAAGAGCAGGAGGAAGACCAGCAGCGTGTCGATGCAGAGGGCCGCGATGAAGATCTGGCGGGTGGCCCGCGGGTTGACGGTGACGAGCGCGAGGATGCCCGCCTTGTAGAGGCCGAACCAGATGACGACGGCGTAGACGTCGACGCGATAGCGCGGGCGCAGCGGCAAGAGCCCCAGGGTGGCGAGGCCGCCCACCATCACGAAGGCCAGGAGCACCGCGAACAGCCGCTCGTCCCGCTCGAGCGGCCAGAACAGCCCGGCCCAGCGCGCGCGAGTGGGGGCGGTCACCGCCATGACGGGGGACACACTATCACGCCGTCTCCGACTCCGCCTCCACGTGCCGCAGGAGCGATAGGGCGAGCAGCGGGAGCAGGCCGATCACCCCCACGCAGATGAGCAGGCGGCCCAGGTTGGAGTAATCCTGCTGGGTGACGCCGAAGAAGGTGTTGAGGTAGCGCGTGCCGAGCTCGCTGGCGGACAGCGCGAGGTTCATGAGGGAGGCCATGATCGCGAACATGGTGGCCTCCGCCCCGCGCGGCGCGGTGCGCGCGATGAGCGCGAGCATGGGCACCATGCTGAGCTGGCCCAGGGGCGCCGAGATCGTGGTGTCGATGAACGCGAACGTGCGCGCGCTCACCCCGAACCACTCGTTCACGCCGTAGAACAGCCCGATGGTGGGCAGGTAGAGCACCGCCCCCGCGATGGTCACCCAGAAGAGGGTGTAGCTCACCGGGCGATGGGTGATCGGCTTCCGGAAGACGATGAGGCCGACCAGGCTCAGCATCGCGCTCATCTGCGCGAGCACGCCCAGGAACTCCTGATCGAAGCCGAGCCGATCGATCGCCCAGTAGCTGAACCCCTGCCCGGGTGACGGGACGGCCCGGAAGCAGAAGATGGCGAAGGCGGCGACCGCCACCGCGCGGGAGATCCCGACGCGCTGGAGCAGCATCACGATGAGGCCGCCCGAGACGACCAGGATGATCTCCTGGCCGAACGGCACCGACAGCGCCTCCAGCGCGACGCCGAGCGCCGCGTAGCCGAGCCCCACCAGCACCACGAGCCGCGATTTGCCCGCGCCCAGGGGATTCGCCTCCTCCCCGGGCGCCATCACGCGGGCGGTCTCGCGCGGGATCAGCCCGGCCGCCGCCATCACCAGCGCCGGGAGCAGCAGGGCGATCGCGAAGACGGGGCGCGGGCCGAGCGCGCCCGCGAGCCACCCGCTCAGGTAGCCCACGCTGATGGTGCCCGCGAGCAGGGCCATGCGGCCGAGCGTCTGGATCTGCTTCACTTCCTCGTCGGTCCGGGCGAGCTCCACGCTCAGCGCGTCCGCCACCACGTCCTGGACCATGAAGCCCACCGCGATGATCACCATCGCGGCCAGGTAGGTCCCCTTGGTCGAGGCGGTGGTGGCCAGCCACCCATAGCCCCCGAAGGTCAGCAGGGCGCCGAGCAGCAGGTAGGAGACCCGGCGGCGGCCGAAGATCGGATGCACGTCGGAGGCCACGCCGGCCACCATCTTGGTGCTCCACGGCAGGGCGACCCAGAAGGCGATCGCCGCAGCCTCGGCGGGCGTGATCCCGAGCGCGTCCTTCTGGAAATAGAGCAGCGCGATGCTCGTGATCCCGCTCGCCCCGTAGCAGAAGTAGGTGACGAGCACCGGGACATAGGCTAGGCGCACGCTCCCGAAGAGGCTGCGCAGGAGAGCGCCGCGGGCGGGCGCGGCCGTGGTCGCGGTCGCTATGGGTTCCGGCATGCCGTCCAGTTTAGCGCACTGCAACCACGCGGGACCCTTGACGCGAAGCCCCCCCGGGCCGTACCGTCGGCGCCATGACCATGGCGGGGAAGGGCGTACTCGCCTTCTGGCACGACGTGGCGCCGGGCGGTGACGGGGAGTTCGACCAGTGGCACCTGCGCGAGCACATCCCGGAGCGCGTGGCCGTGCCGGGCTTTCTCCGCTGCCGGCGCTACGCCACCCTGGGCGACCCGCCCAGGTACTTCTACTTCTACGAGACCGAGTCGCTCGAGACGCTGCAGAGCCCGGCCTACCTGGCCCGCCTGGGCGACCCGACGCCCTGGACGAAGAAGACGCTGCCGCTGGTGCGGAACAACACGCGCACCGCCTGTCGCGTCGTGGCGAGCGTGGGCCCCGGCCTGGGCGGCGTGATCGCGACGCTTCAGCTCGGGCCGCGGGCCGGGCATGAGGAAGAGCTCCGGGCGTGGCTCACCGGCACCGCACTGCCCGGCGCCGTCGAGCACCCGGGTGTCGTGGCCGGCCATCTGCTGGAGGGCGACGCCGGGGTGAGCACCGCCGCCAAGAGCGACGAGAAGAAGCTGCTCGCGACCCCCGACGCGCTGGTGCGCTGGGTCGTGCTCGTCGAGGGGATCGACCCCGCGGCGATCGAGTCCACCTGCCGGGACCTGCTCAGCGCCGAGGCCCTCGCCCGCCGCGGCGCCACCGACGACGTCGCCCTGGGCTTCTACCGCCTCCAGCTCGTCTACGCCAAGTAATTCCCGCGGGCCGCCTTGCGGCGGTTCCGGGCGCGCAGTATACACGCTCCCCATTGCGGGCCGCTGTCGTCCCGAGGGACGCGTCGGCGCGGTTCTCGGCTCTCAGTCGAGGGGCGGGCAGCGGGTGTGCCAGTCGGTTGCCTGCTGGTAGGCGTCGCCCACGCGCAGGACGGTGGGCTCGTCGAAGGGGCGGCCGACGAGCTGGAAGGCCAGCGGGAGACCCTCCGGCGAGAACCCGCAGGGCACGCTGAGCGCGGGCAGCCCGAGTCCGTTGAACGGGCGGGTGAGGCGCGAGAAGCGCCCCTGCCGCGCCGCGAGTTCGTGCACGGAGCCCTCGGTGGCATGACTGAGCGGGGGTGCCGGCTCTGGAATCACCGGCGCCACCAGGACGTCCACCTGGGCGAACACCTCCGTGATGAAGTCGCGGGTCAGGCGCGCGCGGAGGCGCAGCGCCTGCAGGTAGTCGTAGGCCGGGATCTGAAGCCCCAGCTCGAGGCGCGCACGCACGACCGGCTGCACTTCATGGGGCCGCTCGCGGAGCAGCCGCGAGTGGATCGTCGACCCCTCGGAGCGGCTGACGATGTTGCAGACGTCGCTCATGGTCTGCGGATCGGGCAGACGGACCTCGGAGACGTGGGCGCCGAGCCGCGCGATGACCTCCGCCGCCTCGCGTACCGCGGCCTCCATCCCGGCGTCGATGCCCTGGAAGAAGAAGTTCTCGGCCACGCCGACCCGCAGGGCCGCGATGCGTCCGTCAAGCGGGACCAGCCCGCCCAGCGAGGCCAAATAGTCGGGTACCGGCCGCCGGCTCGAGGTGGCGTCGAGCGGATCCCGGCCCGCCACCACCTGCAGGAGGAGCGCGCAGTCGCGGACGGTTCGCGCCATCGGGCCCACGTGGTCGTTCGACCAGCTCAGCGGCATGACTCCCGCCCGACTCACGCGGCCATAGGTCGGCTTGAGACCGACGATGCCACAAGCCGCCGCGGGCAACCGGATGGACCCGCCGGTGTCGCTTCCGAGGGCCCCGAGGGCAAGACCTGCCGCCACGGCCACCGCGGAGCCGCTCGAGGAGCCGCCGGCCGCGTGCCCCAGACGCCACGGGTTCTGGGCATGCCCGTGGTGGGCGTTGTCGCCGAAGGGCCCCATCGCCAGCTCGGTCATGTTGAGCTTGCCCAGCGTGACGGCGCCCGCGGCGACGAGCCGCGCCACGGCCGTGCAGTCCTGCTCGGCAAGAAAGTACTCGGACGTCTTGGTTCCGCAGGAGGTGGGGAGCCCGCGGATGAAGCAGAGATCCTTGAAGGCCAGCGGCACGCCGTGGAGCGGGCCGCGTGACTCGCTACGCCCCGCCGCCTCCCGGCGCCGGGCGGCGGCGAGCGCCCCGTCGGCGTCCACCGTGATGAAGGCGCGCAGCCGGCCGTCGAGCCGCTCGACGCGCGCCAGGCACTCGCGGGTGGCCTCGACCGGGGAAATCTGGCCGGCGCGGATCGCGGCGGCGAGCGCGGCGATGGTCGGGAAGCCGGTCAGGTCGTGGCTCCGGGCGGCTCCGGCTGCTCGAGGGCGGCGATGAAGCGCGCGGGCTCCTCGGCCAGCGAGAGCTCGCCGGCGAGGCGCTCGATCAGGCCGAGGAGATCGGCCAGCTCGGCCTGCTGGAACTTGTTCGTGTTCTCGCTCATGCCAGGAGGATACTACGTTCGCGCGCGGCAGAAGCCTTGACAATGAGCCGCGCCCAAGGGTACTAGCGCTCAGGGGATGCCGCGGGAACCGGGAGCGGCGCCGGCTGGTTACCCGATCCCAGAGAGGAGAACACCATGTTGAGGACGCGGACTGTCTCGTGGCTGATGCTCGGGCTGGCCGGCCTGCTCCTGTCGGTGGCCCCGGCCGCGGCCCAGAAGAAGACCCTCGTCGTCGCCCTGAACCAGGACCCGGATCTCCTGGACCCGACCCTGTCGCGCACCTACGTGGGCCGCATCATCTTCGCGCACATGTGCGAGAAGCTCTACGAGATCGACGAGAACCTCCGCATCTCGCCGCAGCTCGCGGCCGCGCTGCCCACCATCTCGGACGCGGGCAAGACGGTCACCATCAAGCTCCGCAGCGGCGTGAAGTTCAACGACGGCACCGCGATGAACGCGGAGGCCGTGAAGTTCTCGCTCGACCGACACCGCGAGATGAAGGGCTCCAATCGGCGTAGCGAGCTCGAGCCCGTCAACGCGGTCGAGGTGGTGGATACGCTCACGATCCGGCTCCGGCTGAAGAGCGCATTCTCCCCGCTGGTGGCCACCCTGGCCGACCGGTCCGGCATGCCGGTCTCGCCCGCCGCGGTCAACAAGCTCGGCGACAAGTTCGCGACCGCGCCGGTGTGCGTGGGGCCGTGGTCCTTCGTGGAGCGCGTGCCGCAGGACCGCATCGTGCTGGAGAAGTCCACGCACTACTTCGATCCCGGCCAGGCGCACTTCGACCGGCTCGTGTTTCGCATCATCCCCGACGACAACGTGCGCGTCGCCAACCTGCGCTCGGGCGACATCGACGTCATGCACTTGGTGGCCCCGACCGACTCGGTGAACCTCAAGAAGGAGGGGCGCTTCGAGGTCGCGAGCGTCACCGGGCTCGGCTACACCGGCATGACCATCAACCAGCGCAACAAGACCGGCAAGACCCAGCCGCCCGGCGATCTGGGCACGCCGCTGGCCAACGACCCCCGCGTGCGCGAGGCCCTCGACCTCAGCATCGACCGGGAGACCCTCAACCAGGTAGTGTGGGACGGCCAGTACACGCCGGGCTGCAGCCCGATCTCCCCGGTGAGCCCCTTCTACGACAAGAACCGCAAGTGTCCGGGCCGCGACGTGGCCAAGGCGAAGCAGCTCCTCGCCGCCGCCGGCTTCCCCAACGGCTACAGCTTCGAGCTCACGATCGTGAACGACCCGCAGCAGCGCCGCTTCGGCGAGGTGATCCAGGGCATGGCCCGCGAGGCGGGCTTCAACATCTCATTGCGCCCGTCGGAGTTCGCCTCCGCCCTCACCGACGACGACAACGGCAAGCTGCAGGCCTTCGCCATCGGCTGGAGCGGGCGCGTGGATCCGGACGGCAACATGCACCAGTTCCACACCTGCGGCGGAAGCCTGAACACCACCCTGGTCTGCGACGAGACCGTCGACGCCCTGCTCAATAAGGCACGCGAGATCAGCGACCAGGGCGAGCGCGCCAAGCTCTACCGCGAGGCCATCGCCAAGATCACGAGTGGGCGGCGCAACATCCTGTACGTCTATCACCTGAACTACATCGTCGGGTACCCGAAGAACCTCAAGGGCTATAAGGCGGTGCCCGACGGGCTGATCCGGATCAAGGGAGTGTCCTGGAACTAGCGGACCCCGGTGGTCGAGTTCCTGGTCCGGCGGGTCGCGATCTCGGTCGTGACCCTGTTTGTGATCAGCCTGATCGTCTTCACCGGGGTGCGGATGATCCCCGGAGACCCGGCCCGCGTGATGGGCGGCACCGACGCCGACGCGGCCGGGCTCGCCGAGATCCGCCAGAAGTACGGGCTCGACGATCCGATCCCGCTCCAGTACCTCCGCTGGATCGGCCTCGCGCTGCGGGGTGACCTCGGGGAGTCCATCCGCACGCGCGAGTCCGTGGTGTGGACCGTCGCGCGCAAGCTGCCCATCACGATCGAGCTGGCCGGCCTGTCCCTCCTGATCGCGCTGACCATCGCCATTCCGGCCGGCGTCTTCTCGGCCGTCCGCCGCAACACGGTGTGGGACCTCCTGGCCAACGCGGTCTCGCTCTGCGGCCTCTCGGTGCCGAGCTTCTGGCTCGGCATCATGCTCATCCTGTTCCTGTCCGTGCGCCTGCACTGGCTGCCCGCCTCCGGCTTCGTGCCGCTCTGGGAGAGCCCGCTCGGCAACCTGCAGCGCATGGTGATGCCCGCCTTCGTCCTGGGCGCCGGGCTTGCCGCGGTGCTGATGCGCCAGACCCGCAACAGCATGATCGACATCCTGAGCGCGGACTACATCCGCACCGCGTGGAGCAAGGGGCTGGCCGGCCGCGCGGTCATCTTCCGCCACGCCTTCCGCAACGGCCTGATCCCGGTCGTCACCATCCTGGGGCTGCAGACCGGCGCTCTCATGGGCGGCGCGGTCGTCACCGAGCAGATCTTCGTGGTGCCCGGCTTCGGGCGGCTCATCGTGGAGGCGGTGTTCACCCGCGACTACCCGCTCGTGCAGGGGGTGGTGCTGATCACCGCCGCGGCCTACGTCTTCATCAACCTGCTGGTGGATCTCTCCTATTCCCTGCTGAACCCGCGAATCCGCATCGGAGGGGCGGCCGGTGGCGGCTAGCCCGGGCGGGCGCCTCTGGCGGCGGTTGTGGCGCCGGCCGCCCGCGGGGGTGGGAACCGCCGTCGTGCTCTTCTTCGTCGTGCTCGCGGTGGGCGCACCGTGGATCGCGACCTCCGATCCGCAGCGCTCCGACTACGGCAAGATCCGCAAGGCGCCCACCGCGGCTAACCCGTTCGGCACCGACGACCTCGGGCGCGACACCTTCTCGCGCGTGGTGTGGGGCACGCGCATCTCCATGCAGGCCGGCGTCTTCTCGATCCTGCTCGCCATCGCCATCGGCGTCCCCGCCGGTCTCGTGGCCGGGTACCGGCGCGGCGCGGTCGACCAGCTCATCATGCGCCTGACCGACGCGTGGCTGGCCTTCCCGTTCCTCATCCTGGCCATCGGCCTCGTGACCATCATGGGCGCCTCGATCACCAACGCGACGGTGGCCATCGGGCTCGCGGCCACGCCGACCTATATCCGGCTCACGCGCGGGCTCGTGCTTTCCACCCAGGAGGAGGACTACGTGCAGGCGGCGCGGGCCCTGGGCGCGGGCGGCCTGCGCACGATCCTGCGCCACATCCTACCCAACATCGCGAGCGCGCTGCTGGTGCAGGCCACCGTCTCGATCCCGGCCGCCATCATCGCCGAGGCCATCCTGTCCTTCCTGGGACTGGGCGTGCAGCCGCCGACCCCGAGCTGGGGCACGATGCTCGCCACCGCCCAGCAGTTCCTGGAGACGGCCCCCTGGATGGCGTGGTGGCCGGGCCTGGCCATCTTCTCGCTGACGCTCTCCTTCAACCTGGCGGGCGACGGCCTCCGCGATCTCCTCGACCCCAAGGACTACTGACCGAGCCGCACGGTCAGATCGCGCACGTCCTTCAGCGTGTCCACCTGATCCACGATCTCCACGACGGCGCGAACCCGGTCGGAGCCCAGCACGTCGGACGCCAGCGCGACAAACTTCTCCACGATCTCCCCGGCGGGAACTGGATCCGCGAAGTCCCCGCGCACCACGGTCGTGGAGTCGGTCAGCGTGCGCCCATCCTGGAGCCGCACCTCGACGACCGCCGTCGGGTAGTCCGCGCGGCGCGGCGACATCTGGGGGTCCACGCGTACCTCCACTCGCGCGGCCAGGGATCGAATGCGCGGGTCGGAGAGCGCCGGCTCGACGAACGCCGAGACGTCCGCGCGACCGAGCACGAGCGTCGCGGCCACCGCGTACGGGATCGAGAACTTCGCCCCCAGCATGGACGTGGGCGCGGGTGTGGCCATGCGCGGGCCGAACGGGATCGTGGTCACGATCACGCGCTCGACCTGGGCAGCCTGCAGCCGCTCCGCTTTCGCCATCGCGAGCAGCGCGTCGAGCGCGAAGTGGTTGTAGCGGCAGCAGGCGTAGAGCTTGAAGTAGTTCTGCTCGATGCGCAGCGGGCCGCCGAGCCCGTCCAGCGCGCGCTCGGGCTCGAAGCGATCGGCCAGGATGGTGCCGTAGACATCGCTCGGTGCGTCGGCCAGGCCGGTGAACCCCGCGCGCTGCAGATCCACCGCCAGGATGCCCTCGAGCCCGGAGCGTCCCGGGTAGGCGTTGCGGATCGTCAAGCCCTCGAGCGCGGTGGTCCAGGTGTTGGCGGGGCTCATGCTCGCGGAGAGGTTGATCACCGACCGCACGCCCGCCGCGTCGAGGCCGGCCAGCTTGGCCACCGCTACGGCGGTGCCGATGGTGCCCCAGGTGCCGTGGGAGTGGACGTTCGGCCGGGGCGTGGTGGCGCTGCCGAGGCGCGAGCAGATCTCGTAGCCCGCGATGATGCTCTCGAGCAGCCGGCCCCCGTCGGCGCCGATGTCCTCCGCCACCGCGAGCGCGCCGGGAACCACGTGGATGGCCGGGTGCCCGCCGCCAAGGCGGCTCCCCTCGTCGACCTCGAGCGCCACCCCCGCGGTCGCGTTGACGAAGGTGGCGAGGAGTGGGTCCGCCTTGCCGGCGTGGCCCAGCAGCGTCGCGGTGGCGCGCGAGCGCCGCTCGCGCATGGCCTCGGCGAGGCGGCGATTCTCGGGCAGCGCGCTGCCCGCCACCATCGCGCCGATCGTGTCGAGGAGCACGAGCCGAGCCGCCCGCACCGCCGCGTCGGTAAGGCGCTCGGCGTCCACTCCCTCGACGAAGGCCGCGAGCCGGTCGAGGTAGTCCATCGCCGGCCGCCCTACCCCGCGCCGCCCGCGATGGGCGCCACCGGGCCCGTGCGCGCCAGGTACCGGCCGTAGCCCGGCTTCTGCTCGAGGCGGCCCTGATTGAGCAGCACCTGGCCGCGCAGCACCGTCATCCACGGCCGCCCGCGCGACTTCCAGCCCTCGTAGAGGGTCCAGCCCGCGATCCCGTGATGATCGGCCACCTTGATCGTCCCGTCCGAGTCGGGATCGATGATGGTCAGATCGGCGTCGGCGCCCACCCGGATCGCGCCTTTCCGCGGGTAGAGGCCGAAGATCCGCGCGGGGTTCTCGGCCATCACGCGCGCCAGCCACGTCACCGGGAGGCCCCGCTTCACCACGCCCTCGCTCCACATGAGCGGCACCAGTGTCTCGATCGACGGGCTGCCGAACGGGATCGGCTTGCCCTCGCCGTCCACGAAGATGTTCTTCCAGCCCGGCTCCTTGAGCTCCTTGCGGCGCGGCGAGTGGTCGCTGGCCACCGTGGCGATATAGCCTTCGCGGCTGCCGCCCCAGAGCGCGTCGCCGTCGCCGCCGCCGACCGGGCGGAGCGGCGGCCCGATCTTGGCGAGCGGCCCCCAGGCCTCCATCTCCTTCTCGGTGAGGAGCATGTACTGCGGACACGTCTCGGTCCACACCCGCTGCCCGCGGGCCTGCGCCGCCTTGATCCGCTCGAGCCCGATCCGGGTCGAGAGGTGCACGACGTAGACCGGGCACTTGGTCATCTCGCCGATGAGGATGGCGCGGTTGATCGCCTCCTCCTCCGTCCACGGCGGGCACGTCGCCGGGAAATCGGTGGGCTTCACGCGCCCCGCCGCGATCGACTTGTTCTCGAGATGGTAGAGGATGTCGCCGTTCTCGCAGTGGAGCTGGCAGACGCCGCCCAGCGCCGCGATGCGCTCCATGACCTGGGCGATGAACTCGTCCGAGCACATGCGGTTCGGCCGCCGCTTGTAGGTCATGAAGATCTTGTAGGAGGTCACGCCCTGCTCGAAGGCCTCCGCGAGGCCGTCGAGGATGTAGGGCTGGTTGTTCAGGATGAAGTGGAAGCCGAAATCCACCACCGACTGCTGGGAGGCCTCGTCGCGCAGGCGCTTGAGCGCCTGGGGCAGCGTCTCCCGGGCCTGGTCGTCGTACTCCACGAACGAGAGCAGAGTCGTCAGCCCGGCGTGAGCGGCGGCCACCGGCCCGGTGTGCCAATCGTCGTAGACCGCGCCGAGATGCACGTGGCAGTCGATCAGGCCGGGCAACACGTACTTGCCGGTGGCGTCGATGGTGCGCTCCGCGGGCGGCAGCATCCCCTCGGCGCCCAGCGCGACGATCTGGCCGTCGCTCACCGCCACCGCGGTCTCCAGCACCTCCGTCGGGGTGACGACGCGGCCGCCCCGGACGATCAGATCGACGCTCTTCGCGGGCATCACGCGCCTCGCTTGGTGGGCTGGGTGAGGAGGCCGTAGTGCTCGGGGTGGCGGCGGCCGAGGAAGTCCCAGCGCTTGCGGGCCGGAATCATCTGGTCGAGGTCGATGCGCGCGGCCACCAGCTCGTCGCCGGTGGTGGCGGCCTTGGCCACCACCTGCCCCATCGGGTTCACGATGCAGGACCCGCCGATCAGCTCCATGCCGTCCTCGATGCCGGCCTTGGCGATGCCGACCACGAAGAGGTTGTTCTGGTAGGCGCCCGCCCGCAGGCACAGCTCGTTCAGGTCGAGGGCCAGCGGCGAGAGCGGCGTGTTGTAGCCGATCAGCACGATCTCGGCGCCCAGCAGCCCCAGGCTGCGGTAGGACTCCGGGAAGCGCCGGTCCTGGCAGATCGCGATGCCGACCTTGGCGCGGGCCGCGTCGAAGACCCGATAGCCGCTATTGCCCGACTCGAAGAAGTGGGGCTCATAGACCTGCGCGTGTCCGTCCGGGATCTTCACCCCCGGCAGATGGATCTTCCTGAACGTCCCCGCCAGGTGGCCGGCCTCGTCGGTCAGGAGCGCGGTGTTGAAGTAGTGGCCCTGGTCTTTCTCGCAGAACCCCACGTGGCAGGCGATGCGCGCCTCCCGAGCCCGATGGAGCAGCGGGGCCAGCGCCTTGGGCGGCATCTCGGTCTCGAAGAACTGGTCGAAGTCGTCGCGCACGCGCTTGGGGAAGTAGGTCGTGAGCGCCATCTCCGGATAGGCCAGGATCTCGACGCCTTCCACGACGGCCTGGTCGAGGAGCCCGAGCATGCGCTCGACGATCTCCTCGCGGCTCGTCCCTTCGTTGTTGGGGCCCATCTGCGCGGCGGCGACCTTGATGTGGCGTGCCATGGATCTCTCCTTGGGGCAGTTCATACGTCACCGCGGGGTCCTGCGCAAGTCGGCGAGCATCTCGATGAGGACAGCCCGGCACTGCTCGGCGCTGGTGACCTCACGCGGAAAGCCGATCCGGCGCCCGTGCAGGCCGTCGGCGGCCCGGACCCGCAGCTTGAAGCCGAGACGATCCACCGCGACCATCTCCGCCGCCTCCGCCGGGAGCCCGCCGAGCACGCGGGCGTAGAGGAGGAGCGCGTCGACGTGGTCGCGGTTCATGTGCTCGATGATGCCGGGCGCCGCGTCGGCCAACGGATCGGGGCGGGCCGCCTCGTACCCGGGCACCGTGAGCCAGTCCATCGCGCCGAATCCACCGACGAAGTAGACGTCGGTCACGTCGAGGCGCCAGAACGCGAAGTCGTCGAAGTCCACCCAGTGGATCGCGTTCGGGTGGCGCGCGAGATATGCCTCGCGCGCGGCCGGCCGCTCGCCCGACGCGAGGCGGCCTGCGTTGCCCATGAGGGTGAGCCGGGCGAGCGCGAGCGGGTCGTCGCCGGGCTGGGCCACGAGCAGGCTCGCGCGCGGATCGGCCTCGAGGTTCTGGGTGTGCATCGCGAGCGTGCTGATGAGCACGAGCGGCCGGCCCGCCGCATCGGGCGCATAGGGCATGACCGAGACGAACGGATGCCCCGGGTGGCGCCGGGAGAGTGTGCCGAGCGTGCCGGTCCGACCCAGGTGCACGAGGGTGCGGGCCTGCTCCGCGAACGTGGGCTCGGGCGCGCCCGGCTCCGCCGGCCCCGCGCCCTGGCCGTGGCGACTCATGGCCTCACGTCTCCCGGCCCACCGCGACGCCGCCTCGGGCCAGCCGCTCGGCGAGACGTCCCGCGCTCGGCGCCACGAAGATGGCCAGCGGCGCCTCGCGGTTGCGCACCGTCAGCTCGTGGCGCGCGTGGTCCGAGACGTCGAGCCCCGCCCGGACTGCGACTTCCTCGGAGAGCACCAGCTCGCAGGCGTAGTCCTTCGTCAGGGCCTCCAGGCGGGCCGCGACGTGCACGGTGTCGCCCACCGCGGTCAGGTACGTCGTGGAGGCATAGCCCATCTGGCCGACGACGGTGGGCCCGGTGTGAATGCCGATCCCGAGGCGCAGCGCGGTGTCCAGGTCGTCGGCGAGCGCGCGGCTCAGCTCCTGCACGCGGGCGACCATCGCGGCCGCCGCGCGGACCGCCTGACGGGAGCCCTCTTCCGGCCCGCCACCGTCCACGCCGAAGAGCGCCATGACCCCGTCGCCCGTGAACTGGTTGACGATGCCGCCTGCATCCGTGATGGCTCCCCCCACCGCCTCGAAGTAGCGGTTCAGGATGAAGACCACGTCGTAGGGGAGCTTCCGCTCGGCCAGGCGCGTGAACCCGCGCAGATCGGCGAAGAGCACCGCGATGGTCAGCTCCTCGCCGTCGCGATGCCCGCTCGGGAGCGCCTCGGCCGGCCCCGCTCCCGCGGGCACGAGCGGCACCACCGCGAGGTCGCGCCGAGGCCGCACCTGGCAGGCCAGGCGCACGTGGGCGGGCGCCCCCACGCGCCCGAGCACGCGCAGCTCGTCCGTGGTGGCCGCCGGCAGGTGCTCCTCGCCACGGATCACGCGCACGCGGCACGTCGAGCAGCGGCCGCGCCCGCCGCAGACCGAGGCGTGCGCGATGCCCGCGGCGCGGCTCGCCTCGAGAATGGTGAAGCCCCCGGGCACGAGGATCTCACGGCCGCCCGGATACGCGATGCGTACGCCCTGACGCCGGCGGATGTGCTCCCGGACCGCGCGCGCCGCCAGCACCAGTGCGATGGCCCCGAGATCGCCCCAGAAGATCGCGCGGGCCACCTGTCCCAGCACCGCCCGCTGCGCCGGGCTCGGAAGCCGGGCCTCGCGGATCACCGTCTGCACGAAGCCGGGCTCGCGCGCCCGCCGGCTCACTTCCTGTCCCGCGGTGGCGAAGCCGAGCAGCGCCAGGACCGGCACGAGCAGGAACCCGCTGTAGATCGTGCGCGCGAGCCGCGGATACCAGGGGCGGAGCCTCAGCCAGAAGTGCAGCCCGATGCAGCCGTGGATCCAGGCCACGGCGAGGACGACGACCTGGCGCAGGCCCGCGATCGGATTGAGCTGCCAGAGCGCGAGCACCACGAACGTGTAGGTCGTCTGCGTCCCGGCCACCTCGTGCGCCAGTCGGGTGCCCACCACGTGCCACACGAGGAGGGGCGGCACCAGCAGTCCCAGGGTAAGCTGGCTCGCTTCCCAGGCAGGCATGCGGAGCGTGCGCCGCCGGTAGAGGGCCCACAGGGCGAGCAGATTGTGGATGCCGAACGAGCCGTAGAGGGCGATGGTGCCCGGCAGGCTGCGCCAGACGAGGACGAACCAGTCCTGCCCCGCCGCCATGGCCTCGAGCGAGACGAGCCCGAGCGCGTGGTTGAGGAAGTGGGTCGTGAGGTAGGTGAAGAGCACGAGGCCCGTCCAGAGGCGGATCTGCCTGACGACGGCCGCCGCTGAACGGGCCGGGGGCATGGCGGGGCGTCCCCTAG
>DASQAL010000145.1:0-15663 GCA_035635775.1 Candidatus Acidiferrum sp.
CCACGTTCCGGTAGACGAAGACCTGCTCCCAGGGCACGAACACGTCGTCGAAGACGACGGTGGTGTCCACCTCGTCGAAGCGCGCGGAGAGCGGGTAGTCGTAGACGCTCGTCGCGAGCGTCGCGTAGGGCCGGCGCGGCAGGAGCCGGAGGCCCTCCGCGTTCACCGGCACCACGAGCGAGATCGCGTAGTCCACGTCGCCGGGGGCGAGCGGCGTGATGTAGCTCACGTAGAGCCAGTCCGCCATGGTCACGGAGGTGGCGATCGAGTGCGCGCCGCGGATCACGATGCCCGCGTCCGTCTCCTTCAGGACCCCCGGGTGCAGGAAGGGCTCCGGATGCTGGTGGGCCGGCGTCGTGCGGTCGATCTGGGGCGGGACGATCGCATAGGCCAGGTACAGGTCCTCGTCCCGCGCCTTCTCGTAGAACCGGACCACGTTGTCGCCGTACTGCCGGCCCCCGCGATCGAAGAGCTGACGCCAGCCCGCGAAGCCGGTGAGCACCGAGGCCACGTGGTCAGGCGTGCGCCCCATGAGGCCGTACGAGCCCTCGGCCCAGAACCGGTGGACGGCCCGCCGGCGCCCGAGATCTTCCGCGGTCCGTGGGATCAGCCACATCGCGCCGATCCGCTTGCCGGTGGCCGGATCGACGCAGGTGGTGACGTCGGGCGCCTTCGAGGCCGCGTCGTACCGCTCCGCGATGCGCTGGATGGACTCGGCGAAGGCCGGATGCCGGGTCACGTCGGCGACCCGCTCGCCGTCGAGGAACACGGCGCGCCCGTCGCGGAGGCTCGCGAGATAGTCGGCGGCCCGGCGCATGGCGGGACTCTCGCACACCCCTCCGGCGGGGCGCAAGCCGGGCGAAGACGGAGCATCGCTGCGGCGGCCCACGGAGGTATGATCGCAGGCCATGGATCTCCGCCTCGGCGGCAAGGTCGTGCTGGTCACGGGCGCCGGACAGGGCCTGGGGCGGGCCATCGGCCTCGCCTTCGGGCGCGAAGGATCTCACGTGGCCTTCCACTATCACTCCTCGGCGGGCGGGGCCGATGCCGCGGCGGCCGAGGCTCGCGCGCTGGGCGTGAAAGCCCTCGCGGTCGGAGCCGACCTGCGTAGTGATCGCGAGGTGGCGGGCGGCGTGGAGCGGGTCGAGCGCGAGCTGGGCCCCATCGACGTCCTCGTCAACAACGCGGCGGCGACCCAGCGCAAGCCGTTCCTCGAGACGACGCCCGAGGAGTGGGCGCTCCAGGTGGACGTGACGGTCACCGGGACGCTCCGCATCACGCAGGCGGTGGCGCGCGGCATGACCGAGCGGGGCTCGGGGGCGATCGTCAACCTCATGGGAGACTCGGGGCGCGTGGGCGAATCCGGCCTGCTCGTGACCGGGACCACGCGCGCCTCCACCGTCGGCCTGACCCGGTCGCTCGCCAAGGAGCTGGCCCGCTACGGGATCCGGGCGAACTGCGTCTCCCTCGCGCTCGTGCAGACCGACAGCCTCGAGGCCCACGCGGGCGGGGCCGACGACGCGCGCATGAAGAAGATCCTGGCCCAGTATCCGTTGCGGCGGGTCGGCCGTCCCGACGACGTCACCCCGATGATCCTGCTCCTGGCCTCGCCGCTGTCGGGCTGGACCACCGGCCAGGTGGTTTCGGTCAACGGCGGCTACGCCATGGTGTGAGGAGCCCGCGCGACCGGTGTCGAGCGTCCCACATTCCGGAGCTTCAAGCGTGTTCGGGGCTCGCGTTCCCCGCAAGGAGGATCCGCGCCTCCTCACCGGGCGAGGGCGGTACGTGAGCGACGTCGAGCTGCCCCGCATGCTGCACGTGGCCTTCGTGCGCAGTGTCCATGCGCACGCCCGGATCCGCGGCGTCGAGACCACGGGCGCGGCGGCGGCTCCGGGCGTCGTGGCGGTGGTGACCGGCGCCGATCCGGACTGGGCGAAGCATCGCGTGCGCGCGCGCTCGGCGCTGCCGACCTACGTCGAGACCGAGCAGCCGATCCTGGCCTGGCCGAAGGTGCGCTTCGCGGGCGAGGCCGTGGCCGCCGTCGTGGCCCGCGAGCGCTACGCGGCCGAGGACGGCGCCGCGCTCGTCGAGGTCGACTACGAGCCGCTGCCCGCGGTAGTGGACGTCGTCCGGGCCCGCGGCGACCGTGCCGTCGTCCACGACGCGGCGCCGGACAACGTGCTCCTGTCGCGCCGGTTCGAGAACGGTGACGTGGAGGCGACCCTGGCCGGTTCGGCCGTCGTGGTGGAGCGCGCCTTCCGCACGAACCGGCAGACGGCGGCGCCCCTGGAAGGGCGCGGCGGGGTCGCGGACTGGAACCCGGCCGAGGGCAAGCTGACCCTCTGGTCCGGCACCCAGGTCCCGCACCTGGCGCGACACGGCCTCGCCGGCATCCTCGGCCTGGCCGAGAACCACGTCCGGGTCGTGGCGCCCGACGTCGGCGGTGGGTTCGGGGTGAAGGCGATCCTCTATCCCGAGGACGTCGCGCTCTGCCTGCTCGCGATGCGTCTGGGCCATCCCGTCAAGTGGGTCGAGCAGCGCCGCGAAGGGCTCCTGGCTGCAGCACACGCGCGCGATCACCACTACGCGGTGCGGGCCGGCTTCGATCGGGCCGGCCACCTGCTCGCGATGGACGTGCGCGTCGCGTGCAATGCCGGCGCCTACTCCGTGTACCCGTGGACGGCGGGGATCGAAGCGCTCATGGCCGGCGGCCTCCTGGCCGGACCCTACAAGCTCCAGCACTACCGGTGCAACGTGGTCGCGGTAGCGACCAATACCGCCCCGGCGGGCCCCTACCGCGGCGTCGCGCGTCCGGCGACCACCTTCGTGATGGAGCGGGTCCTGGACCTCGGCGCGCGCGCGCTCGGGCTCGATCCCGTGGAGGTCCGGCGCATCAATCTGATCGGTCCCGCCGACCTGCCCTATACCGCGGCCACGCGCCTCGTGCACGACAGCCCGAGCTATCCGGTGTGCTTCGAGAAGGTGGTCGAGGCGGTCGGCTATGGCGCGTTCCGGGCCGAGCAGGCCCGCCTCCGGCAAGAAGGCCGCTACGTGGGCATCGGCTTCGCGAACTACAACGAGCTGACCGGCCTCGGGCAGGCCGCCTCGGCGGGCCCGCGCATGCCCTTTCGCACCGGCCACGAGGGCGCCACTGTCAGACTGGATCCTTCAGGGGCGGTGCGGGTGTTGGCCGGGGTTACGTCGCAGGGCCAGGGGCTCGAGACGACGGTGGCCCAGATCGTGGCGTCGGAGCTGGGCGTGCCGTTCGACTCGGTGTCGGTCGTTCTCGGGGACACCGATGCCACGCCCTTCGGCCTCGGAGCATTCGCCTCGCGGCAGGCCGTGATCGGCGGGGGCGCCGCGATGCGGGCGGCCGGCGCCGTGCGGGACAAGGTCGTCCGTATCGCGGCCCACCTCCTCGAGGCCGCGCCCGAGGATCTGCAGGTACTGGACGGTCGCGTCGCGGTCAAAGGCGCGCCGGGGCGCGCGATCACGGTGGCCGAGATCGCCCGGGTCGCGTACCTCGAGACCCACCGGCTCCCGCCGGACATGGAGCCGGGCCTCGAGGCCACCAGATTCTACGATCCGATCCGCGGGACCTTCGCGGCCGGATCGCAGGCGGCGGTGGTCGAGGTCGACGCCGCGACCGGGGCGCTCACGATTCACCGTTACGTGGTTGTCGAGGACACAGGGCGGATGATCAATCCTTCAATAGTCGAGGGTCAGGTGCAGGGCGCCATCGCCCAGGGTATCGGGGGGGCGCTCCTCGAGCACCTGATCTACGACGAAGCGGGGCAACTGCTCACCGGGACCTTCATGGAGTACGCGCTGCCGACCGCGGCCAGCATACCTCCGCTCGAGCTCCACCACATCGAGGAGCCGGCCGACAACCTGCTGGGCGTGCGCGGGGTGGGCGAGGGCGGCACGCTCGGGCCCGCGGCCGTGCTCGCCAACGCGGTGGCGGATGCCCTGGCTCCGTTCCGGATCGAGCTGAACGACCTGCCGGTCACGCCGGCCCGCCTGTGGGGCTTATTGACAGGGGAGACGCGGCCCGAGTACGCTCGCCGCGAATCGGCATGAGACGTCCGCCGCTCGTGGTGATCTTCGTGGGTCTCGTCCTCATCGCGCTCGGCGAGACCGCCGGCGCGCTGATGTCGCAGCTACGGCCGCAGCTCGCAGGCTACGCGCGAGCGCGCGTCGCGGCCAATGCGCAGGCGCACGGGCTGGCCGGCTCGGCCGAGTACGACGCGGAGGTCACCGCGCGCGCGGTCTACGCTGCCGAAGCCGGCCTGTCCTTCTTCCACACCCACGCGCAGGGATTGGGCCCCCTCGTGATCTTCGCGGGCACGGTGGCCGCGAGCACGGTCCGGTGGCGCCTCGCCCGCGGCGCGGTCGCCGCGCTCCTGGGGCTGGGCGCGCTCTTCCCACTGGGCTATCTCGCCTACTCGCTCGCGGTGCTCGAGTGGGGACGGGACGCCGGCATCGAGCTGGCGGAGCGCTATGTCCTCACGCCGCTCGGCAGCGCCGCCATCGTCGGCCTCGTCGCGCTCGCGGTGCTCATGGTGGCGGGCCGCGGCCGAGATCGGGACGCGTGACGCCACCGCCCCCCGACGTCTGGCGTCGTCCCCCGCTCCCCACGCTGGTGGCGGCAATTTTGTTGATCGCCTGCGCCGAGGTCGGGGGGGCTTCCATGGCCAAGTTCAAGCTCGAGCTGGCGCGCGGGGCCCGCGCGGTCATGCTGTCGCGGCCCGCCACGCACGGGCTGGTCGGGGTGCGCGACGTGGACGAGCAGATCATCGACGAGGCGTTGGTCAAGTTCGACGCCGGGCTCCGGCTCTTCCACCTGCACGCGGAAGGGATGGGCCTCGTCATCATCGCCACCACCATGACCGCGGCCACCCTGGTCCAATCCGTGGGCGCGCGGCGGGCGATCATCCTGCTGCTCACCGTCGGCGGCGCCGCGTATCCCTTCGGCTACCTGCTGTGGAGCGCCTTGATTCCCTACCACGGGATCCAGACCGGCAAGGCGGTGGCGGAGTGGGTGGTGTGGATCCCCTTCGGCGGGGCGACCATCGTCGCGGTATGGTGGCTCGTGCTCCTGGTGGGCGCCCGCCTGGTGCGACGGGCATGAGGGTCTGGATGGCCGCCCCGCTCGTTCTGCTCGCGGCCGCGCCGGCCGCGGCCCATCACGTGGGCGCGTACGTGCCGCGCGACAACGAGATCTCGGCGAACTTCAAGCAGCTCAAGTTCTCGATCCAGGCCCGGAAGTTCGACGTGGCCGCGCGGCTCTTCGAGACCGGCCCGATCCGCGCCGACATGCGCGCCCAGGCCGGGCGGCTCCCGGCCGGTCTCGAGGAGGCGACGCGCGCCGCCCTGGTGGCCGGTGACGGGCCGCGGGCCGAGCGCGGCCTCGTGGTCTTCTTCGCCGCGCTCATCCGCGACCTCGCCCTCGAGGCGGACCGGCGGCTCGCCGACACGCGCGAGTCCGCTCCGGCCCGCGTCACGACCGGGCTGAAGCTCCTCGAGGCGATCTGGCGCTACTACAACCTGGTCGACTTCACGGTCGGCCAGTACGACCCCAAGGCCGCGGTGGCCGTCCGCCTGGCATTCGACGAGGCGGAGGGCTACGCCCAGGGCTCCCCGGCCCCGGCGGGAGACCCAGCGGGCAATACTGTCGCTCCGGAGTCGAGACGGGTGACCGCACGCCCAGTGGCGGCGCCCGCCCCCGAGAAGATGCGCGAGCCGGTCCAGCGGATCGCGCGGACGCTGTCGGGGCTGATCGAAACGTCCATGACGCGGTAGAGGAGGAACACATGAGGAACAGGTTCGGCATCGCGGTGCTCGTGTCGGGGGCGCTCCTGGCGTGGCTCGCCGCGCCGGTGGCCGCCCAGAAGGTCGTCAAGATCGGCGACCTCGGATCCAAGGTCGGCGTGTTCGAAGGCTACGGCAAGTACCAGAGCATGGCGATCCAGCTCGCGGTCGAGGAGCTGAACGCCAAGGGCGGCGTGCTCGGCCACAAGATCGAGGTGATCGCGGAGGACGACGAGACCAAGCCCGCCCCCGCCGTCCGCAAGGCGGAGAAGCTCATCCTCCAGGACGACGTCAAGCTGCTCATCGGCGCGGTCTCGAGCGGCGCCACGATGGCGGTCATGGACGTGACCAAGAAGCACAAGATCATCCACTGGAACTCGGTCTCCTGCGCGGAGTTCATGCGCACCACCAAGTTCCACAAGTACTACTTCTCGAACCAGCCCGATTCGCGCATGCAGGCGGCCGGCCTCGCCAAGTACATGGTCGAGAAGATGGGCAAGAAGGTCTACATCTTCTATACCGACTACGCGATGGGCCAGTCCGACGGCCGCCAGTTCAAGACCGCCCTCGAGAAGCTGGGGGGCGAGGTGGTGGGGGTGGCGGGGGCGCCGCTGGACACCAAGGACTTCAGCCCGTGGTTCGGCGCGATCACCCAGTCGAATCCCGACGTGCTCTTCCTGGCCTTCGCGGGGACCGATTCGCTGCGCCTGATGACGCAGCTCCACTCGTTCGGCATGACCAAGAAGTACAAGCTGGCGGGGATCGACTGCTTCCTGCTGCAACAAGATTTGCCCGCGATCGCGGAGCCGATGGAGGGCTTCGTGCAGCTCGCCCACTTCTCCGCCTACAACCCGGACAAGAACATGCAGGCGTTCAACGCCAAGTTCAAGAAGAGGTTCGGCGTCGACGCCAACATCATGGCGGGGGCCTACGACGCGGTGCTGTTCTGGGCCGCCGCCGTCGAGAAGGTGAAGAGCTTCGATTCCGACAAGGTGGCGGAGGCGCAGGAGGGCATGTGCGTCGACAACACCCACATCGGTCGCCAGTGCATCCGCAAGGAAGACCACCAGGTCGTGATGGACATGCACCTCTACCAGGTGAAGGACGGCAAGAACCTGCCCATCGCGGTCGTGGCGGGCAAGGACTCGATCGGCGAATCGATGGTCGGCCAGGACCCGCTCAAAGACTTCACCTGGGACATCAAGAAGAAGTAGCGGACCCATTCTGGAATACATCGTCTCGGTCCTGCTGCCGCAGCTCCTGCACGGCCTCGTGTTCGGGGCCGCGCTGGGGCTGCTGGCGCTGGGCCTCACCGTGATCTTCGGGCTCCTCGGCGTGATGAACTTCGCGCACGGGGAGCTCTACATGCTCGGCGCGTACGCCGGCATCGCGGCGATCGGGCTGACCGGCTCCTTCTGGGTCGCCCTGATCGCCGCGCCCCTCGCGGTCGGCGTCCTCGGCGCGGTGACCGAGGTCGCGACGTTACGACCCTTGTACCGACGCGAACCGTTGTACGGGCTCATCCTGACCTTCGGCCTGGCCATGGTCTTCCGGGAAGCGGCGCGGCAGATCTGGGGTGGCGACATGCGACGGATCCTCCCGCCGGTGGAGGGCTCGACACCGCTCCTGGGCATGACCTACCCGAACTACCGGCTGTTCCTGCTCGCCTTCGCCTCCGCCCTGCTGCTGGGCATCTGGCTGTTCTTCACGCGCACCCGGGCCGGCATCATCGTCCGGGCCGCGGTCCAGGACGCCGAGATGCTCGACGGCCTCGGGGTCAATGTCCCGCGCGTGTTCACGCTGACCTTCGCGGGGTCGGCGGCCCTGGCCGCCATCGCCGGCCTCCTGCTCGCGCCGATCTTCACGGTCTATCCGCAGATGGGGGTCGAGATGATCCTGCTCGCGTTCATCGTGGTGATCCTGGGCGGCATGGGCTCCATGGGCGGCTCGGTGGTCGCGGCCTTCGTGATCGGCATCACCCAGAGCCTGCTCACGCTCTGGATGAATCCCCAGCGGGTCGCCATTGCGATCTTCGGCATCATGATCGTGGTGCTGATCGTGCGCCCGCGCGGCTTCTTCGGCCGGGAGGGCGTCCTTGAGTAGCCCGCTCTCACTTCGGGCCGCGCTGGTGTTCGCCGCCCTCGCCCTGCTCCCGCTGACCCCGTGGATGTCGAAGTACTACCTGCTGCTGGCCTTCGACGCCCTGCTGTTCGGAGCGGTGGCCATGAGCCTCGATCTCCTGATCGGCTACACCGGGCTGGTGTCCTTCGGCCACGCGGCCTTCTTCGGCCTGGGCGCCTATTCGGCCGCGATCCTCCTCGAGCGGGGCGTGACCTCGCTCTGGCTGAGCCTCGGTCTCGCGGTGGTGGTGGTCGGCCTGTACGCGCTCCTGGTGAGCTACTTCGCCACCACGCGCCGGGGCATCTACTTCGCCCTGCTGACGTTGATCTTCGCCGAGGTGGTCTACACCGTCTTCCGCTACACGCAGACCTTCGGGGGCTCCGACGGCATCCAGGGGCTGCCCGCGCCGAGCCTCCTGCCCGGCGTGCTCGTGGACACGCCGGCGCGGAACTACTACCTGGTCGTGGCCTATCTGTTCTTCGCCTATCTCGTGTGCCGGACGCTGGTGTCGTCCCACTTCGGCCGGGTGCTGGCCGCGATCCGCGAGAACGAGGACCGCGCGCGCTTCCTCGGCTACGACGTGCAGCGCTACAAGATGGGGGTGTGCATGATCTCGGCGGTGTTGACCGGGCTGGCCGGCGCGCTCTACCCGGGGCGGGCGGCCTACGCCACGCCGGATCTCCTGCACTGGAGCATTTCGGGCGAGTTCCTCATCATGGTGATGATCGGTGGGCTGGGGACGCTCGTCGGGCCGATCATCGGCGGGGCCTTCTTCATCGTCCTCCAGGAGAAGGTGTCGTCCTACGTGCAGTGGTACTCGATCGTGGTGGGCCTGGTGCTGGTCTTCATCGTGCTGTTCGTGCCCAAGGGGCTGCTCGGGTTCCGGAGCGCGCTGCGGCTCCACGGCCTCCGGCGCGGCTCCACATGAGCCGGAACGGGGTGCTGCTGCAGGTGGAGGGCGTCTCGAAGAGCTTCGGCGCGCTGGCCGCGCTGACCGACGTGAGCCTCACGGTTGCCACCGGCGAGGTGGTCTCGGTCATCGGCCCGAACGGAGCCGGAAAATCCACGCTGTTCAATGTGATCACCGGGCTGCACGGGGCGACCCGGGGGCGGGTCCTCTTCAACGGGCACGTGATCACGGGGCGGGCCCCCGAGGCCGTCAACCGGCTCGGCCTGGCCAAGACGTTCCAGATCACCAACGTGTTTCCCGGCATCTCCGTCTACGAGAACGTGCGCGTGGCCGCGCAGTCGCGGGCTCCGGAGGCGGGCCGTCTCGCGTCCCTCTGGCGGCAGCCCGATGTCGAGGGCGCGGTCACGGAGCTGCTGGCCGCCTTCGCTCTGGAGGGCCGGCGAGACGAGATCGCGCAGAACCTCTCCCACGGTGAGCAGCGCTATCTCGAGATCTGCCTGGCCCTGGCCACGAAGCCGACGCTGCTCCTCCTGGACGAGCCGACCGCGGGCATGACGCCCGGGGAGACCAGGGAGGCGACGGCGCTGATCCGCCGGATGGCGCTGGCCCGGGGGCTGACGCTGCTGCTGATCGAGCACGACATGAGCGTCGTGATGGGGATCTCCGACCGCATCGCGGTGCTCCACTTCGGGCAGAAGATCGCCGAGGGCCCGCCCGAGGCGATCCGGAACAACCAGCAAGTCATCGACGCCTATCTCGGGGGCGTTGATGACTGATGTGCGAGCCGCAGCCGCAGGCGAGGCGAGCGGATATGGAGATCGTTCGGAACCCCTCTTCCGCATCACGGACCTCCACGCCGGCTACGGGGCCACGCCCATCCTGTTCGGCGTATCGCTCGAGGTTCACGCCGGCGAGGCGGTGGCCCTCCTCGGCAAGAACGGCATGGGGAAGACGACGCTCATGAAGACCGCCATGGGGTTCCTCCGGCCGACGCGCGGCTCGATCGCCTTCGAGGGGGCTGAGCTGACCCGGCTGACGCCCCACGAGATCGCGCGGCGCGGCGTGGGCCTGGTGCCGGAGAACCGGCGGATCTTCTCGGGGCTGACCGTGCGAGAGAATCTCGAGCTCGGGCTGTCGGCGGTGCGGAATCGTTCGGCCGCCCTCCGGGCCGAGCGCCTCGATCAAGTGTTCCGCCACTTCCCGCGGCTCGCCGAGCGGATCGGCCAGACGGCCAAGACGCTCTCCGGCGGCGAGCAGCAGATGCTGGCCATCGCGCGCGTGATGATGGCGGGGGCGCGCATCATCCTCATGGACGAGCCCACCCAGGGGCTCGCGCCCGCGCTCATCCGGCACATCCGTGACATGATCACGGAGCTGAAGCGCCTCCGCGTCACCGTGCTCCTGGTCGAGCAGAACTCGCGGGTGGCGCTCTCGGTGTGCGATCGAGGTTACGTCATGGAGAAAGGGGCGATCGTGTTCCAGGGGTCCTCCGCGGAGCTGCGCGACAGCCCGGTGACCCGTGAGAAGCTGGGCGTCTGACACCCTCCTCGGCGGGACGCGGAGAGGCATCCTCCTCCGTGTCGGTCTGGCCGTCGGGCTCCTGGCGGTCGCTTTCTGGGCGCTTCCCTCGCGTCGCGCGGATGACGGCGCCGGCCACCACGGCACGCACGCCCCGTCCCTCGACGCGTTCGAGCGCGCGGGAGTGACGGAGTTCACGGAGGGCCAGCGCGGCCCCGCGCTGCGGCTCGCACGATTCCCCGACGGCGCCGCCGTCCCCCTCGAGGCTTTCGCCGACAAGCTCGTCGTGCTGAATTTCTGGGCGACCTGGTGCACGCCCTGTACGACCGAGATGCCGACGCTCGAGGGCCTCTGGCGGGAATACGGCGGGCGCGGGCTGGTCGTGATCGGGGTGTCGGTGGATCGTGGCGCGCCGCGGGCCGTGCTGGAGCCCTATATCCGCCATCATGGCCTCACGTTTCCGATCCTGCTGGACCCCGACAGCCGCACCGCCGGTGCGTGGCGCGTGACCGGGATCCCGGCGACGTTCGTCGTCCGGCCCGGCGGCGAGGTCGCGGGGATGGCCGCCGGGGCGCGTGAGTGGAACAGTGGAGAGATGCGCGCGTTGATCGAGACCCTGCTCCCGCATAGAATACGCGTCCCGTGACCCTCGCCCAGATGCTCGAGCAGGCCGGCCTGCGACAACCCGCGGCCGCCGCGGTCGTGGACGGGCGGCACCGGTTGACCTACGCGGACCTGGTGGATCAGGCGACCCGACTCGGGCATGCCTTCGCGCGCCTGGGCGTGGGCAAGGGCGACCGCGTCCTGATCGTGCTCAAGAACCGGCTCGAGCACGTGCTCGCCTACTGGGCCCTGCAGATGATCGGGGGCGTGCCGACGCCCGCCGGCTTCCGGCTGGCCGCGCGAGAGGTCCGGTACATCCTCGACGACTGCGGGGCCTCCGTCGTCCTGTTCGAGGCGGCGACCGCCGACGCTGTGCAGGAGGCCGCCGCCGGGCACCAGGCCCGTCTCGTGTTCGTGGGGGACGACGAGCCGGCGGGGTCTCTGCCCTTCGACGAGCTGCTGGCTTCCGGGGCAACCGGCGCCGCGTTGGATCGTGAGCTCGCTGAGGGCGATCTCTCCCTGATCCTGTACACCTCCGGCACCACCGGTCGGCCCAAGGGTGTGCCCCGGACCCACCGGAACCACGTGGCGGGGGCGCTGGCCCACGTGATCCAGTGCGGCTACGGATGGCTCGAGCGGACCCTCGGCGTCATGCCGCTCTATCACACGATGGGCATCCACTCCCTGACCAGCATGGCGGCGGTGAACGGCTGCTTCGTGTGCCAGCCTGACTGGAGCGGCGAGGGCGCGCTGGCCCTGATCGAGTCGGAGCGGCTGACCGCGCTCTACCTGATCCCGACGCTGTTCTATGACCTCGTCCGCGCCCCTGGGTTCGCGCCGGCCCGGGTCTCGTCGGTGCGCAAGCTCGCCTACGCGGGGGCGCCGATGCTCGCCCCGCTCACCCGCGCGTGCGTGGAAGCGTTCCGCCCCGAGGTGTTCGTGAACCACTACGGCTCGACCGAGATCTACACCTTCTCGGTGCGCCCCGGGGTCGACGCCAAGCCGGGCTGCGCGGGCCGCGCCGGGGTCCACGGAACGCTCCGGGTGGTGACGGCCAGCGCCGACCGCCGCGTCGGGCCGGGCGAGGCCGTCTCCCCGGGCGAGAAGGGCGAGATCATCGCCTGCCTCGACTCGGACGAAGCGTTCACCGGCTACTGGAAGCGGCCCGACGCGGATGCGCGGGCGCTGCGGGACGGCTGGTACTTCACGGGGGACATGGGCTATCTCGACGCCGAGGGCGAGCTGTTCGTGTC
The DNA here is from genome assembly GCA_035635775.1 of Candidatus Acidiferrum sp. Classification (GTDB taxonomy): domain Bacteria; phylum Methylomirabilota; class Methylomirabilia; order Rokubacteriales; family CSP1-6; genus CAMLFJ01. The sequence continues at coordinate 12,217 of DASQAL010000145.1, forward strand.
GGGGCGGGTCGACGACATGATCATCACCGGAGGCGAGAACGTCCACCCGGTGGAGGTGGAAGACGTGCTGGCCCGCCACCCGCTGGTGCGGGACGTCGCGGTGGTCGGCGAGCCCGATGAACGCTGGGGTGAGCGAGTCGTCGCGTTCGTGGTGCCCGGCGCCCGCGCGCTGACCGCCGACACGCTCGACCGGCATTGCCGCGAGTGCCCGGACCTCGCAAACTTCAAGCGCCCGCGGAAGATCGTCTTCGTGAGCGAGATCCCGAAGACGGCCTCGGGCAAAATCCTTCGCCGCCTCCTGCGGGAGGGGCAATACACGGAGGTTCAACGATGAGCGAATTTCTGCGAACGGAGCAGCGCGGCGCCATTGCCACGCTCTGGATCGACCGCCAGCCCAAGATGAACACGATGACGGTGGCGATGCGCAACGAGTTCCCGGGCATCTTCCGGGAGCTGGAGGCCGACGACGCGGTCCGGGTCGTCGTGATCCGCGGCGCGGGCGGCAAGGCCTTCAGCGCCGGGGGCGACGTCGCGGAGTTCCTCACGCAGGCCCCGGCCGATCTCGAGCTGTGGGGCGACACGCTGACGTCGGCGGAGCGATGCCGGAAGCCGGTGCTCGCGGCCATCGACGGGTTCACGATGGGCGCCGGGCTGGAGCTGGCGGTGGCGTGCGACTTCCGGATCGCGACGCTCCGGTCCGAGTTCGCCTTCCCCGAGATCCGGCTCGGGATGATCCCGGGGAGCGGCGGCACCCAGCGGGCCCTGCGCCTGATCGGGATGACGCGGGCCAAGCTGTTCATGATGACCGGGCAGCGGATCAACGCGGAGCGCGCGGAGGCGTGGGGGCTCATCACCCAGGCGGTGGCCAACGACAAGCTGGACGAGGCGGTCGGGGCGCTCGCGGGCGAGCTGGCCGAGCGCGCCCCGCTGGCGCTCCGCACGCTCAAGATGGTGCTCAACCGGGGCGCCGACGCGCCGCTGGAGACCGCGCTGGAGCTGGAGCGGAAGGCCTATGCGTGGCTGCGCTCGACCAACGACTATGCCGAGGGCGTCACCTCGTTCCTCGAGAAGCGTCCCCCGAAGTACACCGGACGATGAGCGAAGAGCCGCCGGGCTGGATCGGCCGCCGCGTCACGCGCGTCGAGGACGCGCGCCTGCTCACCGGGCGCGGCCACTTCATCGACGACCATCCCCCGATCGGCGACATCCACGCCGCCGCCATCGTGCGCTCGCCGCACGCGCACGCGCGCATCGTGGGGTACAACGTCTCCGCGGCGCTACGGATGGACGGCGTGGTGGGCGTGATCACCGGGGCGGACGTGGCGCGCTTCACCCGGCCCTTCCCGGTCGGCGTCACCGCGCCGGTGCACTACTACTGCGCGGCCACCGACAAGGCTCGCTTCGTCGGGGAACCGGTGGCGGTGGTGGTGGCCCGGAGCCGCTATCTGGCCGAGGATGCGGCGGAGGCGGTGGGCGTCGAGTACGAGCCCCTGCCCGCGGTCGTGGACGTGGAGCGGGCCCTCGAGCCGGACGCGCCGATCCTCCACGAAGCGGTGGGCACGAACCTGGCGGGCCACCGGCGACTCGTCTACGGCGATCCCGACCGGGCCTTCGCGGAGGCGGACGTCGTCATCCGCGAGCGCTTCCGCTTCCCCAAGTACGGGTCCACCCCCATCGAGACCTACGGGGTGATCGCGCGCTGGGACGACGTGGAGGAGGCCTACACGGTCTGGTCGAACTTCATGGGGCCCTTCATCATGCATGGGCTCGTCGCGCGGGTGCTCGGGGTGCCCGAGAACCGGCTGCGCTTCATCGTGTCGACGGACATCGGGGGAAGCTTCGGGATCAAGTCGGCCATGTACCCCTATATCGCACTGATCTCGTTGGCGGCGCGGCGGACCGGCGTGCCGGTCAAGTGGATCGAGGACCGGCGCGAGCATCTCCTGGCCTCCTCGAGCGGCACGGATCGAGTGGCCCACCGGGAGCTGGCCGCGAAGAAAGACGGCACGGTGCTCGGCATGCGCTACCGCTGGCTCGACAATGTCGGCGGCTATATCCGCAGCCCCGAGCCCGGATGCAGCTTCCGCCCCACCGGCAACTTCGTAGGGCCGTACCGCTTCCAGCACCTCGAGGTGGACGCCTCGGTGGTGATGACCAACAAGAGCCTCACCGGCCCGAACCGCGGGTACGCCTGCGGGCACCTCTACTTCGAGACGGAGCGGATGATGGATCTCCTCGCGCAGCGGCTCGGGCTCGACCCGGTGGAGCTGCGCCGGCGCAATCTGATCCAGCCCGGGCAGTTCCCGTACCGGACGCCGACGGGCGGGCTCTACGACAGCGGCGACTACCCGGCGGTCCTCGATCGGGCCGTCGAGCTCGCGCGCTACCCGGAGCTGCGGCGCGAGCAGGCGGCGGCGCGGGCGGCCGGGCGCCTCTTCGGGATCGGGGTGGCCCTGGCGGTGGATCCCTCCGTCTCCAATATGGGATACGTGGCGATCGCGCTCGATCCGCAGCTCCGGGCAAAACCCGAGTATCTGCCCAAGTCGGGCGCCGTCGAGGCCGCGACGATCAAGGTGGACCCGCAGGGACGCGTCACCGCGATCCTCGGCACGACGCCGCAAGGACAGGGGCACCAGACCGTGGTGGCGCAGATCGTGGCGGACGAGCTGGGGCTCACGCCGGCGGACGTGACGGTGGTCGACGAGATGGACACCCTCACGCGCCTCTGGTCCATCTCCTCCGGCACCTACTCGAGCCGCTTCGGCTCCGTCGGCACGAGCGCGGTGGCCCTGACCGCCCGGAAGCTCAAGGCGAAGCTCATCGACTACGCCGCGCATCTGATGGAGCTCCCCGCCGACCAGCTCGAGTTCCGGGCGGGGGCGGTGCGACCGAAGAGCGGCAAGGGCGTGTCGTACTCGATCAAGGACCTGGCGGGACGCGCCCACTGGAACACCACGTCGCTCCCCGAGGGCATGGAGCCCGGGCTGCAGGCGACCGCGGTGTTCGGGTTCGAGGTCGCGCAGCCGGTGGACGACCAGGACCGCGTGAACTCCTCGAACACCTACGGCTTCATCGCCGAGGTGATGGCCGTGGAAGTGGATCCGGAGACGGCCGCGATCAAGATCCTCCGCTACGCGACGGTGCACGACGCCGGCACCATCATCAACCCCATGATCGCCGAGGGGCAGATCTACGGCGGGGCCCTCCACGGCCTCGGGGGCGCGCTCTTCGAGGAGCTCCAGTACGACGACGGCGGCCAGCTCCTCACCGGCACCTTCATGGACTACCTGGTGCCGACGGCCTCGGAGGCGCCGGTGATCGACATCGCCCACGTGGTCTCGCCCTCGCCGCTCACGCCGCTCGGCTCCAAGGGCCTGGGCGAATCCAGCTCCATGACGGTGCCGGCGGTCATCGCCAACGCGGTGAGCGACGCGCTCCATCCGCTCG
>DASQAL010000146.1:0-16584 GCA_035635775.1 Candidatus Acidiferrum sp.
TGAGGGCTCAGCGCCAGCCGCTCGAGGGGAATGAGCTTCGCCGCCTCGTCGATCCGCCCGCGCAGCTCGTCGACGGACTCGAGCCGCGGCTGCTTCGTCGTGACCAGTCCCAGCACGACCACCCGGTCCTCGGGCACGGCGGCGAGGGGCGCGAACCCGCCCGAGCGCGCGTCGTCGTACTCGAGGAGAAAGCGCTGGAAGCGGCTCCGCGTGAAGACGCGGGCGATGGGCTCGTAGCCGCCGCTCGCGTAGAACATCGACTGGTTGTTGCCCCGGCAGATGTGCAGACCGAAGGTGACCTCCGGATGGTTACCGATCACGGCATTATCCATCTCGATGCAGGTGTCGATCAGCCGGTCCGGATCGCTGCCGCGCTTGCGGTACCCCTCGCGCAGCTCCGGGTCCAGCAGCGCCGCGTACTGTGGGGCGTCGATCTGGACGTAGGTGCAGCCGAGCCGCACCAGCTCCAGGATCTCGCGCCGGGTCAGGTCGACGATGTCGGCCAGGTAGGCGTCGCGGGTCGGATAGGCCCCGGTCGACTTCTCGGGATCGTAGTAGGCGGCGGCCTGCTGGCTGCTGATCAGGGTGACCTTGGTGGGCTTGCTCGTCCGGGCGCGCAGGTAGGTGAGCTCCTCGGCGCACATGCTGCGACGCCAGCGGAGCTTCTCGACCACCACCGGACGCTTGAAGACGAGTTGCTCGCCCGCCTCGTTGTGGAAGGGGATGGCCCAGCCGCCGAGCTTGTCGAAGCCGTCGAGGGCGTCGATCAGGTGGCCGAAGAAGGCGTAGCGGCGCAGCTCGCCGTCGGTGACCACGTCGAGGCCGGCCTGTTCCTGGAGCTTCACCGCCTCGTCCACCGCACGATCCTCAACCTGCTTGAGCGCGGTGGCGGAAAGCTCTTCGCGCTCGAACTGATCGCGGGCGAGCTTGAGGTAGTCCGGTCGCAACAGGCTGCCGATCACGTCGCTGCGGACCGCTTGGGCGGGCATCCCTGACTTCTCTTTATATACGTTCGGCTCGCCTATGGCTCGCCTCGCCTGTGCAACCCGGCTCGCCTTCGGCTGCGCCTCACCCTACTTTGAACATGCCCGCCTCGATGCCGAGCGCGTTCTTGCCGATGCCCTCGAGCATGCGGTCCACCGTGGGCGGCATGAGGGTCGAGGTGCGGAGGTCGCGGAAGGCGCGCTCGGCCGGGAAGTCCTTGTAGGCCCCGCGGCCGCCCACCACCTGGATCACCTTGGAGGTGACCGCGAGGCCGACCTCGGTGGCGAGGTACTTGGCCTTGTTGCCGAGCACGCCGCGCTCCACGATGTCGGCGTCCTCCCAGCGCTCGGCGGTGTCGGCCAGCACGAGCAGGGCGCCGTCGAGATGCGCGGACAGCTCCCCGATATGCCGCTGCACCGTGGGGTCGTGGGCGACCGGGATGTTCTCGGGCTTCACGATGCGCTTCTTGGCGTAGTCGATGGCGAAGGCGAGCGCGCCCTCCGCGATGCCCGTGTACACCGCGGCGTAGCCCAGCGCGAAGCTCTCCACCACGCCCACCCGGAGTCCGGCGCCCGGATCGCCGAGCGCGGCGTCCTTCGGCACGCGCACGCCGGTGAAGGTCACCGAGGGGCTGAAGGTCGCGCGCATGCCCAGCGTGTTCCACTTGCCGTCGGTGGCGATACCGGGAGCCTCCGCGGGCAGCAGCACCAGCGACAGCGCCTTGGCCATGTCGGTGCCGCCCTCGAGCGCGCACCAGACCATGTAGTGCGAGGCGCCCAGCGCCATCGTGCAGAAGTGCTTCACCCCGTCCACCACGTAGGCGTCGCCGTCCTGGCGGACGGCCGTCTCCATCAGGAAGGTGCGGGAGAGGCTCACCGCGGGCTCGCTGCCCCAGCTCCCGAAGAGCTTCCCATCGCGCATGACCTCGCCGAAGTAGCGGCGCTTCTGGGCCTCCGTGCCGAGCGCGTCGATGAAGCGCATGACCGTGGAGTGCATATGCACGGTCATCGCGGTGTTGGCGCAGCCCCGCGCGAGGGTGCGGATCACGCCGATATAGGTCTGCATGTCCAGGCCGAGGCCGCCGTAGGCGGTGGGAATGCACGCGCCCAGAAAGCCGTCCCGAGCGAGCACGCGCCAGGAATCGATCGGGTTGACGCCGGCCGCGTCGTACTCGGCCGCGCGCGGGGCTATGTGCTCCCGCGTGAGCCGAGATACCAACTCCAGTAAGGCTTGTTTTGACTGGGGGGGAGCGGCCGCCGCGGCTCGCTCGCGCTCGCCGGGGCTCTTGTATCCGCTCGGCTCGCCTTCGGCTGCGCCTCGCCCTCCTCCCCCAGACCCCCCCGCCGGCTTCGAACTGCTAGCCATCGACCCCTTCCCGTTAGCTCATCCCTCCGACCGGTTTGCGGTTCCCGGTGACGCAGCGGCAGGTGTCGGCCTGGTGCAGCTCGATCATGTTGCCGAACGGGTCGTACATGAAGATCTGCTGCGACTGCGGGCCGACCACGCCCGTGGTCACCCAGAACTCCACGCCCATCCGCTCCAGCTCGGCCTTGGCCTCCTGGATGTCGGCCACCGCGAGGGCCACGTGCGGCCGCGAGGGATCCTTGTCGGGCCCCTGGGCGAACTTGGATGCCCCGTCCACGCCCATGAGATGGATTTGAGCCGTTCCGCCCACGTCCATCCAGTAGCCGTCGATGGTTGGAATGACCGGACGGCCCTGATCGGCGCTCAGGCCGAGCACGTCGTGGTAGAAGCCGTAGGCCTTCTTCACCTCGGCGGGTGAGGGACCGACCCGGATGCCGTGATGGTGGAGCTCAAGCACTTTGACGGCCATGGATGCCTCCTGTGAGCGTGCCCCAGATCCCCTTGGGGAGGAACAGGACGAACGCGGAGAAGATTGCCCCGATCACGATCGGCCACGCCTCGATGACCCGACTCAGGCGCTCCTCCAGCACGAGGAACGTGGCCGCCCCGACGAAGGGACCGAAGAAGGTCCCGGCGCCACCCAGCAGCGTCATCATCACCGTCTGGCCCGAGGTGGTCCAGTACAGGGATTCCACCGGCACGACGGTGAGGCGCAGCGCGTCGAGCGACCCGGCGAGCCCCGCGAAGCAGGCCGAGAAGACGAAGGACAGGTGCTTGACGCGATTGACGTCGTAGCCGCAGGCCTCCGCGCGGCTGGTGTTCTCGCGAATGGCCCGCAGCACCGCTCCGAAGGGGGAGTCGAGGATACGCTTGAGCGCTCCCACCGCGAGCCCCACCAGGACGTAGGCGAAGTAGTAGAAAGCGAGCGTGGTCTCGATGGAGTACTGCCAGGGCCCCAGCCCCAGGGTGAGCTGCGGGATGCCGCGGAGGCCGTCGTCGCCGCCCGTCCAGTCGGCCAGGTGAAAGGCGATGAAGTAGAGCAGTTGGGCAAAGGCCAGGGTCAGCATCGCGAAGTAGATACCGCGGCGGCGGAGGCAGAAGAAACCGATGACCAGCCCGCCCAGGCCGGCCAGCAGCAGCCCCGAGGCGAGCCCGAGCCAGAGCGAGCCCACGTGGAGCTTCGCGAGCGCGATGCCGCAGCCGTAGGCCCCGAGGCCGTAGTAGGCCGCGTGGCCAAAGGACAGCAGCCCGGTGTAGCCGTAGAGCAGGTTGAAGCCCATGGCCAGGAGGCCGAAGACCAGCACCTGGGTGGCCATGGTTCGGTTGGGCACGATGAAGGGGAACAGGGCGAAGAAGACCCAGAAGGCGAGCACCGGGTGCGCGGCTATGCGAAGCGCGGCGCTCCGTAGAGCGCTCACTCGGCCAGGCCCGCCTCGCCGAAGAGGCCACTCGGCCGCACCAGCAGGACGACCGCCATCACCACGAACACCATGATCTCGGCGGCCTTGGGCACGAAGAAGGTGGTGAGCCCCACCACCTGACCGATCAGGAGCCCCGCCACCACCGCCCCGAGCAGGCTGCCCATGCCACCCACCACGATGACCACGAAGGACTCGATCACCATGGTCACGCCCATCTCCGCATAGGCGCCTCGCATGGGCCCGGCCAGCATGCCCGCCAGCCCCGCGAGCCCGGTGCCGATGCCGAAGACGACCAGCCAGACGCGCCCCAGGTTGATGCCGAGCGCGCGGACCATCAGCGGATCACGCGAGCCCGCGCGGATGATGAGCCCGATATTGGTGCGCCCCAGGAAGAAGTAGAGAGCGATCAGCACGGCGGCGATGACCGCGACCAGGAACAGCCGGTAGGCGGGGAAGGTCATGAAGCCGAGGTCGACGGCGCCGGCCAGGGCCCGCGGCGGATCCAGCGTGAGCCCGATCTTGCCCCAGAACACCTTGACGCCTTCGATCAGGATCAGGGAGAGGCCGAAGGTGAGCAGCAGCGGATCGTCGGGCGAGCGGCCGTAGAGCCGCCGGATGAGGAAGCGTTCGATGAGCAGGCCGAGCGCCCCCACCATGAGGGGCGCCACGATCAGCGCCACCCAGAAGCTCTTGGTGTAGCCGAGCAGGAAGACCCCGAAGTACGCCCCCAGCATGTAGAGGGCGCCGTGGGCGAAGTTCACCACCGTCATCAGCCCGAAGATCAGCGACAGGCCGATGGCCAGCAGAACGTAGATCATCCCGAGCACGAGGCCGGTGAAGACCTGTGCTAGGAGCGTCGAGAGCTCGGGCACGAGCTAGGCGTGACCCTTTTCCTTGCAGGTGCGGTCCAGCTCCTCGTTGGCAGGGATCTTCGCTACGATGTCCACGAAGCCCCATTCGCCCTTCACCTTCCCCGGCTCCCGCCCCCGGGTGATCCAGAGATCCTGGAAGGACTTGTTGTCGCAGTTCCGCCACCACTGCTTGCCCTTGTAGTGGTCGTAGACCGGGTTCTTGCGGAGCGCATCCGCCACCGCCTCGGAATCGACGGACTTGGCGAGTGTACAACCCCGCGCGACCTCCATGACTCCGCTGTACGCGTAGGCGCCGTAGTCACCGGGAGGCGCGTTGTACTTCTTCCGGTACATCTCCACGTACTTCTTCGCGGACGGCACGCTGTCCTCGAGCTCCCAGTAAAAGCTGGTCCCGCCGTAGACGTCGCCGTACAGGTCGCCTCCGCCTTCCTTGAGCTGGGGCAGCCAGACCAGGGGCTGGGCGATCTTCATCTGTTTCTTCATGCCGTAGCTCAGGACCTGCTTGAGGAAGGCGATGTTGTCTGCGCCCGGGGTCATCGACACCAGCACTTCCGGCTTGGCGGCCTGGATCTTGGGCAGGTGGGCCGAGAACTCGGCGCTGCCGAGCGGGTAGGGCGTCGAGCCCAGCAGGGTGCCGCCCTGCTTGGCCAGGGTCTCGGTGAGGACGGCGTTGTTCTGCTTGCCCCAAGCGTAGTCGGCGTAGATGATCCACCACCTCTTGCCGAGGTTCTGGGCGATCCACGTCCCGACCGCGCGACTGGTGATCGTGGGGTTCAGGGCTTCGTGGAAGGTCAACGGGCTCGTGTCCGGCTTGGCGCTGATCTCGTCGGACTGGCTCACCGAGATGAAGAGCACCTTGGCCTTCTTGGTCTGCTCGTTGATGGCCATCTGCACGTGGGCGGCCAGCCCCCCGACGACGAACTGAACCTTGTCGTTCTCGATCAGCTCCTTGGTCCGCTGGGCCCCGACGGCGGGCTTGAGCTGGTCGTCGCGGAAGAGGACCTCGACCTTGCGGCCCAGGACACCGCCCTTGGCGTTCAGCTCGTCCATGGCCAGGGTGGCGCCGACCTGCTGGTCTGCGGCGAGCGCGCCGAACGGCCCGGTGAGCGGAAGGGGGAAGCCGATGCGGAGCGGGTCCTTGCTCTGCGCGCGCAGGACGGTCGGGAACGACAGGGCCGCGGCGCCGGCCGCGGTGGTTGCCAGGAATGAGCGCCGATCCATGGATTGCCTCCTCTTCCTTGAGTGAAGCGCAGCGACGGGGGGACAGGTGGCCGGTATCATAGGAGGCCGTCCAGGCCGTGTCAATCGTGTTAAGATGCCGCACCTTTGCGCACGAGGAGGCCCCCAAATGCTTCGGATCGCGTTGAGCGTCTTGACCGTGCTGGTGCTCCTGATCGCGGGCCTCGGCCCCGCGGCGGCCCAGTACCCCGAGCGTCCCATCACGATCCTGACCGGCTACCCGGCGGGCGGCATGGTCGACATCGTGGCCCGCGCGCTCAGCGAGGGGCTCAAGAAGAAATACCCGAAGGGTGTGGGCATCGTCACCCGGCCGGGGGCCGGCGGCTCGCTGGCGGTGGCCGAGCTCGTGCAGGCCAAGCCGGACGGCTACACGATCATCCTCGCGCCGCTCTCCACGCTCGTCATCCATCCGCAGCTCAACGACCTGCCCTACAAGACCCCGGACGATTATGAAGCGATTATCAATACCGTGGCGTTCTACTCGCTCCTCACCGTGAGGGCCGACGCGCCCTGGAAGACGGTGCAGGAGTTCATCGCCGCCTCCAAGGCCAGCCCCGGGAAGCTGCGCGTGGGCTCGCCCGGCGAAGGCACCTCCAGCCACCTGAACCTCGAGGAGCTGAAGCGCCAGGCCGGCATGAACGTCACCCACGTGCCGTTCTCGGGCTGGGGCGAGTCGAGCCCCGCGCTGCTGGGCGGCCACGTGGAAGCGCTGTCGGCCCAGCCCGGCGAGGTGCGGCCGCTCGTCGACGGCGGCAAGCTGCGGGTGCTCCTGGTGTTCCAGCCCAAGCGCAACCCGGTCTTCCCCGACGTGCCCTCCGCCAAGGAGCTGGGCTGGGAGGCCGCCGGCGGCACGTTCTTCATGATGGTGGCGCCCAAGGGCACGCCCGGGGCGGTGCTCAAGTACATCCACGACGCCACGAAGGCGGCGATGGACGAGCCGCAGTTCGTCAACGTGATCAAGCAGCGCGCGATCGACCTCGACTACCGCGCGGGCGATCAGCTCAAGGCGGATCTCTGGAAGGAGTACAAGTACCACACCGAGATCCTCACGCGCCTGGGCATGATCAAGAAGAAGTAGCATGACCGAGCGGCTCCTGGCCCTCCTCGTGGTCGCGGCCAGCGGCGCGTACCTGCTGAGCGCGTGGCCGCTGCCGCACGGCACGATGGCGCGGCCGGGAGCCGGATTCTTCCCGCTGGGGGTCGGCGCGTTCGGCGCCATCATGGCCCTCGTGTGGACGGTGAGCGCGTTCCGGCGGCGGGCCCCCGTGTCGGGGGCGGCGGATCAGCGGGCCCCGGTCGAGGGCCTCGGGCGGGTCGTGGCCACCGCCGGGTCGCTGGCCGGCTTCTGTCTGCTCTTGCCCTATGCGGGCTACCCGGTCGCCGCGCTCGTCTTCGCCGCCGTCCTGCTGCGGTGGCTCGGAGCCGGATGGCGATCGGCTCTCGTGATCGGCCTCGCCAGCGCCGCCCTGTCCTACTATCTCTTCGGCGTCGTGCTGAGCGTCCCCCTCCCGCGCGGCATCCTGTTCGACTGAGAGCCAGCCCTTGGGCCCGATCGAGGGTCTCCTCTACGGGTTCTCGATTGCCCTGACGCCGGGCAATCTCTTCGCCTGCTTCATCGGAGTGCTGGTCGGCACCATCGTCGGCATCCTGCCCGGCATCGGGCCGGTGGGGGCGATGGCCCTGCTGCTGCCGTCGACGTTCGCGCTGCAGCCCGCGACGGCCCTCATCATGCTCGCGGGCATTTACTACGGGGCCATGTATGGGGGCTCGACGACCTCGATCCTGGTCAACGTGCCCGGCGAGGCGGCGTCGGTGGTCACCGCGATCGATGGCTACCAGATGACCAAGAAGGGCCGGGCGGGCGCGGCGCTCACCGTGGCGGGCGTGGGCTCGTTCGTGGCGGGATCGCTCGGAGTCGTCGGTATCGTGCTGGCCTCGGCCTGGCTGGCCGAGCAGGCCCTCCGCTTCGGCCCGCCCGAGTATTTCGCGATGGCGCTGGCCGGCCTGCTCCTGCTGTCGCGCTTGAGCGGGGGCTCGGTGCTCCAGGCCTTCGTGCTGGTGGCGATCGGCCTCGCCCTGGGCACGGTGGGCATGGAGCCGATCTCGGCGATCCGGCGCTTCACCTTCGGCTCTACCCAGCTCTCGCAGGGGATCGAGCTGGTCCCGGTGATCATGGGGCTCTACGGGGTCGCGGAGGTGCTCCTGATCGCGGAGGCGGGCGCCAGGCGCGCGCTGATCGCCTCGGTCAAGCTCAAGGAGCTGCTGCCGACGCGCCAGGAGTGGCGGCAGTCCGCCGCGCCGATCGCCCGGGGCTCCGTGGTCGGATTCTTCACCGGCCTGATTCCCGGCCCGGCCGCCGTGCTGTCCACGTTCATCTCCTACGCGCTCGAGCGCAAGATCTCGAAGACTCCCGAGCGGTTCGGGCACGGGGCCATCGAGGGCGTGGCCGGCCCGGAGGCCGCCAACAACGGGGCCACCGCCGGCGCCATGGTGCCGCTCCTGTCCCTCGGCATTCCGTTCTCCCCCGCGACCGCCATCCTGCTGAGCGCGCTCGTGATCACCGGCATCCAGCCGGGGCCCCTCCTCATCAGCCAGCGGCCCGAGGTGTTCTGGGGTGTCGTGGCCAGCATGTACGTGGGCAATATCCTCCTCTTGATCCTGAACCTCCCGCTGGTCGGGCTCTTCGTGAGCGTCCTGCGGCTGCCCCAGCACGTGCTGGCGACGCTGATCCTGCTGCTCTGTCTGGTGGGCGCCTACAGCCTCAACAACAGCCAGCTCGACCTCTGGGTGCTGGTCGGCTTCGGCATCTTCGGCTACGGCTTGCGCAAGCTGGCCATCGATCCATCTCCGCTCGTGGTTGCCCTGGTGCTGGGGCCGATGATGGAGAAGACGCTGCGGCAATCGCTCTTCATGACGCGGGGCAGCTTCGTGGACATCCTGACCCGGCCGATCACGATGACGCTCCTGCTGCTCGGCGTCGCGGCCGTTGTGGCGCCCTGGGTGGTGCGGCGCCTCCGGGGCGTGCCCATCGTCTCGCTGCCGGACGCTACCCGGTAAGCGTTCCGCGCTAGCTCGCGGCCCGCGGCAGGCAGGCCGGAAGCGCGCGCGGGCTCTCGCACAGGAGGTCCGCGCCCGCGTCGGCCAGCTCGCGCCGGTCTCCGAATCCCCACAGCGCGCCGATGGACCGGATGCCGTTGATCTTCGCGGCCGTGATGTCGAGCCCCCGGTCACCCACCATGATGGCCGTCTCGGCGCGGATGACGCCGGTCTCCAGCAAGTGGGCGAGCAGGTCGATCTTGCTCTCGAACCGGCCGCCGGGTTCGGCGCCGTAGACCGCGGTGAAGTGCCGGGCCAGGTCGAAGTGGGCCACGATGCGCGTGGCGGCAGGCTGGAGCTTCGCGGTGGTCACGAACATGGCCTCCGCGATCCGCGCGGTGCCCTCCAGCATCTCGGGGACGCCGTCGTACACCCGGTTCTCGTAGAGGCCGGTCTCGTCGTAGCGCGCCCGGTAGTGGGACAGCGCGGTCTCGATCAGCACGGCGTCGGTGGTCCCGAGCAGCGTCGAGAAGGTGCCCCTGAGCGGCGGCCCGATATAGGCCGCAAGCGCGTCGTCGTCCGGGCAGGCTCGCCCGAGTCGATCGAGCGCGTGGCGGATGCAGGCGGTGATGCCGACGCTCGAGTCGGTGAGGGTGCCGTCGAGATCGAACAGGACGGTGAGGGGGCTCATGCGTCCCGCGGCTTCACCGTGATCTCCGTCTTCACGGAGTTGGCGATGAAGCACTGCTCGTGGGCGGCGTGGTGCAGGTGGTCCACCTCCTCGTCGGTCGGGCGCTTGTCGCCCCCGTAGACGATGCGCGGGCTCAAGGTCACCGCGCTCACCCAGATGGCGCCGCGCTCGTTCTTGCGCATCACCCCCACCGCGTCGTCCTCGTAGGACTCAACCATGAAGCCCTGGCGCATGGCCACGTAGAGGAACGTGAGCATGTGGCAGCTCGAGATCGCGGCCACGTAGGCCTCTTCAGGATCCACGTGGGCCGGGTTGGAGTACGGCACCGGCACCACGCCGGGCGACGGCGAGGCCGGCACGGTGAGCCCGCCGTCGAACGTCCACGTGTGCTCGCGGGAGTAGCGCCCCTTGAGGAAGTCGCCGCCTTCGAGCTTCCACCGCACCGTCGCCTTGTGCTCAGACATGGCTCGTCTCCTCGAGTCTCGCGATCTGGCGGTCGTGGAGGCGGGACAGGAGCAGCAGCGCGCTCGCCGCCCCCAGCAGCGCCAGGAACATGTCCCACTGAGTGTCCCACTGATCGCCCTGAGTGCCCAGGAACGCGTCGGCGCCCTCGCCGCCGATCAGAGCGGCCCACCATTCGACCAGCTCGTAGAGCGCGCTGATCGCGAGGCCCACGCAGAGCGCCAGGAAGGTCAGCCACTTGCCCGATTGGAGCGGCGAGCGCCGGATCAGGATCTCGCGCACCACGATGGCGGGCACGAAGCCCTGGGCGAGGTGGCCGATGCGATCGTAGTGATTGCGGGCGAAGCCGAAGACGCGCTCCATCCAGAAACCAAGCGGCACCTCCGCGTAGGTGTAGTGGCCGCCCAGCATCAGGATGAGCGCGTGGACGAAGATGAGCCGGTAGGCGAGCGGGGTCAGCGGAAAGCGGCGCGCGGTGAGGAGGAGGATCGGGACCGCGATCAGGATCGGGGCGACCTCGAGCACCCAGGTTACCCGATCGTGCGGCCCGATGCCCGAGACGACGAGCAGGACGGCGCCGACGACCAGGAGGGCCAGGGGCTCTCTACCAGTCACCCGCGTACTGGGTGTTATGCCCGGTCGTCTGCGTGAGCAGGCGCGCGCGGCGCAGCTCGATGAGCTGGCGCGTGTGCAAGAGGTCGTGCGCCGCCCACGAGGCGAGAAGGTCCCCGGCCGTGATGGGCCCGAAGGGCGCGCGGTATTCGCGGCTCCAGTCCGGCGCGGACAGGCCCGCGAGCCAGGCGATCGAGCGCTCGCGCTCGATGAGGAAGCCCTGCAGGGCCTCTCCGAGGTCGCGCTCGTTGTATCGCCGCTCGCTGACCCAGCCCGCGGGATCGATCCGGGCCCACGTCTCCTCGGGCCGGTGCAGCACCACGTCGAGCCGCGGGCGGAAGTCTTCCCGCTCTTCGTCGTGAAGGTGGCAGACCACCTCGAGTAGCGACCAGGCATCCGGCGCCGGCCGCACCCGCGCCTCGGCGGGCGAGACGCCCGCCACGAGGCCGCCGATGGTCTCCGCGCCCTGGGCCAGCTCACGACGAAGGAAATCCAGACGCATGCCGGTCGCGCCTACTGGAACTCGAGGGTGGCCGCGCGCAGCCCGCAGAGGAGCTTGCCCGCGGTCTCGAGACACCGGTCGTTGGACGGGGGCATCACCGGACCCGCCAGCGAGTCGCGGTGCCAGCGCTCGAGCGGCAGCTCCTTCAGGATGCCGCGCCCGCCCGCCAGCCGCATGGCCCGCTCGGTGGCCATCAGCCCCACGTCGGCCGCGAAGGTCTTGGCCTGGTTGACCACGAGCATGGTGGCCTCGCGGTCGCCCGCCATCTTCACGCAGGCGGCCTCGTGCAGGAGCAGCCGGGCCGCGCGGATCTGGGTGCCCACCTCGGCCACCGTGCGCTGCACGAGCGGGTGATGGCTCATGGGCTCGTTGGAGGGGCGCTGGGTCTTGGTGCGCGCGTACTCGGTCATGTACTCGAAGGCGGCCTCGCCGATGCCCAGGTAGACGGCGGCGTAGCCGAGCGCGAAGCCCTGCAGGTCGATGGTCAGGTACTCGCCGGGCCGGCCGACCACGTTGGCCGGATCCACCGCGCAGTCGTACCGGATGGTATGGCTGATGGTGCCGCGCATGCCGGTGGCGTTCCAGGTGCCCTCGATCTTCACGCCGGCGTCGCGGCTCGGGATCATCGCGGAGATCACCCCGTCGCGGGCATTGGTCTTGCCCGCCTGGATGCCGGTGATGAAGAAGTAGTCGGCCGCGTCGCCGAGCGAGCAGAACTGCTTCACCCCCGCCACCCGATAACCACCGCCATTTGTCGGGTGAAACACGGTGTTGAGCACGAACTTGTCGCGGAAGCTCTGCTCGGGCTCGCTCGTGATGGAGGCGATGCGGGCCCCGCGGCCGACGACCTCGCCGAAGTAGCGCCGCTTCTGCTCCTCGGTGCCGAGCGCGGCCACGAAGGTGGTCACCGTCGAGTGCATATTGAAGGTGAGCGCGGTGGCCGCGCAGCCCTTGGCGATTTCGCGCAGGGCGTGCACGTAGGTGACCGGATCGGCGCCGACCCCGCCGTACTCGCAGGGGACGGTGAGCGCGAACAGGCCGGCCGCGTGCAGGTCCGCGTAGTTCTCGTAGGGGAACGTGGAGTCGGCGTCGTACCGGGCCGCGCGCGCCGCGAAGCGCTCCCGCGACAGGGTGGCCACGCGCTCCACCACGGAGCGCTGCTCGTCGGTCAGGGGCGGGAGCGGGAACACCCCGCTAGCGTAGCGCCCCTGCGTAGGCCGGCGCAATCTGAGTGTGCAACCGGAGGGGCCGGCATCCCTTATGGTACTGTTGCGTCCGTATGGCCGCACGAAAACGCGAGCTTGCCGCCGTGGCCCCCGCCCGGCCGGACTTCCTGATCCTGGGCCTGGCCGCCGCCGGCTTCGCCATCGCGGCCTACCTCACCGGGCTCAAGTGGATGGGCGGCAACGCCGCCTTCTGCCTGTCCGGCAGCGGGTGCGACGTCGTGCAGGCGAGCCGCTACGGCAGCCTCCTGGGCGTGCCGACCGCGCTCTGGGGCGTGCTGCTCTACGCGGCCATCGGCGCGCTGGCCGCGCTCGGGCTCACCGCGCCGCGCTGGACGTGGGCTTTCTACCTGGCCGCCGCGGGCGTGGGCTTCTCGATCTACCTCACCGCGGTCTCGGTGCTCGTCATCAAGGCCACCTGCGCCTACTGCCTCGCCTCGGGCGCGATCACGGTGGCCACCCTGTTCGTGCTGCTCCGGCGCCGCGCCGCTTTGCCGCGCCGCCGCCGGCTCGGGGCGCTCGTGCCCGGGGCCCTGGCCGCCGCGGTGCTGGTGCCGCTCGGCGCCGCCTTCATCTACGCGGTGCCGGCGGGCGGGGGCAGCGGCTTCGAGGGCGCGCTCGCGCGGCACCTGCGCGAGAAGGGCGCGGTGATGTACGGGGCCCACTGGTGCCCGCACTGCACCGAGCAGAAGGCCCTCTTCGGCGCCGCGGCCAAGGACGTCCCCTACGTGGAGTGCGCCGCGGACGCGGTCAACGGCCGCCCCGACCTCTGCCAGCAGGCCGGCGTGAAGTCTTTCCCCACCTGGGTGATGGGCACCGAGCGCCGCGAAGGCACCCAGTCTCTCCGAGCTCTCGCCGACTTTTCCAAGTTCGAGGCGCCAAAGTAACCTCCCCCTCACCCTGCCCTCTCCCCCTCCGGGGGCGAGGGTTCCGATTCACCCTCTCCCCTCGAGGGCGAGGGTTCCGATTCACCCTCTCCCCTCAGGGGAGAGGGTAGGGTGAGGGGTGGTCTCACGGTGGTCTCACTCAGTGCGCGCCCGGCGCCGGCCGCGCCCGCACGCGCTTGAGCAGCAGCGCCAGCGGGATGCTGCATATCGCCAGCACCGTGATCAGCCGGAAGTTGTCGACGAAGGCCAGCAGCGTCGCCTGCGCCACCAGCGTCTTGTAGAGGATGCCGAGCGCCTGCTGCGCGGCCGCGCTCGCCCCCACCTTGGGCGTCAGCACCTGCCGGAGCGCTTCCAGCCGCTGCTGGAAGACCGGATCGTAGGGCGTCATCTTCGCCACCAGGATGTTCTGGTGTACCTGCGCGCGTCGGGCCAGGAGCGTGGTGGCCATCGAGATGCCGACGCTGCCGCCGAGGTTGCGCATCAGGTTGTAGATGCCGGTGGCCCCGCCCATCTGCTCGCGCCGGAGCGTCGAGAAGGACATGGTGGAGAGCGCGATGAAGATGAGCGGGTTGGCGAGGCCGTTCAGGAATGTGACGAACGCGATGTTCGACCACGCCACGTCGAAGGTGAGCCGGCTCAGCCAGACGCCGGAGAGGGCGAGCAGGCCGAAGCCGGCGCAGACGATCAGGCGCGAGTCCACGATGCCGATGAGGCGGCCCGCCGCGATGGCGGCGAGCAGGGCCCCCAGGCCGCGCGGGCTGATCGCGAGCCCGGCCTCGAGCGCGGGATAGCCGAGCAGGGTCTGGAG
This sequence comes from Candidatus Acidiferrum sp., assembly GCA_035635775.1. Classification (GTDB taxonomy): domain Bacteria; phylum Methylomirabilota; class Methylomirabilia; order Rokubacteriales; family CSP1-6; genus CAMLFJ01. The sequence goes on from DASQAL010000146.1 coordinate 14,103, forward strand.
GAAGAGGGGGAGCATCGCGGTGGTGGCGTAGAGGACGATGCCCATCGCGGTGATCAGGATCGTGCCGATGGCGAAGTTGCGGTCGCTCAGGATCTGCAGGTTGACGATGGGCTCGTCCGTCACGAGCTCGCGCGCGACGAAGGCCACCATCGCCGCCGCGGAGAGGGTGAGGGCCCAGCGGATCCACACCGCGGCGAGCCAGTCGTCCTGCTGTCCCTTGTCGAGCACGACCTGGAGCGCGGCCAGCGAGATCGCCATGAACGCGAGCCCCCAGTAGTCGATGCGGCGCAGCGTGGTGCGCTGCAGATACGGGGGGTCCTCGATGAAGGCCTGCGTCATCGCGAGGGCGAGGAGGCCGACCGGCAGGTTGATGTAGAAGATCCACCGCCAGGAGTAGCTGTCGGTGATCCAGCCGCCGAGCGTGGGGCCCATGATGGGCGCCACGATCACCCCCATCGAGTAGGCGGCCATCGCGCGGCCCCGACGGGCCGGCGCGAAGCTCTCGAGCAGGATGGCCTGGGCGATCGGCTGGAGCGCGCCGCCGCCGATGCCCTGCACCACGCGGGCCGCGATCAGCATCTCGAGGCTGGCGGCGGCCCCGCACGCGGCGGAGGCGAGCGTGAAGATGACGATGCACGTGAGCAGGAGGCGCTTGCGGCCGAACGCCGCGCTGAGCCACGCGGTGACCGGCAGCACGATGGCGTTCGAGATCAGGTAGCTCGTGAGCACCCAGGTGGCCTGCTCGGGAGTGGCCGAGAGGCTGCCCGCGATGTGGGGCAGCGCCACGTTCGCCACCGAGGTGTCGAGCACCTCCATGAACGTGCCCAGCATCACGGAGACCGCGATGAGCACCGGGCTCGAGCGGGGCCGCCACTCGGCCGCGGCGTCCGCGGGCGGGGCGGTCGGCGGGTTCTCGTCTGCCATGCGCTTGACGGGGGTCGGTGCCGCCCGCCATTATAAGCGCGAATCCAATGGCCGACCTGGACCAGGAGGGAATATCCGGGCGGTTGCGCGCCCGGTTCTCGACCTATCAGGAAGGGCCGCCGCGCCGCCGCTACCTGCTCCTCGCGATCGTGGTGGTGGTGCTCGCTTTCACCGGCTACGGCGGCTACCTCCTGTACTACTGGCACCACCACATCTCCACCGACGACGCCTATATCACCGCCCGCATCGCGCCCATGAGCGCGCGCATTCCGGGCATCGTGGTCGAGGTGCGCGTCAACGACAACCAGGACGTGAAGGCGGACCAGGTGCTGGTGCGCCTGGATCCGCGCGACTTCGAGGTGGCGGTGGCGCAGGCGCGCGCCGCCGTCGCGAGCGCCAAGGGCGATCTGGAGACCGCGGTCGCGGGCGTGCCGCTGACCGATGAATCCACCCGCAGCCTGGTCCAGCAGGCGGACGCCGCGCTCGGGGCCACCCAGTACGGCAGCGAGATGGCGCGGCACGATCTGGATGAGCGCCGTGGGATGGTCCAGGCCAAGCAGGCGGCGGTGGCGGCGGCCGACGCGGCGGTGCGCGCCGCGCAGGCCGACTACGAGCGAAGCAAAGGCGACCGCGACCGCATGGCCTCACTCGTGAAGGCGCATCTCGTCGCCCAGCAGGAGTGGGAGCACGCGGACGCGACGTTCAAGACCGCGGAGGCCGTGCTGGACTCCGCCCGCAAGCGGCTCGATCAGGCGCGCAGCGAGGTCGCCCAGGCCGAGGCGTCGCTGCGGACGCAGCAGGCCGCGATCGGCCAGTCGGTGAGCCGGGTGGACGAGAGCCGCGCCTCGCTCCAGAACGCGCGCAGCCAGCGCCAGCAGGTGCGGCAGCGCCAGGCCCAGGTGGAGGCGGGGCAGGGCCGGCTCGCCCAGGCCCTCGCCAACCTGCAGCAGGCGGAGCTGAACCTGGTGTACTGCACGATCCGGGCGCCGATGCCGGGCCGCGTGAGCCGGAAATCGGTGGAGATGGGCCAGGTGGTATCGCCCGGGCAGTCCCTCCTCGCGGTGGTGGATCTCGACGACGTCTGGGTGGTGGCCAACTACAAGGAAACCGAGCTGACCCACGTGCGCCCGGGCCAGCGCGCCACCGTCACGGTGGACACCTACCCGGGCAAGACCTTCAAGGCGCGCGTGGACTCGATCCAGGCCGGCTCCGGCGCGGTGTTCTCGCTGCTGCCGCCCGAGAACGCCACCGGCAACTTCGTGAAGGTGGTGCAGCGCGTGCCCGTCAAGCTCGTGTTCGAGCGGGGGGAGAACGCCCAGCACCTCCTGGTGCCCGGCATGTCCGCCGTCCCGATCATCGCCATCCGCTAACTTTCCCCCGGATCTCCACCCTCTCCCCTCACCCTTCACCCTCTCCCCAATGGGGAGAGGGCAGGGTGAGGGGAGGGGCAGGGTGAGGGGGCTGGTTGCTGAGGAGCCCATGAAGATCGACGTCCTCCTGATTCCCGTCGGCGCCCGCTACGCGGAGATGCGCGCGGCCGCGCTTGCTGCCGAGGAGG
>DASQAL010000147.1:0-6244 GCA_035635775.1 Candidatus Acidiferrum sp.
GAGGCGCAGCAGCAGCGCCAGGCGGTGGAGTCGGCCCAGCTGTCGCTGCAGCTGTTCACGAACCGCTACCGCGGCGGGGTGGACAACTACCTCCAGGTGATCACCGCTCAGACCGTCGCGCTCACGAACCAGCGCAACGAGATCGACATCCTACGGCGCCGGATCGGAGCCAGCGTCCTCCTGGTCAAGGCGCTCGGGGGTGGGTGGAGCGTCGCCGAGCTGCCGGCGCCGTGAGGGTCGTCGGGCGAGGACGGCGCGCGGGCGGCTACTCGCCCGCGACGGTCATCCAGTCGGCGCCGATCACCCTCACCCGATAGGTGCTCGCCCCCTCCGGCTCGGGCACACAGAAGACCGCGTAGCCCTCGGACGGGACGTCGCCGAGGACCTCGACCTGGCGGCTGTTCGTCACCTGATCCATCCCATCGAGCGCTTCCAGGAGGAGGACGACGTGCCAGGCGGCCACCGGCCGGTCATTGAACACCCGTCCGCAGACCCCCTGCAGGCCGTCACGCGGCGGGTCCGCCTCCCATTGCACTCGCAGCGGGGTCCCCTCGTGGGAGCTCTGGGCTGCGCTCACGCCGGGCCCGGCGGCCACCGCCGCCATGAGGCACGCACTCCACAGGACTCGCTTGATCATGATCGGTCTCCTTCCTCGGCCGCGCCGCGGGGCGGCAGCGGGTAGCCGCGCGCCTCCATGCAGCGCCGGTAGGCTTCGCGGTCGATGTCGAACGGCAGCAGGATGTAACCCTCGTCGTTGAGCCCGACCGAGGCGCGAAGGCAGGCGTTCTCATCTCGTTCGCGAGCGGACACAACCGCGCCCGGCCTGCCGTCAGCAACGGCGGGCGGAGACGTGGCGCAGCCGGCCAGCAGACCGAGGGAGAGGACCAGGCTGCCGAGCCCGATCGCGGCCCCTGGAGCGTGAGTGGGCATGTCGTCACCGTCCACGGGCGTGCGACGCCCGCGTGAGGGTCATCTCTTCCGCTTCCTGGCACGCCACGCAGGTGGTTACCTCGGGCATGGCCCTCAGCCGGGCCCCCGCGATCGGGTTACCGCACGCCTCGCAGGTCCCGTACTCACCCGACCGCAGTCGGTCCAGCGCATCGGCGAGCCGGTTGGCCCGCTCGACGAGGAGGCCCCGGACGGTGAAGCTCAGCTCCCGCTCCTCGGAGGCGCTCACCGAGTCCCCCCCGACTTCTCCGTCGGCACTCTCCTCGAGGGCCCCCGGGTAGTCCTCGAAGACCACCGCGCCGCCCAGGCTCCGGAGGCGGTCGAGGGTTTGCCGCAACTCTCCCTGCAGTGCACTCGCGATCCGATCCATGTCGACGCTCCTCCTCTCGTGGGTGACCTTCGTTCCGTTTGACGCGGTCGACACAGAAGCGGACATGGAGGGGCCGGGTTCCCGCAAGATCGCGCAAGGGGACGCGCCGCGGCCGCCTGTTCTGTTCTTGCGAGATCGTCTACGGGGACGCGACCAGCATGCCCGGGAGGATCATCAGAAGACCATCATGACCAGGACACGGACTCGAGGTTCCTTCACGAAGGCGTCGCTCATGGTGGGGCTCGGCCTTGCCACGCTGGTGGTGGCGGCCCCCGCGCCGGCATACGTCGTGGAGGCGGTCACCGCGATCCCGGCCGCCGAGGGTGAAGACCGGACACGCCTGGACGACGCGATCCAGGCCGCCATCGACGACGTGGCCGCCCACGCGGTCGCATTCACCCCCACCGTGGTGGCGCTGCTCGACGCCCGGCTCGTCGGCGACCGGATCTTTCTGTTCGTCCTTCTCGCGGACCGGGAAGGGGAGCGCGCGATCAAGGTCCTCCTCGAGGAGCGACGTAATCGCTAGCGGGCGGGCGTGACGTCGGAGACGGTGTAGCCGCGGCGGTTCAGGCACGCCGCGAACGTCTGGAGCGCCCACTGGTCCGGCGTCTGCGCCTTCGTGAAGAAGCCGCGCGGGAACATCTGACCGAAGAAGCTTGAGAAGATTCCCGAGGGGGCCTTCTTCTCCCGGTTCTCGGGCATCGGGGTGTTGAAGGCCTCGACGCGGCAGCCCTGAAAATCCGCCACGATGACGCTGGCGTCCCGGGTGGCGGTGGCGTAGAGCGAGCCGATCCCCGCCGGGCCCTGGGCGAGGGGGAGCGGCGCGCGGTAGCCGCGGTTGACGAGACACGCCGCCTCCGCGAGCTCGGGGCTCGTCTCGGTGTGGGCCTGCACGAAGGGCAGGCACTGGGTGCGGTCCCCCGCGAGCTGGGCCTCGGTCTGCCCGCCGCGCAGGACGATGCCGGTGTCGCTGGCACAGCCGGCCAGGATGACTATCGCTATGATGAGTGGGGCCACGATGAATGGGGCCAGCCGGGTCACGAGGGTGCCCGCACCCCGACCCCTCCGGACGATCCGGCGGGGCGACGGCGGAACAGGGCGTCGCGGATGGAGCCGTAGATGCCGGCGGGCAGGAAGATGATGAAGATGATCAGCAGGAGGCCGTAGATCGTCTCGGCGATGCCGATGAGCTTGATGCCGAAGTAGATGCGCAGGTACTCGCTGAGCGCGATGGTGAGCGCGGTGCCCACGAAGGGCCCGAGGAGCGAGTACATCCCGCCCAGCACCACCGCGAAGACGATGCGCAGCGAGACCCCGATGCCGGAGAGCGTATCCGGGTTGGTGTAGGCGAGGTAGAGGGCGAGGAGGGCCCCGCCCAGCGCGGTGAGCGCGGCCGACAGCGCGGTGATGCCCATCTTGAACCGAGTGACCCGGATCCCCACCGAGGCCGCCGCGGTCTCGTCCTCGCCGATCGCCTCCATGGCCGAGCGGGCCATGCTGCGGTCCACCCGCCACCACACCCAGAGGCCGAAGAGCCAGGCGGCCATGCCGACGTAGTAGAAGACGCGCTTGTCCGCGAACTGGAGCGTCCACAGGCCCGAGGCGGCGCCGCCCGTCTTGAGGCTCACCCCGAGGGAGCCGCCCGTCCAGTCGCGCTCGGCCACGATCCACAGGCGGACCACCTCGCCCACCGCGAGCGTGACGAGCGCGAAGTAGTGGCCCACCACCTGGAAGCGTGAGCAGGGATAGGCGACCACGAGGGCCAGCGCGACGGTCAGCAGGACGGCCAGGACGACGCCGAGCCAGGGTGTCATCCCGTAGAAGTTCCAGAGGAGCACGGTGGCGTAGGCGCCCACTCCCAGGAAGGCGCCGTGGCCGAGGGAGACGAGGCCGAAGCGCCCCATCAGGGACCACGCATTGCCCACGAACGACCAGAGGAAGATCTGGATGACGACGTGCCAGATGTATTCCTGGGCGGGGCCCAGGGGCAGGACCGGCACCAGTGCCATCGCCACCAGCGCGAGCAGGCCCAAGACGCGGAACGTGGTCGTCATCCGCGCTTGGCGAAGATGCCGCCCGGGCGGACGAACATCAGGACGATGAAGATCACGAAGGCGATCACGTAGCCCATCTCGGTCGAGACCATCACCCCGCCCACCGAGATGACCTGGGCCATGATGAAGGCGGCGAAGAAGGCGCCCACCATGTTGCCGAGGCCGCCCAGGACGCAGATCATGAACGTGAGCGGCCCGAAGGCCCCGCCGAAGTATGGATGCACCGCGTACTGGATGCTGAGCAGCGCCCCCGCCACGCCCGCCATGGCTCCGCCCACCGCCGAGGTGACGAGGTAGAGCCGCTGCGGCCGCGCCCCCATGAGCGCGATGGCCTCGCGGTCCTGGCTCACCGCGCGGATCGCGGTGCCGGTGTAGGTCCGCTTGAGGAAGAGGTAGAGCGCGATCATGGCCAGGATCGAGAGCCCGAAGGCGAGCAGCCGCGAGAAGGAGATGAAGATGCCGCCCACCTCGATGGTGGGCAGACTCACGCGCACCGAGCGGTGATCGGTGGACCACAAGAGCGTGGCGGCCGACTGGATGAAGAACAGGAGCCCGCCGGTGGCGAGGAGCTGGTTGATGGGCGGGCTCGAAAGGATGGGCGTGATGATGAGCAGGTGCACGAGCACGCCCAGCCCCGCGCCGACCCCGATCGCCCCCAGCCCGGCCAGCCACAGCGGCCAGCCGTAGAGCGTGACCAGGAAGTAGACCGCGTACATGCAGAGCGCGACGAGATCCACGTAGGCGATCCACACGATGTCGATGACGCCGAAGATCAGGTTGAGCCCCAGGGCCAGGAGCGCGAGCACCCCGCCGAGCAGGATGCCGTTCACGACCGCCTCGAGGATGAAGATGGGCTCGATCACGGTCAGAAGCCCACGTAGGCCTTGCGCACGAAGTCCTGCTCGGCCAGGTCGGCGGCGCGGCCTTCCATCTTGATGCGCCCGACTTCCAGGAGATAGGCGCGGTCCACCAGCTTGAGCACCTGCCGCACGTTCTGCTCTACTACCAAAATGGTGTATCCCTCTTCCCGCACGCGTCTAATCAGATCGAACAGCCGCAGGACCATGACCGGGGCCAGGCCCATGGACGGCTCGTCGAACAGGATCAGCTTGGGCCGCGACATGAGCGCCCGGCCCACCGCGAGCATCTGCTGCTCGCCGCCCGACAAGCTGCCCGCCCGCTGGGCGGACCGCTCCGCCAGCACCGGGAAGAGCGTGTAGACGCGCTCGACGCTCTCGTGGAAGTGGCCGCGCGCGGCGGGCAGGAAGGCGCCCATCTTGAGGTTCTCGGCCACGGTGAGCTGCGGGAAGAGCCGGCGCCCCTCCGGCACGTGGGCGATGCCGTGCGCCACGATGTCGTAGGCGGGGTGCCCGGCCAGCTCGGCGCCCTCGAAGGTCACGCGGCCCGCGCGCGGCGCGATGAGGCCGGAGATGGCGCGCAGCAGGGTGGTCTTGCCCGCGCCGTTGGGGCCCACCACCGCCACCGCCTCGCCTGAGCTCACGCGCAGGCTCACGTCCCACAGGGCGGTGAAGGCGCCGTAGCCCGCGGTGACCTGGGAGAGCTCGAGCATCAGCTCAGCACCACCTTCTCGCCCAGGTACGCCTCGATCACCTGGGGATTCTCCGCGACCTCCCTTGGCGCGCCCTCCGCGATCTTCTCGCCGTGGTCGAGGACGACGAGGCGGTCCACCACCCGGAGCAGGGTGCCCATGATGTGCTCGACCCACACGATGGTGATGCCGAGCTCGCCGCGGATGCGCCGGAGCATCTCGGCCGCGTCGTGCATCTCGGTGGGATCGAGCCCGCCGAGGCTCTCGTCGGCCAGGAGCAGGGTGGGCCGGGTGGCGAGCGCGCGCGCCAGCTCGAGCTTCTTGAGCCCGCCCGCGCCGAGCAGCGACGTGGTGGCGGCGGGATCGGCGGGCAGGCCCACCAGGGCCAGGACCTCCTGGGCCCGCCGGCGCGCCTCCGCCTCGGTGCTGCGGCGGGCCGCCCCGAAGTGCGCGGCCACCGCGACGTTCTCGAGGATCGAGAGCTTGCGGAACGGGCGGGGGATCTGGAAGGTGCGCGCGAGCCCGCGGTGGCAGATCGCGTCCGGGGTGAGGCCGGCGATCTCGTCGCCCTTGAACCGGATGGAGCCCGCGGTCGCGGCGAGCGCCCCCGAGATGCAGTTGAAGCAGGTGGTCTTGCCGGAGCCGTTGGGGCCGATGAGCCCCAGGATCTCGCCTTCCTTCACCTCGAAGGAGACCGCGTTCAGGGCGGTGAAGCCGCCGAACTGCTTGGTGAGCCGGTCGACCGTCAGCACGGAGGGGGCCACGAGGCGGAGGCGCGGCGGCCTCCGCCTCGCGATGGGATCTAGGTCAGCGGGCCGCCCAGGGCGACCCGGCGGGCAGGAGAACGGGCGGATTGGGCGTGGCGATGACCGGGGGCCACACGTGACGGAACTGACCGTCCACCACCTGGTACACCGCGGCGATCGCGCGCTCGTTCTGGCCGCGCATGGGATTGCCCTCGCCCGCGAACTTCACGCCGTAGCCCTGCATGGTGCCGCCTTCGGGGATGTCGGTCTCCCGGGCCGCCGCGGCGAGGGCCTCCGCGCTCCAGCCGCCGTGCTTCAGGATGGCGCGCGGGAGCACGTCGTTGAGCAGGACCCACAGGTTGTTGAAGCCCATGGAGACGTGCGGCGCGATGTTGTTCACCGGGATGTCGGGCTCGAATGCCTTGTAGCGCTTCACCATCTCCTGGGTCAGGGCTGCCACGCCCGGCTTGAGCTTGCTCGCGTCGATGAGCTGGGACGCGGGCGGATCCGAGGTGTGGAAGCCCTCCGCGTCCTTGCCGAAGGCCTCCTTCAGCTTGGCGAGCTGGCTGTGCCCGGC
>DASQAL010000148.1:0-9127 GCA_035635775.1 Candidatus Acidiferrum sp.
CCCCGCTGTTGTGGGCTCTCGATGCGGAGCTCTCCCCCGTGGGCCAGGACCAGATGCTTCACGATGGCGAGCCCCAGCCCGGTGCCGCCCAGAGCGCGCGAGCGCGCCTTGTCCACGCGGTAGAAGCGCTCGGTGATCCGCGGCAGGTCGGCGGCCGGGATACCGACCCCGGTGTCGGCCACCGCCACCTCGAGCGCCCCGTCTCCGGTGGCGCGCGCGGTCACCGTGACCGCGCCGCCTTCGGGCGTGTACTTCACCGCGTTGTCCACCAGGTTGATGAGGATCTGCACGAGGCGGTCGCGGTCCGCCACGACCGCGGCCAGGTCGGCGGGCGTGTCCGCGGTCACCGTCACCCGCGAGCGAGCCGCGCGCGGTCCGATGATCGCCACGACCGAGGCCACCACCTCGTCGAGGCGCACCGCCTCCTTCCGGAGCGTCACCTTGCCGAGCTCGATATTGGACAGGTCGGTGAGGTCGTTCAGCAGGCGCCCCAGCCGCTCGCTGTGACGGAGCACGATCTCCAGGAACCGCCGGGCGTTCTCCGGCTCCTCGAGCGCGCCGGAGAGGAGCGTCTCGAGATAGCCCTGGATGGCGGTCAGGGGCGTACGGAGCTCGTGGCTCACGTTCGCCACGAACTCGGTCCGCACCCGCTCGAGCTGGCGAAGCGTGGTCAGGTCGTGGAGCACCATGACCACCCCCGGCTCGCCTCCCCCCGGCGCGAGCCGGACCGCGTTGACCCCGAGGACGCGATGCGCCGGGCTCGTCATCGCGATCTCCCGCCGGAGCGCCTCCCCGGCGGCGCCCGCGTGCACCGCGCGGAAGATCTCGTGCAGGTCCGCGTTGCGGATGACCTCCAGGAACGGCTTCCCCTCGCCCCGCGCGCTGCCGAGGCCGAACATCACCCGGGCCTGCTCGTTCATGAGCAGGATGTGTTCGTGGCCGTCCACCGCGATCACCCCCTCGACCATCGCGTCCAGCATGGCGGTGATCTTGGCCTGCTCCTGTTCGAGATCCTGGATCTTCTCGCGCAGCCGCCCCGCCATCACGTTGAGCGAGCGGCCCAGGGTGCCGATCTCGTCGGTGGAGCGGGTGGGCGCGCGGACCAGGAAGCTGCCCGCGCTCATCTGGCGGGCGATCGACTGCATCTCGACCACCGGCCGGGTCACCCGGCCGGCCACGAAGATGCCGATCCCGAGGGCGACCACCAGGGCCACCGCGCCGCCCGCCAGCATCACCTGGTGCAGGTTCTCGTAGGAGGCGGTCACCGCGGAGAGCGGCAGGGCGAGGCGGAGCACCCCCAACACGCGCGCGTCCTCGCGCACCGGGACCGCCACGTACAGAAGCGGCGCCTCGGTGGTCGCGCTGCGGCGCAGATCGCGCCCGACCTCCCCCGCGAGCGCCGCGCGGACCTCGGGCCGCCCGGCGTGGTTCTCGAGCCCCGCCAGCTCGGCGGGCGCGCGCTCCGACTCCGCGAGGACGCGGCCGTCGGGCGCGATGAGGGTGACGCGCGCGCCGGTCGCCCGCGCCACGCGGAAAGCCAGGTCCTGGCGCGCGGCGGCGGGCGCGCCGCTCCGGAGCAGCGCCCGGGCCTCGTCGTGGACGACGGCCGCCACCGAGCCGAGGCGCGTCTCCAGCGACTCCACCGCGAACCGCTCCAGCGCTCGCGTCAGGTAGACGCCCGCGACCAGGCTGGTGACCGCGACGAACCCGACCAGGGTCAGCGTCAGCTTGAGCGCGATGCTGCGCCGGACGACGCGCAGCAGGGCCCCCATCATTCGCCGCCTTCCAGGCGATAGCCCACGCCGGTCACGGTGCCGATGCGCCGGCCCTCGGCGCCGAGCTTCTGGCGTAATCGGCGCACGTGCACGTCCACGGTGCGCGACTCGATCTCCTCGGCCGCGGTATAGCCCCACACGTGATCCAGCAGGTACTCGCGCGACAGGACCCGCCCGCGCGCCTCCACCAGGGCTCGGAGGAGGTCGAACTCCCGGCGGGTGAGCGAGACCGCCGCATCGTCCACCGTCACGGTGTGGGCCGCCGGGTCGATGCTGAGACGGCCGACCGTGATCGGCGTGGTGCCCGGCGTCGGCCGCGTGCGCCGGAGCACCGCTCGGATGCGCGCCACCAGCTCCCGCGGCGAGAACGGCTTGACCACGTAGTCGTCGGCGCCCATCTCGAGGCCCAGCACCCGGTCCACCTCGTCGCCCCGAGCGGTGAGCATGACGATGGGGATGCCCTGCGTGACGGGGCTCTGCCGGAGCCGGCGGCAGACCTCGAGCCCGTCCATCTCGGGCAGCATCAGGTCGAGCAGCACCAGATCCGGCGGTGAGGCCTGGGCCTGCCGCAGCGCGTCCGCCCCGCTGCGGGCCTTGGCGACCTGGTATCCGTCGCGCTCCAGGTGGAAGACGAGCAGGTCCCGGATATCGGGCTCGTCCTCGACGATCAGGACCCTGAGGGCTGCCACGCGTGAGCTGCTCTACCCCGTTAGGGCTTTCTGGTTACGGCTTCCCGCTGCGGCCGGACTTCCCTGACCCCATTTTTGTATCCGCTCGGCTCGCCTTCGGCTGCGCCTCGCCCTACCACTGCCGGGTCTCCCCGATCTTCAAAACCCAGGCGCGGGAGGGGTCGATCCCGCGGCGAGCGATGTCCGCGAGCATGCGCGCGGGCGGCTCGTCGAGCGGCTCGTCGGCCAGGTCGAACGTGCCCCAGTGGATGCCGAGCAGGGTGCGCGCGTCGAGGTCCACGAAGGCCTGGACCGCCTGCTCGGGCGTGGTGTGCACCCACTTCATGATGGCGGGCGGCAGGTACGCGCCGATCGGCAGCGCCGCCACGTCGAAGGGGCCGAGGCGCCGCCCGATCTCCTTGAATCCGGCGAAGTAGCCGGTGTCCCCGCCGTGGTAGAAGCGCCGCTCCCGGCCCAGCACGGCCCACGTGGCCCAGAGGCGCCGGTTCCCGTCCCAGAGCGCGCGCTGGGAGAAATGCTGGGCCGGCGTGCACACGAAGCGGACCCCGCGATGCTCCTGCTCCTGCCACCAGTCGAGCTCCACCACGCGAGGCATGCCATTGTCCTCGAACCAGGCCTTCAAGCCGAGCGGCACCACGAAGAGCGGGTCGTGGGCGGCGGCCAGGCGCTTCACGGTGGGCCGATCGAGGTGGTCGTAGTGGTCGTGCGAGATCGTCACCACGTCGATGCGCGGCAGCGCCTCGAACGCGAGCCCCGGCGCATTGAGCCGTCGGGCCCCGATCCACGAGGTCGGTCCCGCCCGCGCGCTCCAGTTGGGATCCGTGAGCACGCTGAGGCCGTCCACCTGCACCAGCAGGGTGGCGTGCCCGACCCACGTGATGCTCCGCGGGGGCGGGACCGCCCGCAGGGCGGCGCCATCGTTGGCGACGCGGGGGGCCTCGAAGGCGCGTGGCGACGTCAGGCTCTCCCACATCCGCCGCGCGATGAAGCTCCACCGCGTCCAGCCGGACGGCCGGGCGAAGTCGGGGTCGAGGTTGCGGAAACCGCCGGCCGTGTGGTGGGGCGGGCGCCCCGGAAGGGGCTCGGTCCCGGCGCTCGCGCAGGCGACCAGGAGAAGGAGGAGCAGCGGGACAACGGCGACGGCTCGCGGGCGCACTCTGGGGCGCAGTCTACCCCGGCCCCGCCGCGAGCGTAAAGCTTCCTAGGCCGACCGCGCGCCCGCCTTCGCGCCGTTCGTGCCCGCGACCGGCAGGAGGCCCAGCAGCCGCAGGCGCTTGCGCAGCGTGTTCCGGTTGATGCCGAGCAGCTTCGCCGCCTTGAGCTGGTTGCCGCCGCACAGCTCGAGGGCGTGGCGCAGGAGCGGCAGCTCGACCCGGGCCATCACGCTCCGATAGAGCCGGCCCCCGTCCGCCGCCGCCGCTTCACTCACGAGCGACGGCAGCGTCGTGGTGACGAACTCGTCAAAGCTCTCCGTTCCAGGCCTGGCGCTCATGCACGCCTCACGCAGCAAGGGCTGTGCCCGAAGCGGCCGAATAGGAAATCAAGGGCTTAGCCCGAGCGCACGAGCGCGGTGCCCGTTTCGATTGCTCATGGCATGAGCATGAAGCCTTAATCCTAAGCAGGAAGAAATGACACGTGCGCGCTCACCACGCGCCAGCCCGCCTCCGTCCGCATCCAGGTCTGGCTCTGGCGGCCACGTCGACCCGTGTCGCGCTTGATGAACTCGGTATTGGCGGTCGCGAAATCGGTCCCGTAGGTCGTGATCACCGTGTTCGCGAGGGATCGGCGGAGGTCTATGTTGGGGCGCGCGTGGCGAAAGGCGGTGATGGCGTCGTGGCCGTAGAGGTTTTCCCCTATCCCGAAGCGGATGGTGAGCGGGCTCTTCCAGAAGAAATCGGTCAGAGCCGCCACGTCGTTGTCGTTGAGCGCCTTCTCGTAATACTGGAAGGCCGCCGTGACCTCCGCCACCACCGCGGGATCGTTGAGACGCATCACGCCGAAACGGCCGCCGCCACCACGCCCTTGGCCTCGAGGAGCGCGCCGACCCGGAGGACGTGAGCCTCTCGGAAGGGCGCGCCCACGAGCTGCACTCCCAGCGGCAGCGCGCCGGGGCGGGTGACGGGGACGGAGAGCACCGGGAGGCCGATGAAGGACAGGGGCTGCGTGTAGACGCCCAGGTTGGGCCGGATCAGGACCTCGACACCGTCCAGCACGATGCGGTCCTGGCCGATGCGGGGCGCCGGACAGGGCGTCGTCGGCGCCAGCAGCACGTCGACCTGGCCGAAGAGGTCGGCCACCACCGCCCGGTACCATGCGCGGAAGCGCTGCGCCTGCACGTAGACCGCGGCGGGGACGAGGGCGCCGGCCAGGAAGCGGTCCCGGGTGAGCGGATCGAAGTCCTGGGGTCGGCGCTTGAGATCGGCCAGGTGGGCGTTCGCGCCCTCCGACGCCGTGATGACCATCGCGGCGGCCCGCGCCCGGTGCGCCTCGGGGATCGTGACCCGCCGTGTGACGCCGAGCGCCGCCGCCACCTGGCCGACCGCCGCGAAGGCCTCGGGGTCACCGCCCCGCGCGAAGTGGCCGTCGAGGATCGCGATCCGCAGCCCGTCCACCCCCTCACCCAGGAGCGGGAGACAGGGCTCCGCGGGCCGGCTGGAGCAGACCGGATCCTCCGGGTCGGGCCCCTGCATGAGGTCGAGCGCCGCGGTGACGTCGCGGACCGAGCGGCCGAGGGCGCCCACGTGGTCGAAGCTGCCCGCGAAGAGGGTGCTGCCCGCGCGCGACACGCGGCCGTAGGTCGGCTTGAGCCCAAAGACCCCGCAGAGTGACGCGGGGACCCGCACCGAGCCGTTCGTGTCCGAGCCCAGGGTGAGTGGGACGAGCCCCGCGCCCACCGCCGCGCCCGAGCCGCCCGACGAGCCGCCCGCGACGCGGGTGGGGTCGTGCGGGTTGCGTACGGGTCCGTAGTGCGAGTTCTCGGTGGTGAAGCCGTAGGCGTACTCGTCCATGTTGAGCGCGCCCAGGAGCACCGCCCCGGCGCGCCTCAGCGCCGCCACCGCGGCCGCGTCGCGCGCGGCGGGCGGGCGCTCCCGGTTGATCTTGGAGCCGGCCAGGGTCGTGATGCCCGCCACGTCGAACAGGTCCTTGACCGCGAAGGGCAGCCCGGCCAGCGGCCCGGCGTCGCGACCCGCCGCGATCGCCGCGTCCACCCGACCCGCGTCGGCCCGCGCCTGCTCGGCCAGCACCGTGGTGAACGCGTTGACCGCGGGCCCGCGCGCCGCGATCTGGGCCAGGGCCGCGTCCGTCACCGCGCGCGCGCTCACGCGGCCCGCCCGGACGGCGGCGGTGAGCCCGAGCCCATCGGACGCCACGTAGTCGGCGCGGGGCATCGCGGGGCTCATGGCCGGAATACCGGCGCGGGCTCCACGTCGTCCGGAAGCGGGAACTCCATCACGAGCGCCGCCGACGCGAGCAGGACCCCGGTGAACTGGATCACGCCCGGCCGGTGCTCGGGCGCGATGGGCAGGCCGATCCGCTTCGCCGTCTCGTCCACGTACGCACCCAGCTCCTCCGGGGTCGGATTCTCAGTCATCGCGTCTCTCCCGGCCGGCCAGGTACGCGCGCCAGCCTCCGTACCGCGAGATGTCATCGGCGCCCGCCACCGCGTGCGCCTCGCAGAGAAACCCCTTCACCGCCACGCCGTCCTCCAGCAGGAGCGTACCGATCGCGAGCGGCGGCGGGACCGCGGCCACGAAGCTCCCGAAGGCGGCCTCTCCCAGCTCCCACACCTCCACCTCGACGGACGCCCCGGCCGTCCCGGCGACGCGGACCAGGCCGGGCTTGGGCGGCCACGTCCCGGCCAGCGCGTACAGACGATATACCGGCGCGGTGCGGGCCGCGCGCACGAGTCGCGCGCCTCGGTCCGTCAGCTCCGGGTTGAGCGGCTGACCGGTGAGGTGCGCGCCGATCACGGCCAGCGGCACTCGCCGCTCCCCCGCCGGGCGTGTCGGCATGGCGGGGCCGCTCTCGCGGGCCTCCTGCTCGTGCTGCCACATCGCGCCGAGGGCGACGAGCCGCTCGTCGTGGAACGCGGGGGCGATCAGCGAGATGCCGAACGGCAGCCCGCTCGGACGCGTCCCCGCGGGCACCGCGAGCGCGCAGCAGTCGAGCAGGTTCACGAAGTTGGTGTAGTAGCCGAGGTTCTCGTTGAGCCGGACCGGGTCGCCCTCCACCGCCGCGTGCCGGTACATCGTCCCGGTGGTCGGCAGCACGAGCACGTCCATGCCCGCCCACTGGGCCCCCGCCCGGCGGCGCAGGTCTTCGAGCCGGTACATGCCGGCGAAGACGTCCACCGCCGTCATCGTCGTGGCCCGGCCCACGATGGACCGCACCACCGGGTGAATGTCCTCCGGATGCGCGTCGAAGAACGGCCCCAGCGCCGCCAGCCGCTCCGCCACCCACGGCCCCGCATAGAGCAGGTCGGCGGCCGCGCGGAATGGTGCCCAGTCGATCGTCACGCGGCGCCCACCCAGCGCCTCGAGCCGCTCGAGGGCCCGCTCGTAGAGCCGCGCGGCCGCCTCGTCGCCGAAGAACTCGAGCTGGGCGGCCGCGGGCACGCCGAAGCGGAAGCCCGGGCCGAGCGCGGCCGGGGCCGGGCCGGATTCCCGCGAGTAGGGGTCGGCGGGATCCGGGCCGCGGGCCACGTCGAGGACCCGCGCGGCGTCTTCCACCGTGTGCGCCAGCACGGACACGCAGTCGAGCGAGCGGCACGCCGGCATCACGCCCGCCGTGCTGACCAGCCCGCGCGTGGGCTTGAGCCCCACGATGCCGTTGAAGGCGGCGGGCACGCGCCCCGAGCCCGCGGTGTCGGTGCCGAGAGCGAACGCCACCAGGCGCGCGGCCACCGCCACCGCCGAGCCCGAGCTCGAGCCACCCGCGATGTAGTCCGGATCGAATACGGACGAGAGCGCACCGTACGGCGAGCACGTGCCGGTGAGGCCGGTCGCGAACTGGTCCAGGTTGGTCTTGCCCACCAGGATCGCGCCGGCCTCTTGCAGGCGGCGCACGACGGTGGCGGTCGCTTCCGGCTTGTAGGCGAAGACCGGACAGCCCGCGGTGGTCGGATGGCCGGTGACGTCGATATTGTCCTTGATCGCGAACGGCACGCCGAAGAGCGGCAGCGCGGCCCCCGCGACGCGGCGGGCGTCCGCCGCCTCGAGCTGCCGGAGCGCGTCCTCGAGGGGCAGGACGTGGATCCACACATGGTCGGCGCCGCGGCGCTCCAGCGTGGCGTACAGCTCGCGCAGCACCCCGGCGGGCGCCCGCGATCCGGCCGCGTACGCGGCGAGCAGCGGGCCGATGCCGGGCGTGCTCCCGGGTTCAGCCATGCAGGTGGCAGGCGACCGCGTGCGAGGCCGCGTCGGTCCGGAGCGCCGGCATCTCGCGCTCACAGCGCTCGAAGCCATCCGGGCAGCGGCCGAAGAAGCGGCACACCGTCGGGGAGGGGTCGATGGGGCTGCGCGGCTCCCCGGTGAGGCGGAACCGCGGCCGATCATCACGCCGGTCGGGGCGGGGCACCGAGGCGAGGAGCGCACGCGTGTAGGGATGGCCGGGGCTCGCGAAGACCTGGGCGACCGGGCCCGCCTCGACGATCCGCCCCAGGTACATGACGACCACCCGCTCCGCGAGCAGCCGTACCAACGCGAGGTCGTGGGAGACGAAGAGATAGCTGATGCCGAGGCGGCGGCGCAGGTCGTCGAGCAGCTTCAGGATCACCGCCTGCACCGAGACGTCGAGCGCGGAGGTGGGCTCGTCCAGCACCAGGAGCTTGGGCTCGAGCGCGATGGCGCGCGCGATGCCCACCCGCTGCTTCTGGCCGCCCGAGAGCTGGTGCGGAAAGCGCAAGAGCAGCGCCTCGGGCAGCCCGACCATCTCCGCGAGCTCCCGTACGCGCGCCCGCATCGCGTCGCCCCCCGCCACGCGACCGAGCCCGCGGATCGGGTCGGCGATGGTGTCGAAGGCGGTGAAGCGCGGGTTGAGGCTGTCGGTGGGGTCCTGGAACACCATCTGGATCAGCGCGCGCTCGGGCGCGCGGGCGAAGCGCGCGGCCGGTACGCCGCCGATGTCGCGGCCGTCGAAGGCGATGGTGCCGGCGCTCGGGTCGAGCAGGCGCGTGATGAGCCTGACCAGGGTGGACTTGCCGCAGCCCGACTCCCCGACGAGCCCCACGCATTCCCCCGCGCCGATCTCGAGGCTCACGTCGTCCACCGCGTGGAGCCAGCCCCGCCCGACCGGGAACCGGCGCTCCAGGCCCCGGACCTCGAGCAGGCTCACCGCGGCTTCCAGCAGGCCACCATGTGGCCGGGCAGCACGTCCACGCGCGGCAGCGGGCCGTCGCAGATCGGCGCGTAGCGCTCGCAGCGGAAGCGATAGCGGCACGGTGGCAGCTCGCCACGGAGATCGGGCAACCCGCCGGGGATGGCGGCCAGGTCCGCCAGGCACGCGGCCGCGTGGGGCGTCGCGGCCACGAGCTTGGCGGTGTAGGGATGCCGAGGCGACTCGAACACCACGGCCGCCGGGGCCATCTCCACCACGTGCCCCGCGTGCATGACCACGATCCGGTCGCAGTGCTCCGCGGCCAGGGCCAGGTCGTGCGTGATGAGC
>DASQAL010000149.1:0-29930 GCA_035635775.1 Candidatus Acidiferrum sp.
GTCACGGTGAACGGGGGCGTGGTGCGCGTGGGCATCGAGTCTGGTGTATCGGACCGGGCAAGATGTTAGAGTCGCGACCGACCGACCGAAAGGGGACTACACGATGAGGAGATCACCCGCTGTGTGCTGGTTCTCGTCTCGGTCAAGGGTTAGATAGGTGTAGCTTGACGATAGAGAACATCGGCCGGGTCTACGGGAGGAGCCAAATGCACAAGGTCGCGATGAGGGCTGTGATGATCTTGATGGCCATGACGATCTTGACGAGCTGCTTCATCGAGGGACCGGCCGTTCCATACGCCTACTCGCCCATCTACTGCGCCGGGTGCTGGCACGGGACGTGGGAAGGCCGGGAGGGCTGGCATCGCGGCGGCGGGCGTCCGTGGGAGCGGGAACATCGCGAAGGCGATCACCGAGGCGAGGGCTATCGTGGCGAGGGGGATCGGCATGAGGGCCACCGCTGAATGGCCGCTCAGTCGGATCTCACGGGGCTTGGGTCTGCGTGAAGGGCTAGGTTTACCTACGCCATGCCGCGCCGCCCTGTTCGCGTCGATAGCAGCGTCACTTCCCCTTCGGCCCGCGTGGGTCCACGGTATCGGAGAGGCACTGCCCCCGAATGTCCCGATCAGCATCGGTCCCGGCGAACGATCCACCAGGTCCATCTTCGGTCACCTTGAGCCCCAGCTTCTCGACTGCCTGCGCCTGCTGGTGCAGCGCCTCCATGCACTGCTCCCGCGTGGGGAAGGTGCCAACGGAATCCCATGGCGATGAGGCGCCCATCATCCACATCGTCCAGGCGCCCTCGGCGGAGGCCGACGTGGCGAGGGTAAGAAGGCAGAGGAGGGCGAGGAGGATGCGGGTGGTCATTGGGACGTTTCGGCTGTCCAGCCACGCGCCTCCATGCACATCTTGTAGAGCCGGTTGACTTGCCGCTTGGCGTCGATGCTGGCGCCGATGATCATGGCATTCCCACTGGCGCCCCACGAAACCCGTGACTCCTGTACGCAGGCGTAGCTATCCCGCTTGAAGTCCATCGGACTTCCGTCCGGCTTGCTGTAGGTGTAGGTGGGTCCTGTGCATCCAGCGAGCAGCGCCGCTCCGAGGACAAGGGCCACGAGTCGAGTCATGAGCGGATCCCTTCGACTGGCTGAGAGCGGCATTCTCTTACCGGCGACGGGACAGACTACCGCTGGACCGCTGCGACCCCGCGCCACGCCGCCACGCCGCCACCCGCCTCCGCAGGCGTGCCGCCCGGACTCTTCGCACAACCCGCGCCGTAAGATTCCAGGAACTGCCGATCCATGCGTTCCACATATGCGGGATCACGCTCATGGGCTGACCACCCTTTCCGCTGACCGGGAAACCGGACGTGGACAGACGCCTGCTCTATTCGTCGCAGCAAGAGCGGGGCCAGGAGCGGAGCCCTCGGACATTCAAGGGCTTGCAGGACGCGGGAGCCGGGATCGCTGACGGAGCCGGTCAGGACGGTGACGAGGGCGGGCGGCGCGACCATCGCCCAGACGCTCGCGGGAGCATTGGCCGTCCTGAGAGGATAGTCGACATGAACGCCCTCCGGCGGCGGTCGGCCCGTCCCTGGCCCGCGTCCCCGTGACGTAACCTCCCATTCTCAGACGCCGGCCGGCCCAGGAGCCAGTGCCACAGTGTAGCCGTCCATCGCTGCTGCGCCCGCCAACAATATCTCGCTCATCAGGACGCCCTCCTCTGTCAGGAGGGGTGGGGAATATTCAATGACCACACGGGGGGATTATTGGGTGACCGCTGACAGGCGTGGCGGCAGGCGCCGGTGGCGGTGCGCTCGGTCAAGGTCGCGGTCCCGGCCGCGATCCCCGCCGACCTCGACGACTGGAGTCAGTCCACCCGGAAGCTAAACGACAGGCACCCAGTTGTGCATGCCGCGATTCACCACGCATGGTTCGAGCGCATCCACCCATTCACCGATGGAAACGGGCGCGTGGGGCGCCTGCTTCTCGACTTCATGCTCCTCCAGCGCGGCTACCCGCCGGCCGTCATCCCCAAGGCCCAACGGCCGCGCTACCTGCGGGCACTGGAACTGGCGGACGACGGCAACCCGCACTTGCTCGCGGAGGTGATCGCCCGCGCCGTCAGCGGCACGCTCACTCGCTTCTTGATTCCGAACCTTGCGGGGGCGGCGAAGCTAATGCCGCTCTCCGCGCTCGCTGCGCAAGGTCCGTACCCGGTCCAGTACCTGCGGCTCTTGGTGTTCGAGGGAAAGCTGCGGGTGGTGCGAGACGGCCATCTCTGGTTGAGTTCCAGGAAGTGGCTGGACGACTACGTTGCTACTCGTGATCCGCGTGGCGGAAAGCCGAGGGGTGTGAAGCGCCGCCGGGCGCGGCCACGAAAGGCACGAGCCAGGAGGAGCCGCAGATGATGATGCGCGCCCTGATCACGAGGCTCTCTACTTCCTGCACCCTAGCGCACGGCTGGGCCACGCGGGGGAGCCTACGCTGAGGGGCACCGGGTGTCTACGGCCACATCCGGCAATCGCCCGAGGGGGATGAGCCGCCCTCTCGAAGGCTGCCCCTTCAATCTTCGTCACCGAGGCTGGCCGAGACTCGTCAAGCCGCGTAGGCGGGTTCACAAGTGACTGTCGTACTCGCAGTACCCACCGCGCAAGTCATCCGGCCGCCACCAACCTCGATGCCTGTCGCACTCAGCCTTTAGATCTGCTTGGGTGTAGATGGGTGAGATCGGTGAGCCGGTGGCGCACCCGCCTAGGCAAGCGGCAGTGGCAAGGGCGCTCAGGAGCAACGCCCGCGTCCCGCGGCCGGCGTATCGGAGAAACTCGCGTCGAAGGATGCCGCCCTTCACCCGCGTTCGCCAGTGGTCGCTGGCCATGTCATCACCCCCGTAGCCACGGGAGAGTGGGCTTACGTTGCTGTCAGACTTGGGGTCCCGAATGCCTCCTGACTGCTGATGCCGGTCATCCGGATAGTGACGCTTTCGCCCGCCGGGGAATTATCTTTCACGATCGGTGTCAATGACCCCGTTGGAGAGATCACCGCCCGCTCGGCTAGGTCGGCTAACCTGTCACCCAGTCGATCGACTATCTTGTCGTTGATCCGCTTGCCTTCGTAGATCAGAGCTGCGGCTAGGACTCCCAGGGCCTTCAGCAGTCGGCGGCGCATGTTGTTCATGCTCCCACGGTAAGACCGCGCCCGGGTCTTGTCGAGCAGATTCCGGTCGCAGTGGGTCCCCGGGGCGCTGGCCCCGTGCATAGATCCGCCCAGAGGCCGCCCCTTCGGGTTCTCGGCTACGCTCCTATAGTGCCTCTGTTAGACTCCGCCACGGATGAGGCCAGTGATGGAGCGACGAACCTTCCTCGGGATGATGGCAGGCAGCCTCCTCGCCGCGCCGCTCGCCGCCGAGGCCCAGCCGGTGGCCACGGTCCCTCGAATCGGCTACCTGGCGCTCAACCCGACCGCTAACCCCCACCTGCACGAGGCCTTCCGTCAAGGACTGCGTGACCTCGGTTACGTCGAGGGCCGCAACGTCGTGATCGAATCCCGAGATGCCGAGGGGAAGCCCGAGCGGCTCCCCGCTCTCGCGGCCGAACTGGTTGCGCTCAAGGTTGATGTCCTCGTGGCCCAACCCACAGTCGCCGCCCTGGCCGCCAAGCAAGCGACCAGGACCCTCCCCATTGTCTTCCCCGTTGCCGATCCGGTTTCGAGCGGGCTCGTCACCAGCCTTGCGCGGCCGGGCGGCAATCTCACGGGGTTGTCCATCCTCGCTCCGGAGATGGTCGGCAAGGGTTTGGAACTTCTCAAGCAGGCCGTTCCGGGGGTCAGTCGGGTCGCTGTCCTCTGGGATCCAGGTGCCTTCCCCGAACGCACGGCAAAGGACATGCGGAAGGAAGTAGAAGTCGCGGCACGGGCGCTAGGGGTGCGGCTTCAATTCATTGAGGCGCGAGGGCCAGACGATTTCGACAGGGCCTTCTCGGAAATGACCAGGGCGCGTGCGGGGGCTCTGACTGTGTTGGGAGGCAGCATGCTCTTCAGTGAGCGAAAACGCCTCGTGGACCTGGCGGCAAAGAACCGGCTGCCGGCAGTGTACCCATGGAGGGAGGGTGTGGATGCCGGGGGCCTTATGGCCTATGGACCGAACGTTGCTGATTTGTTTCGGCGCGCCGCTACCTACGTGGACAAGATCCTGAAGGGCGCGAAGCCCGGCGACCTCCCGATCGAACAGCCCACAAAGTTCGAGTTGGTGATTAACCTCAAGACCGCGAAGGCCCTCGGCCTGACGATCCCGCGGTCGCTCCTGCAGCGGGCGGATCAGGTGATTGAGTGAGAATCCCTGTCGGGATCATTCTGGCGATGTGTCTGGTCCTCCTTGGTGTGGGGCTTGCTACAGCCCAGCCCTTTCGCATCACCTTTCAACGCGAGCGCGACGAACCCTCGTCTATCGTTCTCATGGGAGAGGTGTTCAACGATGGCCTCCGGGATGTCGTGGATGTCTGGGTAACCGCGGACGCGCTAAATGCTGAGGGCAAGGTCGTAGGCCGCGGGGTTGCCTTCGTCGCATCCTTCCTCCGCGGACGCGGAACCACCACGTTCACGGTCAAACTCCCCTGGGCGGAGCAGGCTCACTCGTTCCGTCTCGTTGTCTCGTCCTTTCGATATGCATCCGGGGCGCAATCACCGTAAGGATCTTGGCCGCTCGTCCCCATGAGGATGCCCACCGCAGTAGCCGGGACATTAACGTTGTGATAATCTCCCGGCCCCATGCCAGAAATCCTCGGCGCTTTGGTGGCGTTTGTACGCGAGCACCAACGGTGCGGGGAACTGGATGGCGGCCGGGACAACGGGTACGTGTGGCTGGCGTGCTCATGCGGGGCACCCGTCCGGCTCATAGCACGGGCGAGGAGCCAGACATCGCCGCCAGTGCGCGCTGGTTAGTCGTTTGCTCCTGCGGCTGGGAGCGGGAGTGCTCGTCTGAGTGGGCGGCGCAATCAGCGTGCAAGCTCCATCCGCAGCTCGGCCCGATGGACGTTGAGCACGTGACCAGGGTTGAGGGGCAGGATGATAGCGTAGGCGATCAGCAGCTCACGCTGACCTAGCGGGGCCGCCCCTCCTGGGCGCGCGCGTTGACAGTCTCCGTCAGCCCTCCCTTCAGTGTCCTGCCCAAGTTCTTGAATGTGCGAACGCTGATCTGCTGGCCCGGGGCATGCTTCTAGGAGGCAGGAGGACCCCATCCCATTCTGAAGACGATGCTCTCCATGGCTCTGATGACGCTCGTGGCCGGCTGTGCCAGTAGCGAGCCCCTCCCTAGTGCGACGCCCACGAACTACGGCGACAATAACTCCGGCGCCTTCGACGTGGCCGTGTATCGCCATCCGCAGACTGGGGACGTGCGGCGGTGCGAGAATACCATGGGGTTGTTCTGGTGGTCGGGTGCGACCAACTACGGAGCATGCAAGAGCAAGCTGGAGGAGCAGGGTTACGTCCGGGAGAGCAAGTCCTGAGCTAGTCCAGGCAAAGCCGGCCTGCACCCGGCCATCGCCCAAGGGATGAGCCGCCCTAGACGCAAAGGGGAGACGAGAGTGAAAACAGCGATGATGCTCATGCTAGTGTTGGTACTACTTGTGCCAAGTAACACTACGGTTTCCAGAACCTGCAACCTCGACGCGGCCGAGCATGGCGGTGGGTTGAATGCATGCGGGTGCCACATCAATCACAAGACCGGCGAGTGTCACTGCCATCGCGCACCTGCCTGCGGTTGCTGAAAAAGCGTCACCTGCCGGATAGCTAGCCCGATCCGCTTGCCTGCGGGTAGGCTGACGGCCATCGCCCGAAGGGGAGGAGCCGCCCTCGAAGCCATTTCGGGCTCTACGCAATAAACACATCTCCTCTTGGCGCCCTGGGCAGCGCCGCCCGGCCCTCGTCACCGTCCCTGACCGCCTCCGTCAGCCGCAGACACCTTCAGCCCGCAAGCCCCTGATTGTATGGGCACCGACGCGCTGGCCCCGCTCTTGCTGCCTCACAGGACGGCAGTTCCGAGTCTATCGCTTCGGGCAGGAGCCCGAGGAGAACGCCCTCATGAAAACCCTATCGGTGGTCCTGATCGCGGTGATGTTAGCCGGGTGTGCGACAGTGACGCACCCGAACTCTCCGGGTGTCCAGTACGCATCAATGGACCAGTGCCAGAGCCAGCACATCATGGACTCGCCGGGTGACTGCGCGAAAATGCTACATGGTGAAGCCACGAAGGAAGCCGTCGGGGTCGGCGCAACGATCCTCGTCATCCTTGGTTACTTTGCGTTGATCGGCTTCATCATCGCGGGCGGTCGGTAGTCATGCGTGCCCTCGGACTTGGTCTTCTCATGTTGTTTCTCACAGGTTGTGTCGGGGCGTGGGGGCCTGACGTACCCCGTCCGGTCGTCGTCGCCCCGGCGCCTGTCTACGTAGCGCCCCCAGTCGTCATCGTGGAACCGTACTACTACTCTCCGTACTACTGCTACGGCTGCTACTACGGGTGGCACCAAGGCCGCTACGGCTATCACCGCTGGCGCTGATGGTGCTGGCCGCACGACCTAGTCCCGGTCCTCGGCGTCGGATGCCTTCAAGGCGCGCCCTCCGCGTCGGACAGCCAAGTGACATGCTACGTCGCACGCTGGCCATTGGGGTTTGTTAGGGCCTTCATGCGCTCCTCGAAGCTGCCCTCTTCGCGCTTGGTGGCGTACTTGGAGCAGTAGGTGGAGTCCTGCCGGTACATCTCCAGCCGCTTGGCCTCATGATCCTGGCTGCCGCACCCCCCGAATACGACCGCGAGCCAAAGGGCCAGCCCCGTCACCGCAGATGGGCGGCGCGCTCCGTCATCCGCCGTCCCCCGCAGCTCGGACACCACGCGCGCCCTTTGCAGGAGAACGGCACCAGGTGCTCGCGCGCGCAACCCTCGCACTGAAACCGCGCCACGCCGTGCTCGAACACGCCGCACGTCAGGAACTCCCGGAACTCGCGCTCGACGAACTGCGGCAGGCCCGCGCCGTCGCCGGCCTCCGCCACCGCGCCCAGGAAGGCCGCCAGGTGCAGCGCGACGACCTGATGGAGCACGGTGTGCTCGGCGTCTCGCGGGCGATACACGGGCGCGACACATCCCACGCCTCTGGGTAGCGCTCCCGCGCCGCCCTGCCCATGTCCAGAGATGGATACGCCGGCTCAGCCCCCGCCGGCACGATGATGCTCCCGCTCGAGCCCGCGGCCGGCGCTTCGAGTACAATGTCACCGCCATGGATGCATCGACCGTCGCGCGCTGGCGCACCCTCTGCCTGATCCTGCTGGGCGCGTTCCTCGGGATGAGCGTGATCGTGTACGGCGTGCGGCTGCTGCCCGGCGACGTGGACCTGCACCGCGAGATCATGGGATACCGGGGCACCGCGATCCACGGCGTGGCGCGCTGGCTGAACTACGGCGGCACGTGGCAGTTCCTGGCTCCGGCCATGCTCCTGCTCCTGGCCTGCTCGCGGGCCGCGCGCCGGCGCTGGTGGCTCTGGTGCGGGCTGCTGCCGATCGGGGGCGCCGTCGAGCAGCTCTTCAAGTTCCTCGTCGGCCGGCCACGGCCCCGCGGGGTCAACCCGGGCTTCCCGAGCGGGCACGTCACCGCGGCGGCCACCTTCGCCGTGCTCCTCGCCTACCTGCTCTCGCGCGAGCGCGTCTCGTCCGCGGCGCGGGTGCCGCTGCTGGTGCTGGCCGTCGCGCTGGTCGGCTCGGTGGGCTTCGCGCGCGTGATCCTGAACGCCCACTGGCCCTCGGACGTGCTCGGCGGGATCCTGCTCGGCGCCGGCTGCGCCGCCGCGGGGGCTTGGTGGGACGCCGCGCATCCTTCCGAGGGCACCTCGCGGCCCGACACGGTGACCGACGCGGTCCGGATCGGCGGCTGATGCGCTCCTTCGTCGAGCTCGAGGACGTGGACTTCACCTACGGGGCCGTCCCCGTGCTCGAGCACATCAACCTGACCGTCGAGCCCGGAGATTTCCTGGGCATCATCGGTCCGAACGGCTCCGGGAAGACCACCCTGCTCCGCATCATGCTGGGCCTCCTGCCGCCCCAGCGCGGCGCGGTCCGCCTCTTCGGCCACCCGCCCGCGTCGTTCCGGCAGTGGGGACGCCTCGGCTACGTGCCGCAGAAGGCGACGCTCGATCCCGCGCTGCCGGTGACCGTCCACGAGGTGGTGGCCACCGGGCTCCTGCCCTCGCTCGGCCTCTTCGGGCGGGTCGGCGGAGCGGAGCGCAAGCGCATCGCGGAGGTCCTCGCCCAGGTGGGCATGGAGGCGCACGCCGGTGCGCGGATCGGCGCTCTGTCGCCGGGCCAGCAGCAGCGTGTGCTGATCGCGCGGGCGCTCGTCTCCAAGCCCGAGCTCCTGATCCTGGACGAGCCCACCGGCGGGGTGGACCCCGAGGCCCAGACGAGCTTCTACGCCCTGCTCCACCATCTCAATCGCGAGCGCGACGTGACCCTGATCCTGGTGAGCCACGACATCGGGGTGGTGGCCAAGGAGGTCACCAAGCTCGCCTGCCTCAACCGCCGATTGATCTTCCACGGCCGCCCGGGCGACTTCCTGAGCGACGCGGCGCTGACCACGCTCTACGGCCCCGCGGTGCGCGTGGTCAGCCACGACCACTGAGGCCATGCCCGAGTTCCTCCAGTACGGCTTCATGCACCGGGCCTTCGCGGCGGGGGTGGTCACCGCGCTCATCTGCCCGGCCATCGGCGTCTTCCTGATCCCGCGCCGGCTCTCGCTGATCGCGGACACGCTCGCCCACGTGGCGCTGGCCGGGGTGGCCCTGGGCCTGGTGCTCGGGGTCTCCCCGGTGCTGGGCGCGCTGGTGGTGGCCCTGGCCGGCGCGGTCGGCATCGAGCGGCTGCGTGCGCGCGGGGCGCTCCAGGGCGACGCCGCCCTCGCGGTGTTCCTCTCCGGCGGCTTCGCGCTGGCGGTGGTGCTCATCAGCCTGGCCCGCGGCTTCAACGCCGATCTCTTCGCGATCCTCTTCGGCAGCATCCTCACCGTCACCAGCGGCGACGTCTGGCTGATCGTGGCCTTGGGCGCCGTCGTCACCGTGGCGATCGGAGGGTTCTACAAGCAGCTCCTCGCCATCACGCTCCACGAGGACCTGGCCCGGACCAGCGGGGTGCCGGTCGGGGCGCTGAACCTGCTGCTGACCGTGCTGACCGCGTTGACCACCGTGGTCGCGATGCGGATGGTGGGGGTGCTGCTCGTCTCCGCCATGATCGTGATCCCCGCGCTCACCGGCTTCGCGCTGGGCCGGAGCTTCCACACCGCCACCGCCATCGCCATCGGCATCGCGCTGCTCTCCATGACCTCCGGCCTCATCGCCGCCTACTACCTGCGCCTGGCCGCGGGGGGCGCGGTGGTGCTGACCGCGCTGCTCATCTTCGCCGCCGCGTCGCTGGCCCGCCGCCGGTGGCCCGCGACGGCGCGGGCGACCCATCCATGATCCGCTCGCGCGTCGCGGTCCTGGCCGCGCTGCTCCTGGTCCTGGCGGGCCCGGCGGCCATCGCCCAGAGCCCAGCCCCAAATCCAGAATGTCCGCGCTGGCGGGAGGCCTTCGCGGGCATGCCGATCCGGATGCTGAGCGTGCAGGCCGGCTCCCGCAGCATCGCGCTTCGGGTGAAGGCCGCCGACACCGGCGAGCGCCAGGCCGGCGGCTTCCAGTGCGCCACCCCCGAGGAGATCAAGCGCCACCTGATCCTCTTCGACTTCGGCCGGGAGATCGTCACCCAGTTCCACATGCAGAACGTGCCGGCGGCCCTGGACATCGCCTTCGTCAAGGAGGACGGCCGCGTCTTCGCCATCCTCAAGATGGACCCGAGCCCCACCGAACTGTACGGACCGCTCGGGCCCTTCCGCTACGCGGTCGAGGCCCACGCCGGGTTCTTCGCGAGCCAGGGCATCCGTCAGGGAGAAGCGCGGCTGGTGTTGCCCCCGGCCCGCTGATCGCGCCACCGTGCACGGCCGGCACACCCACGGCTCCCGCCACAAGCACCGCCTGCTCGCCGTCTTCGGGCTGACCTCCGCGTTCCTGGTGGTGGAGGCCGCGGTCGGGTTCTGGACGGGCAGCCTCTCACTCCTGGCCGACGCCACCCACATGCTGGTGGACGCGGGCGGCGTGCTTCTGAGCCTGCTCGCGGTCTGGTTCGCCGAGCGCCCGGCCACGCCGGCCAAGACCTACGGCTACTACCGCGTGGAGATCCTGGCCGCCCTCGTCAATGGGGTGGTCCTGTGCGTGATGGCCGTCGCCATCCTGGTCGTCACCTACGAGCGGCTCTGGCAGCCCCCGCACGTCCCGGGCGGCCCGATCCTGGTGGTGGCGACGCTGGGCCTCGTCGTGAACCTGACCGGCCTCTGGGTGCTGCACGGAGGCGCCGCGGAAAGCCTGAACGTGCGGAGCGCGTATCTCGAGGTCCTCGGCGACGCGGTGAGCTCCGCCCTCGTGATCGTGGCCGGCCTGATCATCCTTTTCACCGGGTGGACCCTCGCGGACGTCATCGCGGGCGCGCTGATCGCGCTCTTCATCCTGCCGCGCACCTGGGCCCTCCTGCGCCAGGCGGTGAACGTCCTGCTCGAGGGCGCGCCACCCCATCTCGACGTGACCGAGATCGAGGACGCCCTGCGCTCCGCCCGGTCGGTGCGGCGGGTCCACGACCTGCACGTCTGGACGCTCACCTCCGGCCGCGAGGCCATGAGCGCCCACGTGGTCGTCGTGGCGGGCGCGCCCACCGACAAGATCCTCGAAGACCTCCACCTCGTCCTCCACGCCCGCTTCGGGATCGATCACACCACGATCCAGATCGAGACCGAGCCAGCCCCGCTGATCCAGATCACGCCCCGGGCCGGCTAGCCCATCGCCCGCCGGAAGGAGAAAGACCCGTGAAGCGCAGCGACCGGCGCATCCTCACCACCCACGTGGGCAGCCTGCCCCGTCCGCCCGCGCTGCGCGACCTGCTCGTCCGCCGCGACCGGGGCGAGCCGGTCGACGCGGCCGCGCTCGCGCGGGAGGCCGACGCCGCGGTCTCCCACGTGGTGACAAGGCAGCTCGAAGTCGGCATCGACGTCGGCAACAACGGCGAGCAGCCCCGCGCCGGCTTCTCGACCTACGTGGCCGGCCGCATGCGCGGCTTCGGGGGCACGAGCCGGCGCCTGCCCGCGCGGGACCTGGTCGACTTCCCCGACTACGCGGAGATGCTGGCCCGGCGCCGGCGCGACGCGGCCCGGATCGCGGACGCGCCGCAGGCCATCGCGGAGGTGGAGTACGCGGACCTGGGCCCCGCGGCCCAGGAGTGCGACGGCTTCCTCCGGGACACCGATGGCCGGGCGCCGGGCTTCGTGGAGCGCTTCATGACCGCGGCCTCGCCCGGGGTGATCGCCACCATCCTGCTCTCGGCCCACTACGATTCACATGAACAATACGTCATGGCGCTGGCCCGGGAGATGCGCAAGGAGTACGAGCTGATCCACGCGCGCGGGCTGCTCTTGCAAGTCGACTGCCCCGATCTCGCCATGGAGCGGGTGCGCTTCTTCCAGAACGATTCCCTCGAGGTCTTCCAGCGGAGCGTCGAGCTGCACGTGGAGGCGATCAACCAGGCCACCGCGGGGATCCCGCCGGACCGCATCCGCCTGCACGTCTGCTGGGGCAACTACGACGGCCCCCACACCCACGACGTGCCGCTCGAGGCGGTGCTGCCGCTCTTCTACCGCGCCCGGGTCGGCGCCCTGTCCCTGCCGCTCGCCAACCCACGCCACCAGCACGAGTACCGCGTGTTCAAGCAGCACCCGCTCCCTGACTCCATGCTGCTGCTGCCCGGGGTGATCGACACCACCACCAACTACGTGGAGCATCCCGAGGTGGTGGCCGACCGGATCGGCGCGGCGGTGGAGGCGGTGGGTGACCGCACGCGCGTGATCGCCTCCACCGATTGCGGCTTCGGCACCTTCGCGGGCTCGGAGATGGTGGCCCACAGCGTGGTGTGGGCCAAGCTCGGCGCCCTCACCGAGGGCGCGGCCATCGCGAGCCGCCGCCTCTTCACCTGAGAAAGGACGGGACCGGCATGACACCGGAACGCTTCGCCCAGGGCATGACCTTCGACGACTATGTGAAGTTCACCGGCTCGCCCGAGAACCTCGCCCGCGAGGGCTTCGACGTCCGCCGGTTCAGCCTCGTGCGTCCGCGCCTGGACTGGAGCGCCTTCCTCCGCGAGCGCCACGCCCGGGTGCGGCTCACCCCCGAGCAGATCGCGGCCATCCAGTGGCTCGCCGCGCAGCCGGGCGGGCCCACCAAGGTCGCGGTGATCTCCGAGGACTGGTCCTCCGACTGCCGGCGGGACGTCCCCTACCTCGCGCGCTTCGCCAGGGCGGGCGGCCTCGAGCTGCGCATCTTCACCCGCGACGGGGAGAAGATGCTGCTCAAGGGACTACCCGACCCCGCGGCGGGGGGCAACGCCGATCTCGTGCAGGCGTATGCCAACGAAAAGAACGGCCAGCGGTGGGCGACGGTCCCGGTGGCGATCTTCTTCACCGAGGACTTCGTCGAGCTGTACCGCTACATCGAGTATCCCGCGATCTACCACAAGGAGCGCGTGATCGGCCACCTGCGCGCGGCGCGCCCCGGCGAGACCGAGGAGCAGGCGAAGGCGCGCGGGGGCGGCGAGATCGGCGCCCTGCTCGAGTCCCCCTTCTTCGACGTGTGGGCACAGGCCGGCATCGCCGAGATCCTGAGCGCCCTCCACGAGCGCCTCCTCATCCGCTCCTCGTAATACGCCCGCCGGCTGGTCAAAAGGGCCCAGATGCGAGGCGGCGGCGGGTGAGCGCGCGCGAGGCGTAGTCTCTCTACGTTGAGCGTGCGGTCACCCGCCGCCAACGAAGCAGATGGGTCCTTTTCACCAGCCGGCGCGCCAGGTGTGGAAGAGCCACATCGCGGCCGAGACTGCGACCAGCAGCGCGATGTAGGCGGGCCAGCTCGTCATCCAGGACTCGCGCGGGACGTGGATGTGCTCCTGCTCCCACGCAACCGCATCGCGCCAGGAGAGATCGTCGGCGGCGTAGCGCTGGAATGCCTCGGTCACCCACGCGAGCGGCAGCGCGCGGTCCCGGGTGCGGAAGCGCCGGTCCAGCGAGCCCTCCTGCAGGTACAGGCCGAAGCCGGTCTGCCCGCTCCCGCTCGCCTGCAGGTACGTCGCGTCGGAGGTGCCGAGGGTCGCCAGCACGTTGCGGCCCCCGTCGAGGGACGCCAGCACCTTGGCGATGGTCGGCCCGTCGGGCCGCTCGTACCCCGTGTCGTGGGTGGTGAGGAGCAGGTCCATCGCGCTAGTAGGAGCGCGGCAGGCCGAGCACGTGCTCGGCCAGGTAGTTCAGCGCCATCTGCTGAGAGACCGGCGCGATCTTGTAGAGCCGGATCTCCCGCCACAGGCGCTCCACGTAGAACTCCTTGGCGTAGCCGAAGCCGCCGAAGGTCTGGAGCGCGGCGTCGCAGGCGTTGAAGCCGGCCTCCGCCGCGAGCATCTTGGCCGCGTTGGCCTCCCGGCCGCAGGGTTTACCATTATCGAAGAGCCACGCGGCCTTCAGACACATCATCTCGGCCGCGTCGAGCTGGGCCATCGCGTGGGCCAGCGGGTGCGCGATGGCCTGGTTCTTCCCGATCGGCCGGTCGAAGACGATCCGCTCCTTGGCGTACTGCACCGCGCGGTCGAGGGCGGCGCGCCCGATGCCGACCGCCTCGATCCCGACCACGATGCGCTCGGGGTTGAGCGAATCAATGAGGTGGTAGAAGCCCTCGCCCGGCGTGCCCACCACGTCCTCGTCGCGGATCTCCAGGTTGTCGATGAAGATCTCGTTGGAGTCGACGGCGGCCCGGCCCAGCTTGTGGATCAATCGCACCGTGATCGCGGTGCGGTCGAAGTCGGCGAAGAAGAGCGTCATGCCCTTGAGGGGCTTGGCCGGATCGCGGTCGGCGGTACGGGCGAGCAGGAGGATCTTGGTGGCGTGCTGGGCATTCGTGGTCCAGACCTTCCGGCCGTTGACGATCCAGCGGTCGCCCTGCTTCTCGGCGCGGGTCGTGATGCGCGACGTATCGGTGCCCGCGTTGGGCTCGGTCACCCCGAACGCCATCACGATCTCCCCGCTGCAGATCTTCGGCAGGTACTTCCGCTTCATCGCCTCGGTGCCGTATTTGATCAGCGGGGTCGGCGGGAAGACGTAGAAGTGAACCGGGGAGGCGCCGGAGGTACCGGCCCCGGAAGCGCAGATCTCGTGGAGCATGAGCGCGGCCTCGGTGACGCCGAGCCCGGCCCCGCCGTACTCCTCGGGCACGAGGATGCCGAGCCATCCGTTGTCGGCGAAGGCCTTCACGAACTCGCTCGGGTACTCGGCCCGGTCGTCCTTGTCGAGCCAGTAATCGAGCGAGAAGGTGCGGGCCAGGGCCCCCACCTCCTTCTTGATCAGCTCCTGCGATTCCGTGAGCGCGAAGTCCATGGGCGGCCTCCTGGTCGGGCAAGAATATCACGGTCGCCCGGGGGCTTGCCCGCCGCTGCGCCGGTCGGTATGCTGGCGGCCATGGACGAGACGACTCCGGCGATCCAGGACTACCTGGGCGCGATCTACGACCTGGCCGGCACCGACAAGCCGGTGATCGGCGCGCGGCTCGCGCGGCACATGCACGTCTCCGCGCCGTCCATCACCGAGGCGCTGCGCCGCATGCAGAAGGACGGCTACGTCCGCGTCGGGGGCCGCAAGGAGATCCGGCTCACCACCAAGGGGCTCGGCATCGCCGAGACCATGGCGCGCCGGCATCGCCTGATCGAGCGCTGGCTGACCGACGTGCTCGGGCTCGACTGGTCGCGCGCGCACGACGAGGCCCATCGCCTCGAGCACGCGCTCTCCCCGGTGGTCGAGGAGCGGCTCGCCGAGACCCTCGGCATGCCCAGCACCTGCCCGCACGGCAACCCGATCCCGGGCATGCCGGCCCCCGAGGCGCACAGCCCGATTCCGCTCAGCCAGGCCCCCGCGGGCCACCCGTTCGTGGTCGAGCGCATCACCGAGGAGGCCGAGGCCGACCGCCAGCTCCTGCGCTTCCTCTGGGAGAGCGGGATCCGGCCGGGCAGCCGCATCGTGGTGAGCGAGGTGGCCCCCTACGCGGGCACCATCTCGATCCTGCTCGAGGGGCGCACCGTCACCATGGGGCTCAGCGCCGCGAACAAGATCTGGATCTACGATCCGCTGGTGCCGGCCGATCACCCGAAGCCCGCCCGCGCCCGCCGCCCCGCCAAGGCCCGCGCCTGAGCATGGCGGTCGAGGCGCTCTACGCGCTGCAGAACGGCTTCCTGGGCTTCGAGCGCGCGGGGCTCTTCTACGGCGATCGCTCGGCCGAGCGCGTGGCCATCCCGGTCACCTGTTACCTGGTGCGCACCGGCGACGCGACCATCCTCTTCGACACCGGCATCTCGCCGCGCGCGGTCCCCGGCCTCGTGCGCCAGGATCCCCTCTGCCGCTTCACCGACGAGGATCTGCTGGTGCACCGGCTGGACTCGATCGGGCTCGAGCCCAAGGACGTGGACCTGGTCGTCCTGAGCCACCTGCACTTCGACCACGCGGGCGGGGCCGCGCTCTTCGACACCTCCGACCTGGTCGTGCAGAAGGAGGAGTACGCGTACGCGCAGTACCCGGCCGCGTTCTTCGCCTCCTACTACTACCGCAAGAACTTCGACCTGCCCGGCTACCGCTGGCGCCTGCTCGACGGCGACACCGAGCTCGTCCCGGGCGTGACCGCGCTGCGCAGCGACGGCCACACCCCGGGCCACCAGTCGCTGCTGGTGCAGCTTCCCCGGACCGGGCCGGTGATCCTGGCCGGCGACTCCTGCTACTGGCAGCGCTCGATCGACGAGGAGATCCCGCCCGGCGTCGTGTGGGACCCGACCCGGGCGATGCACAGCATCAAGCGGCTCAAGACGCTCGCGCGGCTCACCGGCGGGCGCATCTTCCCGAGCCACGACCCCGCGTTCTGGGACAAGGCCGTCAAGGCGCCCGACGCCTACAGGTAAACCACCCCTCACCCTGCCCTCTCCCCTGAGGGGAGAGGGTGATCGCGGGAGATCGCCATGGGAGTGCTGGACGGAATCAAGGTGCTGGAGATGGCGCGGGTCCCCCCCGCCGAGCTGCCCGGCATGTTCCTGGCCGACATGGGCGCGGACGTGCTGAAGATCGAGACGCCGCCCGCCGAGGCGGAGGACGCCGCCACCAAGCGCCGCGCCGCGTTCGCCTACGTCAACCGCAACAAGCGCTCCCTCGCGCTGAACATGAAGGCGCCCGACGGGCAGGCCATCTTCCGGAAGCTCGCGGCCACCGCCGACGTGATCGTGGAGGGCTTCCGGCCCGGCGTGATGAAGCGGCTGGGCGGCGACTACGAGACGCTCTCGGACACGAACCCGCGCCTGGTCTACTGCTCGCTCTCCGGCTTCGGCCACAACGGGCCGTACAAGGACTACCCGGCCCACGACGGCAACTACCTGTCGCTGGCCGGGGTGCTGAACCTCATCGGGGAGCCGGACCGCAAGCCGATCTTCCCGCTCAACCTGGTGGCCGACTACGGCGGGGCCAGCATGCACGGCGCCCTCGGCATCATGCTCGCGCTCTTCGCCCGGGAGCGCACCGGCCGGGGTCAGCACGTGGACGTCTCCTACCTCGATACGTCCCTGGCCCTGCTCGCGGCCACGCCCAACATGCGCTTCTTCTGGAGCGACGGCATCGCCCCGAAGCGCGGCGAGGGCTTCCTGGGCGGCTCCTACCCCTACTACGCGGTCTACGACACCAAGGACGGCAAGCACCTCACGATCGGCTGCACCGAGCCCTGGCTCTGGGAGAACTTCTGCAAGGCCATCAACCGGCCGGACTTCGTGAAGTTCGCCCGCAAGCCCGACCAGTTCGTGCGGGCGGCCAACGCGGAAGAGGTGAAGGCGCGCGAGGAGGTCGAGGCCATCATCAGGACGCGCACCCGGGACGAGTGGTACGACTTCCTCGTGAAGGCCGACGTCTGCGTGGGGAAGGTCTACGAGCCGGCGGAGGTGGTGACCGACCCGCAGGTGCAGGCCCGCGACATGATCGTGGAGATGCGCCACCCGGTGCACGGCACCGTGAAGCAGTTCGGCCAGCCCATCAAGCTCTCCGCGACCCCGGGGACCATCCGGAGCGCCGCCCCGCATTCGGGCGAGCACACCGACCAGGTGCTGGGCGAGCTGGGGATGGCCGCGGCCGACATCAAGGCGCTGCGCGACAAGAAGATCGTGGCCTAGAGCCACCCGATGACCACCGCCCCTCGTCCCTTCGTCGAGCTGCTGTCCACCCGTGCCCGCATCGGCTGGGGCGCGCCGCCCGCCGCGCGGCCGGTCGTCGACGCGCAGTACGAGTTCGGGGGCGGCCTCCCGGATCCCGGGTCCTTTCCCTACGACGGCCTCATCGACGCCACCGCCCGGATGATCCGGGCGGAGGGCGCCGAGGCGCTCACCTACGGCGAGCCGCAGGGGTATCGCGGCCTGCGCGAGCTGGTGTGCCACAAGTACGGCCTCTTCGAGGGTCTCAAGGTCGGCCCCGACAACATCATCATCTCCAACGGCTCCGGGCACGCGCTCTCCCTGGCCTTCAGCGCCCTCGTGGACCCGGGCGACGTGATCCTGTCCGAGGCCCCGACGTTCTCCGGCACGCTCCAGACCATCCGTCGCCACGGCCCGCAGGTGCTCGACGTGCCGGTGGATCAGGACGGGCTGGTCGTCGAGGTGGCGCGGGAGCACCTGGCCACGCTGCAGAAGCAGGGCCGTCGCTGCAAGCTCATCTACACGATCGTGAACTTCCAGAACCCGGCGGGGCCGACGCTGACGCTGCGCCGGCGGCGGGAGCTGATCGACCTCGCGCACGAGTACGACACGCTCATCCTGGAGGACGACGCCTACGGCGAGCTGCGCTTCGAGGGCGAGCACCTGCCCTCGCTCTACGCGCTGGACGGCGGCGGGCGGGTGATGCGCGCGGGCACCGTGTCCAAGATCCTGGGCGCGGGCTTCCGCCTCGGCTGGCTCTGCGCGCCCAAGGAGATGATCCCCGCCTTCCAGGGCTTCCTTTTCGGGGGCGGCGTGAACCCCTTCGCCTCGCGCGTGGCCACCTACTTCCTGCGCGACCACCTGGTCCCGCACGTGGCCCTGCTCGTCAACGTCTACCGCGCCAAGCGGGACGCCATGCTGCGCGGGCTGTGGGAGAAGCTCCGGGACACCGACGTCGAGATCAGCCGGCCCGAGGGCGGGTTCTTCATCTGGATCAAGCTGCCCACCGGCACCGACACCGGGAAGCTGTTTGATGGCGCGGTCAAGGCCCGCGTGCAGTACACCGCGGGCACGTCCTTCTTCCCCAATGGGGGCGGCGAGCGCCACATCCGGCTGGCCTTCAGCTTCGAGTCCCCCGAGCGCTGCTACGAAGGCGCGCGGCTGATCGCCCAGGCCATCCTCGACGCCCGGAGCTAGCATGGCGCGGCACCGCATCCTCGTCGTGGACGACGAGGACAACCTGCGCGACGTGCTGGTGGAGGTGTTGAAGCGCGACGGCCACGAGGTGGACAGCGCCGTCGACGGCGCCGACGGCCTCCGGCGCGCGGAAGAGCACCGCTACGATCTGGTCGTCACCGATCTGCGCATGCCCAACCTCGAGGGCCCCGAGCTCTACCGCGCGGTCCGCCAGCGTTACGCCGACAACCCGCCCCGGTTCATCTTCATGAGCGCCAACACCGGCATCGAGGAGTACGCGGCCTTCCTCTCCGAGACCGGCGAGCCCGCCCTCGAGAAACCCTTCAACCTGGCCGACATGCGCCAGGTCGTGCTGCAGGTCTTGGCCCAGAAGCCTCGCGCGTAGCGGTTCTGGGGTCAGGTCTTGAATTACGACATTTTCTGCCCGGGCGGCGACTACGCGGGAGCCGGAAATGTCGTAATTCAAGACCTGACCCCAACTTGACGGGAGCGCCGGGCGCTGTTAGCGTTCCGGCGTGACGACCTCCAGCCCGGCCCTCCTCGACCCCGCGCGCTCCACCCCGGACGTCTCCGAGCAGCGCGCGCGGATTCGCGCCATCATGGCGCCGCGCACCGGCGAGCGGGGCCTCGACATCGGCTGCGGCTTCGGCCTCCTCGCCTGCGAGCTGGCCCGCGACGTCGGCCCCACCGGGCGGATCATGGGCGTGGACGCGGTGCCGGACATGATCATCGCCTGCGAGGAGCGGGCCCGACACGACGCGGTCACCGGCCGCACCGAGTTCCGGCAGGCCGATCCCGAGGCGGTGCCCGCCTCGCCGGGCGGCTTCGACTTCGTGACCGCCATGCAGGTCTACGAGTACATGGCCGACGTCGAGCGCGGGCTCGCCGAGGTGTATCGGGTGCTGAAGCCCGGCGGGCGGTTGGGCGTGCTCGACACCGACTGGGAGTCCTGCGTCTGGCACTCGAGCGACCGCGAGCGCACCGCCCGCGTGCTGCGGGCCTGGGAGCAGCGGTTCGCCCATCCCCACCTGCCCGCGCGGCTGCCCGACCTGCTGCGGCGGAGCGGGTTCGTGGTGAAGAGCGTGACGATGATCCCGATCGTCAACGTCGAGATGAGCGAGCAGACCTACAGCGCGGGCATGATCGACGTGGTCGCGCGGTTCGTGGCCAGCCGGGGCGGGATCAGCGAAGAGGAGGCCGCCCGCTGGGCCGAGGACGTGCGGAGCCAGGCCACCCGGGGCGAGTACTTCTTCGGCCTCTCGCGCTACCTCTTCCTGGCCGATCGCGCGCGCACGTCGCGGGGGAGCGCGGCATGAGGATCGAGGTCGACATGGTCCAGGACGAGGGCGGGATCTTTCGGGCCACCGCGGTGTCCTACCCGGACGTGAGCGTGACCGGGCGCACCGAGAAGGAAGCCCTCGGCCTCCTGCTGGAAGCCGTCGGCAAGTACCTGAAGAAGACCCGCCCCGAGCGGGCCTAGCTCCCGGCTCACGGGCGGCTGCGGGGCACGGGGCCAGAGGGGGCCTGGGTCGGCATCGCCTCCGCGTCCGGCGGGGCATTCAGCACCGCGGGCGGGCGGGCCTGGGTGGTGGGCATGCGGTCCTCCGGGGGCGCCTCGGCGGTGGCCGCCGGGCGCGGCGCGCGCGGAACCGACTCGGCGGTGGGAGGCGCGGTGCCCCACGGCGCCGCCTCGACGGCAGCCTTGGACCGCGCGGGAAGCGGCGGCGAGGGCCGCGGGACCGGTGCAGCTACTGGCGCGACGGGTTCCGCCGGCGCGGTCGGGGTGACGGTCCGCGGCGGAGCCGGCGTCGAACCCCACGGAGGGAAGTCGGGCAAGCTCCCCTGATAGATGTAGAGTCCGCCTCCGGCGGCCACCGCCAGCAGGACGGCCATCGCGGCCAGGGTCGCCACGGTCGCGCGGCGGTGCTTGGCTCGGGCCCGCACGCCCGCCAGAATGTGCAACCGGTCGACCTCCTTGCGGCACTCGGCGCACCCGAGCAGGTGGGCCTGAATGATGGCCCACTCGGTCAGCGCCAGCTGCCCGTCGACGAGGAGGGAGAGCGTGCGGCGCACGTCCTGGCACTTCATCCACCTCCATCTTCCACATCTGGCGCCCGGTGTAAAGCGATAGCATGTGGCCCATGCTGCCATCCGGAAACGGCAATCCGTTCCTGCGCGAGACCGTCGGCGGCATGCTCGCCGCGATGGCCGGACGCGTGGGAGACCACGAGGCCATCGTCGCGCCGGACCGGCGCATCACGTACGCCCAGTTCCACCGCGAGGCGCAGCGGGTGGCCCGCGGCCTGCTGGCCCTGGGCGTCAAGAAGAACGACAAGGTCGCCCTGTGGCTGCCCACCCGCCCGGAGTGGCTCTTCGCCCAGTACGGCTGCGCGATGATCGGCGCGGTGGTGGTGGCGCTCAACACGCGCTACAAGGCCCACGAGCTGCGCTACATCCTGCGCCAGTCGGACGCGACGACGCTCGTCTGCACCGACCACTCGGGGCCGGTGGACTATCTGGAGACGCTGGCCGAGGTGCTTCCGACCCTCGGGGAATCCGTGCCGGGCGAGCTCCTGGTGGAGGACTTCCCGATGTTCCGTCGCGTGATTCTCGAGGCCGGCGATCCCTACCCGGGATGCCTGCGCCTCCGTGACGTGCTGGAAGACGGTGACGCGCCCGAGTGGGCGGCCGCGTGGAGCTACGCCGCGGAGCCGGTGGGGCCCGAGGATCCGTTCACGATCCTCTACACCTCGGGAACGACGTCGTTCCCGAAGGGGGCGGTCATCAGCCACTGGAACTGCCTGCCGCACGGCTGGTGGTGCGGCGAGGTCCTGCGCCTGACCACGGCCGATCGCGTACTCCACGCCCTGCCCCTGTCCGGCACCTGGGGCGGGCTCTGCATCCCGATGGCCGCGTTCAGCCACGGCGCCGCCCTGATCCTGATGGAGACCTTCGAGCCTGCGGTCGCGCTCCGCCTCATGGAGGCCGAGCGCGTGACGGTGTGGAATGGGGTGGACGCGATGGCCATCCCCATGCTCGAGCACCCGGACCTGGCATGGCGCGATCGCTCGAGCCTCCGCACCGGCGGCTTCGCGGCCACCGGCGGCGGCGTGCAGGGTCTCTTCGAGGCGGTGGTGGAGCGGATCGGCGTGCGCCAGGCGTTCCAGCCCTACGGCATGACCGAAGTCAATGCGATGGCCCTGGTGCACGATCTCGACGAGCCGCCCGAGAGCCGCGCGCGGGCCGGCGTCTGGCCCGCCGACGGCCTCGAGGCGCGCGTGGTGGATCCGGAGACCGGGCGGGATCAGCCCGTGGACCACGAGGGCGAGTTGTGGGTGCGCGGCCGCCTGGTGACTCAGGGCTACTACGAAAAGCCGGAGGAGACCGCGAAGGCCTTCACCCCCGACGGCTGGTTCAAGACCGGGGATCTGGCGGTGCGCGACGGAGCCGGGCGGATCTTCTTCATCGGGCGGCTCCGCGAGGTGCTCCGCATCAGCCACTTCATGGTGGCTCCCGGCGAGATCGAGGACTATCTGCAGACGCACCCGAAGGTGCTGCAGGCCTTCGTCATCGGCGTGCCCGACCCGCGCACCAACGAGGCGGCGGTGGCCTACGTGATCCCGCGGCCCGGCGCCACCGTCACCGAGGAGGAGGTCATCGCGCACTGCCGGGGCCGCATCGCCTCGTTCAAGGTGCCGCGCCACGTGCGCGTGGTGGCCGACGTGCCCCGAACGCCGGGCCCGCACGGCGACAAGGTGCAGAAGGCGCGGCTACGCGCGCTGTTCCTCGGCGAGAGCTAGGCGCGCGGCGGCGATCTCTCGCTGCACCGCGGCCGAGCCCGGGAACTCACGCGTGGTGCGGCGGTACCAGTAGCGCGCGTTGTCGAGGTCGCCCTCCAGCGTGTGCACGATGCCGTGCAGCCACGCGGCCAGCTCCGACTTGTCTTCCTGGACGATCTCGTGGGCGCGCTGCCACTCCCCCGCGGCGAGGAAGTCCAGGGCGCGGGTGAGCGACTCCTGCCGCGACGGGGTAGGGCTGCTCATCGGTCGAAGTCTACCGCAGTGGTATTGCCTCCGCTAACCACCACTCCCACCCGCTCGCCCGGCGCCGGCACGTAGGCTCCACTCAGCAGCGCCGCGAAGGCGGCGGCGCCGCCGGGCTCGACCACCACCCGCAGCGTCGCCCAGAGCGCGTCCTGCGCCTGGCGGATGGCCGCGTCGCTCACCAGCAGGACGCGGACGATGTGGGCCTGCGCGATCGGGAACATCAGCTCCCCGACCCGGCGCGGGGCGAGCGAGTCCGCCGCGATGCCGCCGGCGGGGGCGTCCACCGGCTTGCCCGCCTCGAGCGCCCGGGTGAGCGTGGGGGCGGCCTCGGGCTCGACGCCGATCACCCGCGGCCGGCCCCCGCACCACGCCGCGATGCCGCCGATGAGGCCGCCCCCGCCCACCGAGACCAGCAGGGTGTCGAGGCCCGGCGCCTGCCGCGTGAGCTCCAGCGCCAGCGTGCCCTGGCCGAGCAGGGTCTCCTCCTGATCGAAGGCGTGTACGGGCAGCGCGCCCGACTCGGCGGTCCAGGTCTGGCTCGCCGCGAGCGCGTCGGCGTAGCGATCGCCGGTCACCACCAGATCGGCGCCGTAGGCCCGGATGCGCGAGATCTTGGCCGCCGAGGACACGGTGGGGACGAAGATGCGCGCCTTCACGCCCAGGCGCATCGCCGCATAGGCCACCGCGGCGCCGTGATTGCCGCCGGACGCCGCCACCACGCCGGCGGCCGGGATCGCGCGGGTGAGCAGGTTGGTGAACGCACCCCGCGTCTTGAAGGAGCCGGCGTGCTGGAAGAGCTCGAGCTTGAAGGTGAGGGGGAAGGCGGCCAGGCCGAAATCAGCGCCGCTCGTCTCCACCACCGGCGTCACGCGGATGTACGGCGTGATCAGGCCATACGTTCGCTCGATCGAGGCGCGGTCGATGCGGGTCGTCACGGACGGTCATGGTATCAGGTTGACGGGCGCCTCGCCGCGCGCGATGCGGTGGATGTTCTCGGCGATCACACCGGCCCGGGCGTCCATCATTCCTTCCGTCCAGCCCGACACGTGGGGCGTCATCAGCACGTTCGGCAGCGTGTGGAACGGACGGTGACCCGGATGAGTCGGCGCGTCGCCCGCCGGGTAGCGATACCAGACGTCGAGCGCGGCCCCCGCGATCACGCCCTGGTGGAGCGCGTCGTAGAGCGCGTCCTCGTCGACCACCTCGCCGCGGGCCACGTTGATCAGCACCGCGGTGGACTTCATCCGCGCGAGCTGCCGTGCGCCGATGAGCCCGCGCGTGTCCCCCGCGAGCGCGAGGGTGATCGCCAGATAGTCAGCGCGCCCCAGCACCTCGTCGAGCGCCGCCGGGCCCCGCACGAACGCGAGCCGGTTTGGATCGGGCTGGGTCGCGTCGCGCCGGATCGCCAGCACGTCCATGTCGAACGCCAGCGCCCGCCGGGCGACCGCCTGGCCGATGCGGCCGTAGCCGAGGATGCCCAGGGTCTTGCCGGCCAGCTCCGACCAGAGCGGCACCGGCGCGCCCGACCACACGCTGTCCCACCGGCCCCGGCGCAGATCGGCGTCGATCCGGCAAAAGCTTCGGGTGACCGCGAGCATCGCGCCGATCACGTACTCCGCGATGCCGACGTCGTGGCCATAGGCATTGGCGAGCGCGGTGCCCGGCGCGAGGGCACTCCGATCGATGCGATCGAGCCCGGCGCCCGGGACCTGCACGAGGCGGAGCCGCGGGGCGGCCGCGGCCATCTCGCGCGTGAAGGCCATGGTCACCAGCACGTCCACGTCGCCGAGCCGGGCGAGGATCTCGCGGTCGTCGGCCAGCGCCACCTCGCAGGGGATGCGCAGGCGCGCCCGCACCCGGTCGGCGACGTGACCCGCGAAGACCCCCGCGAAGGCGACCTTCACGTGAGCACCATCTGGGTCTGGGTCGTCAGGGAGAGGAGTCGGCCGGACTCGTCGGTGACGCGGGTCTGCCACACCTGGGTGCGCTTGCCCTTGTGGAGCGGCGTGGCCTCCGCGCGCACCACGCCGGAGCGGCCGGCCGCGAAGAAGTTGGTCTTCGACTCGAGCGTGGTCGTGCCC
This sequence comes from Candidatus Acidiferrum sp., assembly GCA_035635775.1. Lineage (GTDB taxonomy): Bacteria > Methylomirabilota > Methylomirabilia > Rokubacteriales > CSP1-6 > CAMLFJ01. Next base: position 24,676 of record DASQAL010000149.1, read on the forward strand.
GCGCCCGGCGGCAGGTTCACGACGGTGGCCGCCGCGCCCACCGTGTCGGCCAGCGCCATCAGGGTCCCGCCGTGGAGCGCGCCCCCGACGGTGCGCAGCTCGTCGCGGATCGTCAGCTCGGCCACCACGCGGTCGGGGCTCGCCTCCACGATGCGCAGCCCCAGCAGCGTGCTCAGGGTTCCGGCCATCCTCTCGTTGAACGGCGTGGGGTCGATGTCCATAAGTGCCCTCCGGCGGCCATCCTCACCGAAACGGGGAGCCAGTTCAATTACCTCGGAGGTAATGGCGCTCGATCCCGGCCTGCGTATACTGGCCGCCATGACGACCCGGACACCGCCGGCCGCGAGCCGTGCGGCGGGGAACTTCGGGCGGCTGCTCAAGCAGTGGCGCGAGCGGCGGCGCCTGAGCCAGCTCGCCCTGGCGGTGGACGCCGAGATCTCCTCGCGGCACCTGAGCTTCATCGAGACGGGCCGCGCCCAGCCGAGCCGCGACATGGTCATGCTGCTGACCCGCGTGCTCGACGTCCCACCCCGCGGTCGCAACGACCTGCTCACCGCGGCCGGCTACGCGCCGGTGTACCGGGAAACGGGCCTCGAGGCGCCCGAGATGGCCGACGTGCGGCGGGCGCTGGACTTCATCATGCGCCAGCAGGAGCCCTACCCCGGCCTGGTCATCGACGGCCACTGGAACATCCTGATGACCAATGGCGGGGCCCGGCGGCTGATGGGGCTGTTCCTCGACGCCGACGCGGTGGCGGCCGTCGGCGGCCGGCCCAACGCGATGCGCCTCTTCTACCACCCGTGCGGCATGCGCCCCTACATCGTCAACTGGGAAGCCACCGCGGCCGGGCTCATCCAGTGGCTGCATCGCGACCTGGCCCGCGGCATCGGCGACGCGGAGACGAGCCGGCTGCTCGAGGAGCTGCTCTCCTACCCGGACGTCCCGCACAAGTGGCGCACCCTCGACCTGGACGCCGCCCCGGTGCCGTTCCTGGGCGTCGAGCTGCGCCGGGGGAATACCCACGTCACGTTCTTCTCCACGCTGACCACGCTCGGCGTCCCCTACGACATCACGCTGCACGAGCTGCGCGTGGAGTGCTTCTTCCCCGCCGACCGGGAGAGCGAGGCCCTGCTGCGCACCCTGGGAGATTCCGCATGAGCGCATCGGACCGTCCGACCCAGTTCGGGAGAATCCACCATCCAGACGAGGCGTGGCTGGCCAAGCAGCCGGCCGAGCCCATCCTCGAGCCCGAGCTGCCGATCATCGACACGCACCACCACCTGTGGGACCGCGAGGGCCACCGCTATTTCCTGTCCGACTTCCTCGCGGACGCCGCGACCGGCCACAATCTGGTCGCCACCGTGTTCCTCGAATGCCACTCGATGTACCGCGCGGCCGGGCCCGTGGAGATGCGGCCGGTGGGCGAGACCGAGTTCGTGGCCGGCCAGGCCGCGATGAGCGCGAGCGGCCTGTACGGCCCCACCCGCGTGGCCGCCGGCATCGTGGGCTTCGCCGATCTCACGCTCGGCGACCGCGTGGAGCCGGTGCTGCAGGCGCATCTGCGCGCCGGCGGCGGGCGCTTCCGCGGGGTGCGGCATTCGGCGGCCTGGGACGCCAGCGACATCATCGGCAACAGCGCGGTGGCCGACGGGCCGCACGTCTACCTGCGGCCGGACTTCCGGGCGGGCCTGGCCGTGCTCACCCGGCTCGGGCTCTCGCTCGACGCCTGGGTATTCCATCCACAGCTCGCGGACGTGGTGGACCTGGCCCGCGCGTGTCCCCACACGACCATCATCCTCGGCCACGTGGGCGGCGTGCTCGGCTACGGCCCCTATACCGGCAAGCCGAAGGACATGTTCGCGGCCTGGAAGGCCCAGGTGACCGAGCTCGCCCGGTGCCCCAATGTGGTCGTGAAGCTGGGCGGCATGATGATGCGCCTGGCCGCCTACGACTACCGCACCCAGCCGAAGCCGCCCACCTCCACCGAGCTGGCCGCCCTCTGGCGCCCGTACATCGAGACATGCATCGAGCTGTTCGGCGCGAACCGCTGCCTGTTCGAGAGCAATTTCCCGGTGGACAAGATGGGCATCGGCTGGGCAGGGCTCTGGAACGCGCTCAAGCGGATTGCCGGCGGCGCCTCCCTCCCGGAGAAGCAGGCCATGTTCAGTGGTACCGCCCGGCGGGTCTATCGGCTGGACGCGTAGGCCGTGGACGAGCACCTCGAGGCCAACCGAGCGCTCTGGAACACCTGGGCGCGGATCAACCTCCAGTCCGAGTTGTATGACGTCGAGGGCTTCGCGGCAGGCCGCGGGCGCGACCTCGACCCCATCGCCCGCGCGGGCCCGGGAGACGTCCGGGGCAAGTCGCTGCTCCACCTGCAGTGCCATTTCGGGACGGACACCATCCGCTGGGCCAAGCACGGCGCGACGGTCACCGGCGCGGACTTTTCCGAAGTGGCGGTGACCGCCGCGCGGACCCTCGCGGCCCGGATGGGGGTGTCCGCCACCTTCGTGCAGAGCGACCTCTACGACCTGCCCGCGAACCTCACCGGCCGCTTCGACGTCGTCTTCACCTCGCACGGGGTGCTGGGCTGGCTGCCCGATCTGGAGCGCTGGGCCCAGGTGATCGCCCACTTCATGGCTCCCGGCGGCGTCTTCTACATCGTAGAGGTCCATCCCCTGCTCCAGATCTTCGACGATCGCGCGGCCGAGCCGGCGCTGCGGCTACTCTATCCCTACTTCCACGGACCGGAGCCCGTCCGCGACGAGCACCCCGGCTGCTACAGCACCGCCGACGCGCCGATCACGAGCGTCGAGCACGTCTGGTTGCACACGGTCTCGGACATCATCAACGCGCTCGTCCGCGCCGGGCTCCGCATCACCGCGTTCGACGAGTACCCGTTCCTCGGCTGGCGGTTCTTCCCGTGGATGGAGCGGGGCGCCGACGGCTGGTGGCGGTTGCCGGAGGACCCGCGCCTGCCCCTCGGCCGCGGCAGCCTGCCGCTGATGTTCTCGCTCAAGGCCATCGGTCCCGCCTGAGTGCTCTTCTTCGCGGCCCTGCTCGTGGACGGACTGCTGGCCAGCGCCATCTACGCCCTGGTCGCACTCGCGTTCGTCGTCGTCTACAAGGCGTCCGGGGCGATCAACTTCGCGCTGGGCGAGCTGGCGATGCTGGGCTCGCGACTGGTGGCCACCGGGATCCACGCGATGGAGCTCGGGCTGGCGGGCGCCATCGGCTCGGCATCTGCCGGCATGGTCGTGGTGGCCCTCGCCTTCAACCGACTCGTCCTGCGCCACATGGTCGGCCGCCCGCTCATCTCCTTGATCATGGTCACCCTCGGCCTCGGAGCATTGATCCGCGGCGCGGCCCCCCTGGTGTTCGGAGCCGTCCCGGGGCCCATCCCGCTTCCGATCCCGTCGGATCCGCTCGACGTGTATGGAGTGCTGGTCCCGGCGGGAAGGCTGGTCGCGGCCACGATCGCGATCACCTGCATCACCGCGGTGAGCGCGTTCTTTCGATTCAGTCGAACCGGACTGGCGTTGCGGGCCATCTCGGACGATCAGCAGGTCGCGATGGCGATGGGCATCGACGTCCACGGTCACGTCGCCCTCACGTGGGCGATGGTCGGGGTGATCTCCGTCTTCACGGGCGCGTTGTGGACCTTCACGTCGGGCGGCGGGCTCGGCGTGGTGATCATCGGGCTCAAGGTGTTCCCGATCCTGGTCGTCGGCGGCCTCGACAGCGTCCCCGGCATCATGGTCGGCGCCGTTCTCATCGGGGTGCTGGAGAGTCTGGCCGCGGGCTATCTCGATCCCCTCCTGGGCGCGGGCTTCAGCAGCATCGCACCCTATCTCTTGCTCCTCGCGGTGCTGTTCGTGCGGCCGCACGGAATGTTCGGTCGGCCGACGATCGAGCGCGTGTAAGGCCAATCGTCCCGCGTGCTACGATAGGCCCCATGACAGTCGCCAATGGTCGAGAGTTCCTCAGCATCCCCGGACCGACCAATATCCCGGACGCCGTGCTCCAGGCGATGCACCGCCCGGCGATCGACATCTACTCGGGCGACATGGTCGAGCTGACCCGGACCCTGCTCGAGGACCTGCCCAAGCTCTTCCGTACGTCCGGGCGGACATTCATCTACGCGGCCAACGGCCACGGCGGCTGGGAGGCGGCGGTCAGCAACGTGCTGTCGCGAGGGGAGACGGTGCTGGTGCTGGAGTCCGGCGTGTTCGCGATCGGCTGGGGGGACATGGCGCGGATGCTGGGGATCAAGGTCGAGGTGCTGAAGGGGAGCTGGCGGCGGGCGGTGGATCCGGCCGCCGTCGCCCAGCGCCTGGCCGCCGACACGGCCCACGAGATCAAGGCGATCCTCGTCGTGCAGGTCGACACCGCCTCGGCGGTCGTCAACGACATCGCGGCCATCCGCCGGGCCATCGACTCGGCCGACCACCCCGCCCTCCTGATGGTCGACTGCGTGGCCTCGCTCGGCTGCATGCCGTTCGAGATGGATGCCTGGAAGGTCGACGTCGCCATGTCGGGCTCGCAGAAGGGGCTGATGACCCCGCCCGGCCTGGCCTTCGTCGCCGCCAATGACCGGGCGCTGGCCGCCCACCAGAAGGCCGACCTGCGCACGCGCTACTGGGACTGGACGTTCCGCATGGGCGAGGTGCACTACCAGAAGTACGGGGGCACGCCACCGCAGCACCTGCTGTTCGCCCTGCGCAAGGCGCTCGACATGCTGCTCGCCGAAGGATTGGATCGGGCCGCCCACCGCCACGCGCTCCTCGGAGAAGCCACGCGCCGGGCCGTCGGCAGATGGGCGGAGGGCGGGGCGCTGGCCTTCAATATCACCGAGCCGGCGGAGCGCAGCAACTCGGTCACGACCGTCCTGACGCCCGGCCGCGATCCGAAGCCCCTGCTCGACTACTGCCGCGCGCACTGCGGGGTGGTGGTGGGCGTGGGCATCGGCGAACTCTCGGGCAAGGCCTTCCGCATCGCCCACATGGGCCACATCAACGCGCCCATGGTGTTCGGCGTTCTCGGTAGCATCGAGATGGGGCTCGCGGCGCTCGGCATCCCCCGCGGGTCCGGCGGCGTGCAGGCGGCGATCGACTACCTCGCGCGGGAGGTCACGTAGAGCTCGAGCTCCCTTGACAGTCCGCCCCGGCTGGCTCGATAGTGCTGGCGCCGCGCCGAGAGCGGCCAGGATGACCACGAATCGCGCATTGCGGCACCTCCGGCCGTGGCTGACCCTC
>DASQAL010000150.1:0-42299 GCA_035635775.1 Candidatus Acidiferrum sp.
CTGTACGTCGGCGGCGGCGCCATCTCCTCGGACGCGTCTCCGGAGCTCCTCGAGCTGGCAGAGCTGACCCAGATCCCGCTCACCCAGACCCTGATGGGCCTCGGGTCCTTCCCCATGGCGCACCCGCTGTCGCTCGACATGCTCGGCATGCACGGCACCTACTACGCCAACATGGCGGTGCACCACTCCGACTGCCTGGTCGCGGTGGCTGCGCGCTTCGACGACCGGGTGACCGGCCGGGTCGACGCGTTCTCGCCAAACGCGGAGATCATCCATATCGACATCGATCCCTCGTCGATCGCCAAGAACATCAAGGTCGACATCCCGATCGTGGGCGACTGCAAGCGGGTGCTGCGCCGCCTGGTCGAGGCGGTGCGCGAGGAGCTGAAGGACGGAGTGCCCGCGGCGGTGACCGAGGGGCGGCGGCAATGGGCCACCCAGATCGCGGAGTGGAAGCGGGACTTCCCGCTCCGCTACGACTGGGACGACGAGGTCATCAAGCCCCAGTACGTGATCCAGGAGCTGTCCAACCTCACCCAGGGGGAGGCCCACGTGGTCACCGGGGTGGGGCAGCACCAGATGTGGGCCGCCCAGTACTATCGCTTCAAGCACCCGCGCCGCTGGTGCACCTCGGGGGGGCTCGGCACCATGGGCTACGGCCTGCCCACCGCGATGGGGGTGCAGGCCGCGCACCCGGGCAAGCTCGTGGTCAATATCGACGGCGACGGCTCCTTCGCCATGAACAGCCAGGAGCTGGCGACCTGCTTCACCGAGAACCTCCCGGTCAAGACCGTCATCATCAACAACAGCGGGCACGGGATGGTGCGGCAGTGGCAGCGGATCATCTACAAGGAGCGCTACTTCGCCATCGACCTGCCGGGCATCCCGGACTGGGTCAAGCTGGCGGAGGCGTACGGCTGCGTCGGCATCCGGGTGACCAAGCCGAGCGAGGTGGTGCCCGCGCTCGAGAAGATGCTGAGCACGCCGGCCCCGGTGGTCATGGACGTCTGCGTGGACAAGGACGAGTGCGTGTTCCCGATGGTGCCGGCGGGCGGCGCCAACAAGGACATGATCCTGTCGCTGCCGACCCGCGAGGCGGCGGACAAAGCCGCCAAGTCCCAAACCGGGTTCTAGGAGCGCGCGGTGGCCGACACGAACAAGCATACGATCGCGGTGCTGGTGGAGAACAAGTTCGGGGTGCTGTCTCGCGTGGCCGGGCTGTTCTCGGCGCGTGGATACAACATCGAGAGCCTGTCGGTCGGGGAGACGCTCGATCCGTCCGTCTCGCGCATGACGCTGGTGGTCCGCGGCGACGCGTTCGTGATCGAGCAGGTCATCAAGCAGCTGCACAAGCTCATCGACGTCATCAAGGTCACCGACCTCAGCGAGGAGAACCACGTGGAGCGCGAGATGCTCCTGCTGAAGGTCAACGCGGAGCCGGCCAATCGCGCCGAGATCCTCCGCCTCGGCGACATCTTCCGGGCCAAGGTGGTGGACGTGACGCCCACCGCCTACACCCTCGAGATCACCGGCGAGGAGTCCAAGATCGAGGGCATCATCGATCTCCTGCGGCCCTTCGGCATCCAGGAGATCGTCCGCACCGGCAAGGTGGCCATCGCGCGGGGCCCCAAGACCCGGCTGCGCAAGGTGGAGGAGCGGCTCGGCAAGCCCCGCGAGACCCCCCGTCCGCCGAACGACGATCCGAAGGTGGTCGGGTTCGCGGACTGATTTCCAACGAAGGAAACCGAAAGAAAGGCACGAGGAACCATGCCGGCCAAGATCTTCTACGACCAGGACGCTGACCTGGGCCTGCTGCGCGGCAAGACCGTCGCCATCATCGGCTACGGCAGCCAGGGGCACGCCCACGCCTTGAACCTGAAGGACTCCGGCCAGAACGTGGTGGTCGGCCTCTACAAGGGCTCGAAGAGCTGGACCCGGGCCGAGAAGGACGGCCTCAAGGTCACGACGGTGAACGACGCGGCCGCCGCGGGCGACATCGTCATGATCCTGCTGCCCGACCAGACCCAGCGGCAGGTCTTCGAGGAGTCCATCAAGGGCGTGATGACCAAGGGCAAGATGCTGATGTTCGCCCACGGCTTCAACATCCACTTCAACCAGGTGGTCCCGCCCGCGGACGTGGACGTCTCGATGATCGCCCCCAAGGCGCCGGGGCACGTGATGCGCGACCTCTTCACCCAGGGCCCCGGGGTGCCGGCGCTGGTCGCGGTCTACCAGGACGTCTCGGGCAAGGCCCGCGACCTGGCCCTGGCCTACGGCCGGGGCGTCGGCTGCACCCGCGCGGGCGTGATCGAGACCACCTTCAAGGAAGAGACCGAGACCGACCTCTTCGGGGAGCAGACGACCCTCTGCGGCGGTGTGTCGCACCTGATCAAGGCCGCGTACGAGACGTTGGTGGAGGCGGGCTATCAGCCCGAGGTCGCCTACTTCGAGTGCATGCACGAGATGAAGCTGATCGTGGACCTCTTCTACCAGGGCGGCCTCGCCTACATGCGGTACTCGGTGTCCGACACCGCGGAGTACGGCGACTACACGCGCGGGCCGCGGATCATCGATGACCGGACCAAGCTGGAGATGAAGAAGATCCTCTCCGAGATCCAGTCCGGCCAGTTCGCGCGCGAGTGGGTGCTGGAGAACCAGGCTCACCGCGCGGGATTCCTCGCCATGCGGAAGCGGGACGCCGAGCATCCGATCGAGGAGGTGGGCGGCCGGCTGCGCAAGATGATGGCGTGGATCAAGCCCCCGCGGGAGTGATCGAGCCCGCGGAGCCGCGGGGGGTCGCGTGCGCGTTCCGGTAGCCGCGGAAGGCTGGCCGTTCATCCTGCCACCCGCGGCCGCCGCATGTATCATGGCCGTGATGGGCTGGGCGGCTGTCGCGACGGGGTTTGCCGTCGTGGCGCTGGCCTTCCTGGGGTTCTTCCGGGATCCGGACCGGACCGCGCCCGACCTGCCCGGGGCGGTGCTGGCCCCCGCCGATGGCCGCGTGATGGTGATCACCGAGGCGCTGGACCCGTGGGTCGGCCCGGCGGTCCGGGTGTCCATCTTCCTGTCGCCGCTGGACGTGCACGTCAACCGCGCGCCGATCGGCGGCTTGGTGAAGAACGTGGAGTACGTGGCGGGCCGCTTCCTCGCGGCGTACCGACCGGAGGCGTCGGAGCAGAACGAGCGCTGTGCGGTGAGCCTCGACGGTGACCGGGCCCGCGTGACGGTGACGCAGATCTCGGGCGTCCTGGCCCGCCGCATCGTGTGCCGGGCGCGGCCGGGCGAGACGCTGCGGGCCGGCGAGCGGTACGGGCTGATCCGTTTCGGATCGCGGACGGACCTGGTGCTGCCGCGGGGCACGGATCTGCGGGTGCAGGTGGGGGATCGAGTGCGGGGCGGGGAATCGGTGATGGGGGTGCTGCGATGAGACGGAGACACGCAAGCGACGCGGGCCGCGGGCGGCGCCGGAGGAAGTGGCAGGAGCTGCGCCAGCAGCCGCGGCGGGGGATCTTCCTGCTGCCGAGCCTGCTGACCACCGGCAACCTGTTCTGCGGGTTCCTGGCCCTGGTCCTGGCCTCGCAGCAGCGCTACACGGAAGCAGCGATCTCCATCTTCGTGGGCATGCTCTTGGACATGCTGGACGGCAAGGTGGCGCGGATGACCAAGACCACCAGCCAGTTCGGCGTCGAGCTCGACTCGCTCGCCGACGTGGTCTCCTTCGGGGTCGCGCCCGCCTTCGTGCTCTACTCGATGGCCCTGGCCCCGCTGGGCCGCGCGGCCTGGCTGGGCGCGTTTCTCTTCGTGATCTGCGGGGCCCTCCGCCTCGCCCGCTTCAACGTCTACGCGGGGGTGACCGACAAGCGGTACTTCGTCGGGCTGCCGATTCCCGCCGCCGCCGGCGTGGTGGCCTCGGTGGTGCTGCTGCTCGGCACCGACGACATCCCGCGCTGGCTGGGGGCCGCGATCGCGGCCGGGACCTACCTGGTCGCCATCCTGATGGTCACCACGTTCCGCTACTACAGCTTCAAGGAGATCGATTTCGCCCGCCGCCGGCCGGCGGGTGTGCTGATCCTGGTGGTCCTGGGAGTGCTGATCGTTGCCACTCATCCCCAGTGGTTCCTGTTCCTGCTCTTCTTCGCCTACGCCCTGAGCGGCCCGACGCGCCCGCTGTGGGCGCGGCGTCGCGACGCGGCCGCCGTGGCGGCTCCCGCCGGCCCTCCTCCCGCGCTGCCCGCGGACCGGGAGCCGAGGGATACGACCGAGCGGGACCGGAGGGTCTGACATGGCGACCTACAAGATCGCGGTGCTGCCGGGTGACGGGATCGGGCAGGAGGTGACGCCGCAGGCGCAGCGGATCCTCCAGCTCGTCGGCCGGGCCGCCGGCATCGGGTTCGAGTTCGAGGCCGGGCTGGTGGGCGGCTCCGCGATCGACGCGGTGGGCACCCCGCTGCCACCCGCGACCCTGGCGCTCTGCCAACAGGCCCACGCCATGCTCTTCGGGGCGGTGGGTGGCCCCAAGTGGGACACGCTGCCGCAGGAGCAGCGTCCCGAGCGGGGGCTGCTCGGCATCCGCAAGGAGCTCGATCTCTTCGCCAACCTGCGCCCGGCGACCTGCTTCCCCATGCTGGTGGACGCCTCGCCGCTCAAGCGGTCGGTGGTCGAGGGCACCGACATCATGGTGATCCGCGAGCTGACCGGCGGGCTCTACTACGGCGAGCCCCGCGGGCGCGAGGAGTTCGCCGACGGGGGCGCGCGCGCCGTCAACACCATGGCCTACACCTCGCGCGAGATCGAGCGGGTGGCCCGCGCCGCGTTCGACGTGGCGATGAAGCGCAAGAAGCGCCTGGCCTCTGTCGACAAGGCCAACGTGCTGGTGGTCTCGCAGCTCTGGCGGGAAGTGGTGACGCGGGTCGGGAGGGACTATCCTCAGGTGCAGCTCGAGCACGTGCTGGTGGACAACTGCGCGATGGCGCTGGTCCAGAAGCCGACCCACTTCGACACGATCGTGACCGAGAACACCTTCGGCGACATCCTCTCGGACGAGGCGGCCATCCTCGCCGGGTCCATGGGCATGCTGCCGTCGGCCAGCCTCGGCGGCACCGGCGGCCGCATGGGGCTCTACGAGCCCGTCCACGGCACCGCGCCCGACATCGCGGGCCAGGGGGTGGCCAACCCGATCGCCGCGATCCTGTCCGCGGCCATGCTGCTTCGCTACTCGCTCGAGCGGGGAGCGGACGCGGACCGGGTGGACGCCGCGGTCCTGCGCGTGCTAGAGCGGGGGCACCGGACCCGGGACATCCACTCGGCCGGCACCAAGCTGGTGGGCACAGTTGAGATGGGCGACCTGATCTCGGCCGAGGTCGAGAAGTCGTACTGAAACAATCAGATAGACAGGAGACTCTGAGTCATGGCATCAGGCGTGGTGGTGGCGGTGGTGGGCGCGACGGGCGCGGTGGGGCAGACGACCCTCAAGATCCTCGAGGAGCGCAAGTTCCCGGTGCGGGAGCTGCGGGCCTTTGCCTCCGCGCGCTCGGCCGGGAAGACCGTTACCTTCAAGGGTGAGCCGGTGCGGGTGGAGGAAGTCGGCCCGGGCGCCTTCAAGGGAGTGGACATCGCGCTCTTCTCGGCGGGCTCGGCCCAGTCCAAGGAGTACGCGCCGCTGGCCGTGAAGGCCGGCGCGGTCGTGGTCGACAAGTCCAACGCGTTCCGGATGGATCCCCACGTGCCGCTGGTGGTGCCGGAGATCAACGCCCACGCGGTGCGTGGGCATCGCGGCATCGTGGCCTGCCCGAACTGCACCAGCATCGTCACCGTGATGCCGCTCAAGCCCCTCCACGACGCGGGCCGGCTCCGCCGAGTGGTCGCGACCAGCTTCCAGGCGGTCTCGGGGGCCGGCGTCAAGGGGGTGGACGAGCTGCGCAGCCAGACGCTCGCGTGGGCCCGGGGCGAGGCGATCACGCCGCGGTTCTTCCAGCACCAGATCGCCTTCAACGTCATTCCCCACGTCGACCAGTTCGGGGCCGACGGCTACACCGGCGAGGAGATGAAGCTGGTCAACGAGGTTCGCAAGGTCCTCGAGCTCCCCGACCTGCTGATCTCACCCACCACGGTGCGGGTGCCGGTCTTCACCGCCCACTCGGTGGCGGTCAACGCGGAGACCGAGATCAAGCTCGGCCGCGAGCGGGCGCGCGAGGTCTTCGCGGGCTTCCCAGGGCTCAAGCTCTTGGACGAGCCCGGGGAGAATCGTTACCCGATGCCGGTCGTCGTGGAAGGCCAGGACGACTGCTACGTGGGTCGGGTCCGCGAGGACCTGTCGCTGCCGAACGGGCTCAACTTCTGGGTGGTGGGCGATCAGCTCCGGAAGGGCGCTGCCCTGAACGGCATCCAGATCGCGGAGCTGTTGATCCGCTGACGACCGTAAGGCTCACGCTCGCCTACGAGGGCACGGAGCTGCACGGCTGGCAGGTCCAGCCCGGGCTCGCCACGGTGCAGGGCCTCCTGATGGCCGCCGCGGCCCGGGTGCTGGGTGGGCCCGTGAAGATCACGGGGGCGAGCCGCACCGACGCGGGCGTGCACGCCCTCCGCCAAGTGGCCAGCCTCTCCACGTCCTCCGCGGTCCCGCCCGCGGCTCTCCACCGCGCCCTCAACGCCCTGCTGCCTCCCTCGGTGCGTGTGCTCGACGCCTGCCTGGCGCCGGCGGGCTTCGACGCGCGCCGCTGGGCCCGCGGCAAGCGCTACGCCTATCTGATCGATCGCGGCCCGCAGGCGGATCCCTTCCTGCGGCGCTACGCCTGGCACGCTCCCTTCCCGCTCGACGTGGCCGCCATGGCGGCCGGACTCGCGGCCCTGCGCGGCAAGCACGACTTCACCGCCTTCTGCGCGGCGGCGGGCCGCGATCGGACGCCCACCTGCACGATCACATCGGCCCGGGTGGTGGCCCGGCGTGAGCGCCTGGTGATCTGCCTCTCGGCCGACAGATTCCTGCATCACATGGTCCGCAACATCGTGGGCAGCCTCGTCGAGGTCGGCCGGGGCGCGCGGCCGCCCGGGTGGATCGGCGAGGTCGTGGACGGCCGGGATCGGAAGCGGGCCGGACCCACCGCGCCGGCCCAGGGGCTGATGCTGGTGCGCGTCCTGTACGGGCCGGAGGCGCGGCCGCGGGCCGCGGGGGACGCCCCATGATCCCGGACGAGCTGCCGGAAGGCGGCCAGCCGCCGGTCGAGGACGGGGAGGGCCCGGGCCGCGGCAAGGGCTTCAAGGCCCGGAAGCGTGAGGACCATGCGCTGGTTCTGATCCGGGACCTCCTGGCGAGCCTGGAGAATCCGCCCCAGGCCCGGCGCCTGCTGCTGGAGCTGGGCCGCTACTACGATCCCATCCTGGGGGGCGCCATCGTGGAGGTCCGCCATCAGCGGGAGATCATGGAGGCGGTCGAGGCCGGCCGGCTGGGGGAAGCCGAGGCGCTGGTGCAGGCCCGCTATGCTCTCTACATCAAGGACCGGGCGCACCTGGGCCGCGGCGAGGAAGGCTGAGGTCCCCCAACGATGGCACACGATTGCCTTGACACTGGTCTGACCACCGCCCTAGAATTCTCGCAACTTCACGACCCTAGACGCAGGCGTGACCACAACGAGGTGTCGCCATGAGCCTATCGCGGCGTGATTTCCTCAAGTACGCGGGGTCGACCGGCGCGGGCGTGGCCGCCGGGACCGCGGCCCTCGACCTCAAGCCGGTCCAGGCGGCCGCCACCACCCTGAAGCTCAAGGAAGCCAAGGTACATCCGAGCGTCTGTCCGTACTGCGCCGTCGGCTGCATCCAGCTCGTGTACTCGAAGGGCGACAAGATCATCGACATCGAGGGGCATCCGGATACCCCGCACACCCTGGGCCGCCTCTGCCCGAAGGGCGCGGCGACGATCCAGCTCTCCAACAACCCCCTGCGCCCGACCAAGGCGATGTACCGGGCGCCCAACTCGGACAAGTGGGAGGAGAAGCCGCTCGACTGGATGTACGAGCAGATCACCAAGCGCTACTACGACGCGCGTGAGAAGTACTTCGTCGGGAAGGAGAAGAACAAGGACGGCCAGGAGGTGGTGGTCAATCGCCTCGACGCGATCGCCTCGCTCGGCTCGGCCTGCATCGACAACGAGGAGTGCTACCTCCTCAGCAAGCTCAATCGCACCCTCGGCATCGTCTACCACGAGCATCAGGCCCGAGTCTGACACTCCGCCACGGTCCCAGCTCTGGGGACCACGTTCGGGCGGGGCGCGATGACGACCAACCTGATCGACATCCAGAACTCGGATGTCATCATGGCCACCAGCAACTTCGCGGAGAATCATCCGGTCGGCTTCCAGTGGGTGATGAAGGCGAAGGAGCGCGGGGCCAAGTTCATCCACGTGGATCCGCGCTTCACGCGCACCAGCGCGGTGGCCGACATCCACGTGCCGCTGCGGTCGGGCACCAACATCGCCTTCTTCGGCGGGCTGATCCACTACGCCATCCAGAAGAACCTCTACTTCAAGGACTACGTCGTCTACTACACCAACGCCTCGTTCCTGATCGACCCCGCCTTCAAGACCGCCACCGACGGCGGTGGCCTCTTCACCGGGCTCGAGCAGACCGGCAAGGGTGGCGCCGATCCCCACGTGGCCGAGACCTACAAGAAGGACACGTGGAAGTACCAGCTCGACGGCGAGGGCAATCCCAAGCGCGACCTGACCCTGAGCGATCCCAACAGCGTGTTCCAGCTCATGAAGCGGCACTACAGCCGCTACACCCCCGAGATGGTGGAGCGGGTGTGCGGCATCCCCAAGGAGAAGTTCGTCCAGGTCGCCCAGCTCTTCTGCGAGAACAGCGGGCCCGAGAAGACGGGCAGCATCACCTACGCGCTGAACCTGACCCAGCACACCAACGGCGTCCAGAACATCCGGGCGCTCTGCATGCTGCAGACCCTGCTCGGCAACATCGGGCGGCCGGGTGGTGGCGTGGTGGCCCTGCGTGGCCACGCCAATGTCCAGGGGGCCACGGACCTCGAGCTGCTCTACCACGAGCTGCCGGGCTACCTGCCGATGCCGCTGCGCGACGCGCATCCCGACCTCAAGACCTGGCTCGAGAAGGAGACGCCGAAGGGCGGCTTCTGGGTCAACCGGCCCAAGTTCATGGTGAGCCTGCTCAAGGCCTGGTTCGGGGACAAGGCGACCGCCGAGAACGAGTACGGCTACCAGTGGCTGCCCAAGCGGGCCTCCGCGGATGCCTACAGCCACCAGCACATGTTCGTGGACATGTACAAGGGGATCATCAAGGGCTTCCTGGCCGACGGGCAGAATCCGGCGGTGGGCGGGCCCAACGCCAAGCTGGCGCGCGCCGCGCTCGGCAAGCTCGAGTGGCTGGTAGTGAAGGACATCTTCCTCACCGAGACCGCGGAGTTCTGGAAGGCCCCCGGGGTCAGCGGGAAGGACATCAAGACCGAGGTGTTCTTCCTGCCCGCCGCCCCCGCCGCGGAGAAGGACGGCTCGCTGACCAACACGATGCGGCTGATCCAGTGGCACGAGAAGGCGGTCAATCCGCCCGGCGACGTGACCTCGGATGCCGAGTTCTTCGTGAGCCTCGCCAAGCGGCTGCAGAAGATGTACGCCGGCTCCAAGAAGGAGCGTGACAAGGGCTTCCTCGCCGCCAGCTTCGAGTACGGGGACAACCCCAAAGAGCCGAACATGGAGCTGGTCCTCAAGGAGGTCAACGGCTACGCCACCCAGGAGATCACCGACAAGGATGGCAAGGTCGTGTACAAGAAGGGCCAGGCGCTGAACACCTTCGCCCACATGACCGACGACGGCAAGACCGCCGGCGGCTGCTGGATCTACACCGGCGTCACCGTCGAGGGCCCCGACGGCAAGCTCATCAACAAGGCCAATCTGCGCAAGCCCGCCGACGACAAGGACTACCTGGCGCACGGCTGGGGGTTCGCGTGGCCGGCCAACCGGCGCATCCTCTACAATCGCGCCTCCGCCGACCTCCAGGGCAAGCCCTGGAGCGAGAAGAAGAAGCTGATCTGGTGGGACCCGGAGGCGCCCGGGCAGGAGCCGGAGAAGAAGGGCAAGTGGGTGGGCCTCGACGTCCCGGACTTCAACGCCTTCCTCGCCCCCGACGCCAAGAACGGCGACAAGCCGTTCATCATGCGGGCGGATCTGGTGGCGGCCTTCTTCGGCCCGCTCAACGACGGTCCGTTCCCGGAGCACTACGAGCCGGTGGAGTCGCCCACCAAGAACCTGCTGTCCAAGCAGCAGATGAACCCGGTGGTAAAGATCTGGACCGTGCCGGACCAGAAGAACGACCTGGCCCCGGTGGGCTCGCCCGACTATCCCTACGTGGTCACCACGTACCGCCTCACCGAGCATCACCTCTCGGGCGTCATGTCGCGGTACCTGCCCATGCTCGCCGAGCTGTTCCACTCCCACTTCGCCGAGATCAGTCACGAGCTCGCGGCGGAGCTGGCTATCAAGAACGGGGAACGGGTCACCGTCGTGACGCCACGGGGCAAGGTCCACGTCACCGCCATGGTCACCCACCGCCTGAAGCCGTTCATGATCGACGGCAAGAAGACCCACCAGATCGGTATCCCCTGGCACTGGGGGTACAACGGCATCTCCAAGGGCGACATCACCAATGATCTCTCCGCGACGGTGGGAGACCCCACGGTCTACATTCAGGAGACCAAGGCCTTCCTCTGTAACGTGAAGAAGGGGGAGGTGTAGCCATGGCCCGCACGCTCGCGATGTTCACGGACACGTCCCTCTGCATCGGTTGTCGGGCCTGCCAGGTGGCGTGCAAGCAATGGAACGAGCTGCCGATGGAGCAGCCCGAGTGGACCGGCAGCTACCAGAACCACGCCCACTTCACCGACAAGACCTACCGCCTCGTGCGCTTCATCGAGAAGCCGCAGGCCAACGGCGAGCTGCAGTGGCTGCTGATGTCGGACGTCTGCAAGCACTGCGCGCAGGCGGGATGCCTCCAGGCCTGCCCCACCGGGGCGATCTACCGGACCGAGTACGGCACCGTCAACATCAACCAGGACGTCTGCAACGGCTGCCGGTACTGCGTCAGCTCGTGCCCGTTCGGGGTGGTGGCCTTCAACCACGACACCGGGCGCGCCAACAAGTGCACCTTCTGCAACGACCGCATCCACAATGGGCTCGGGCCGGCCTGCGCCAAGGCCTGTCCCACCGAGTCGATCCAGTTCGGCTTCCGCGACGAGCTGGCCGCGAAGGCCGAGAAGCGCGTGGCCAAGCTCAAGGAGATGGGCTACACCGGCGCCCAGCTCTACGGCGTGGATAGCAACGGGCCCCTCGGCGGGCTCAACGCGTTCTTCCTCCTGCTGGACAAGCCGTCCACCTACAACCTGCCCGAGAAGCCCCTGCTGCCGCAGCGCAATGTCCTGGTGGACTCGGTGCTGTCGGTGGGCGCCGCGCTCCTGGTAGGCGTGACCGCGGTCGTGGCGTTCCGCGAGCGAGGCGGGAAGGGGACCGGCGATGCTTAAGAGCCCCGACTGGCACCTGCTGATCGTCTGGTACTTCTTTCTCGGCGGTATCGCGGGCGGGGCCTACTTCACGGCGGCCATCGCCGACAACTTCGGCAGCTCCCGGGATCGCAGCGTGGTGCGCACCGGCTACATCCTCTCGCTGCTCATGATCGGCGTGTGCGGCATCCTCCTGATCCTCGATCTGGGGACGCCGAGCCGTTTCCTCAACATGATGATGCACTTCAAGTTCTGGGACCCGATGTCCATCGGGGCCTGGATGCTGGGGGTCTTCGGCCTCTTCGCCTTCGTGTCCTCGGCACTGTCGCTCTCCGCCGACGAGGGGCGGGCCGCGCTGCGGCGGAAGATCAGCCTGGTAGGCACCATCTTCGGCTTCTTCCTCGCCAGCTACACCGGCGTGCTCCTGAGCGCGACCGCGCTGCCCTTCTGGAGCGACGCCCGCCTCATGGGGGCTCTGTTCCTGGCCTCCGGCGCGTCCACCGGCATGGCCTCCATCTCGCTGCTGCTCTACCTGAGCGGGGACTCGGCGGGGGAGGGCTTCAAGAAGGTCAAGCGGGCGGACCGTTTCGCCATCCTGTTCGAGATGGCGGTGCTGGTGCTGTTCCTGGTCCTCCTGGGATCCGCCGCCAGGCCGCTGGTCTCGGGGTCCTTGGCCCCGCTCTTCTGGGGAGGGCTGGTCGTGGCCGGGCTCGTCGCCCCCCTGCTGCTCGACGTGCTGGGCGCCCGGTGGGTGCCCGCGGTGATCCCGGCGGTGCTCGTGCTGGTCGGCGGCTTCATCCTGCGCTACGTCGTGGTGATGACGCACGCCTGAGACCGCTCCACCGCCGGCGGGACAAGGGGCCCCGAGCGGGGCCCCTTCCTTTATACTGAGGCCGGCAGCCACCAGACATGCGGACCTACTTCCACGTCAAGGGCGGCCGGCTCGAAGAAGTCAAGGGCGAGGTCGTCCGGGAACAGCCGTTGACGGTCCATGTCAACGGGGAGCGGTTTCTCACGCTGCTGTGCTCGCCTTTCCAGCTCGACGCGCTGGTCGTCGGCTATCTCTGGATGGAGAAGGTCGTGGAGGATCCCGCCGAGATCAGCCGGCTCGACATCTCCGAGGTGGACGGGCGCGCGGACGTCACCCTCTCGCATGCGGTGACCCTGCCCACCGAGCGCATCCTCACGTCGGGCTGTGGCGGCGGCATCACCTTCCGGATCGACCCGCGCCTCTTCCCCCGGCTGCACTCCTCGCTGCGCGTGACCCCGCAGGAGCTCGCGGGGCGGCTCAAGGAGCTCTACGGGCAGGCCACGCGCTATCAGGCCTCCCGCGGCATCCACGGCGCGGCGCTGGCCGACGGCGAGCGAATCCTGGTGATGGCGGAGGACGTGGGGCGCCACAACGCAGTGGACAAGGTGAAGGGCGAGGCATTGCTCAAGGGCATCCCGACCGTGGACCGCATCCTCCTGTCCACCGGCCGGGTGTCGTCGGAGATGCTGCTCAAGGCCGCGCGCATGGGGGTGCCGGTGGTCGCCTCGCGAACGTCGCCGACCGAGATGGCGGTGGGGCTCGCCGAGCAGCTCGGGATCACCGTGATCGGCTACCTGCGGCCGGACGGTCTCAATCTCTACGCGGGCGACGCGCTCGTCGCCGATTGACGCCATGCCCGACTATTCCGCGCTGATGGCCGACTGGCAGGCGCTGCTCGCCCGCCGCGCCGCGCTGGCCGAGCCGCTCCGTTTCTGGACCGCCATCCTCGAGGGCTGGGTCGCCTGGAAGCCGCCGGCCGCGCTCGAGCCGCTGGTCGTGTCGGCGGAGGAGTGCCGTCAACGATGGCAGGCCGGCCGTCCCTTGCTGGCCGGTGCCACTCCCGTGATTCCCGCCGCATCGGTGGAGGATCTGCTGGGGCCGGTGATGGAGCGCCTGGCCGCCGACGGCCCGGAGGCCGCCGCCGCGCTGCGCCAGTTCGCTCAGGCGTGGGACGACGGGCAGGTGGGCCCGGCGGCCCTGATCCCCGGACTGGACCGCGATCCGGCGGCGGCGCTCCAGGAGCGCTTCGGCCTCGGATCCCATCTGGGCGCGTTCCTGCCCGCGGCGGCGCTACGGCCCGCGCTCGAGACCTACTTCGAGGGCGTGCGCGAGCTGCCGGACGGCGTGTGGACGCGCGGCGGCTGCCCGTGGTGCGGCGGCGCGGCGTCGTACGGCGATCTCGTGGAGGACGGCCGCCGCCGGCTCTCCTGCCACGTCTGCGGCGGCGCGTGGATCGCGGCCCGGCTCCGGTGTCCCTTCTGCGAGAGCTGGAACTCGCGGGATCTCGTCCGGCTCGTGGCCGAGGAGCTCGACGAGGGCTACTTCATCGAGGCCTGCCGCGCGTGCCAGGGCTATCTGAAGGGCGTGGATCGCCGCCAGCGCTGGAACGCGGGCGCGCCCCTCGTGGAGGACTGGGGCTCACCCCACCTCGACCTCTACGCGGCCCGGGAGGGCTACTGGCGCTCCACGCCGTCCCTCGCCCACCTGCTGCCGCCCGAGGGGCCCCAGGGGGAGATCCGCGCGTGAACGCGGTGCTCTACGACGTGGCGCTGACCGCCTACATCCTGGCCGCGGCGGCGGCGATCGGCGCCCTCTTCGGCCGCCGCGACCAGCTCGCGTGGGTCGCCCTCCTGCTGACCCAGGCGGGCTGGGTCTGCCATACCGCGGCGGTGATCGCCCGGGGCATCGAGCTCGGGCGCCTGCCGTTCATGACCATGGCGGAGGTGATCTCGCTCGTGATCTGGGCCGCGGTCCTGCTCGACTTCTGGATCGAGCGCCGCCACCGCATCCGGCCGCTCAGCGCCTTCGTGCTCCCGGTGGTCCTGGCCCTGGGGCTCGGGCTGCCCACCGGGCTGCGATCGATCGCGCTGGAGACGCCGGTGAAGAGCGGCTGGATCATGGTGCACGTGGCCCTCGTGCTGGTGGGCCTGGCCGCCCTCGTGCTGAACTTCGGCGTCGCGCTGATGTATCTCGTGCGCGAGGGGCAGCTCAAGCACAAGCGGACCGGCACGTTTTACCGCCGCCTGCCCCCGCTCGAGACGCTCGACCGGCTCACGGTGGCCACGCTCACCATCGGTTTCCCCTTCCTCACGGTCGGGCTGGCCCTGGGCGTGCTCTCCGCCCCCGCCGCGTGGGGGAGCCTGCTCACCTTCGACCCGCTCGCGCTCTTCTCGCTGGTGATGTGGCTGATCTACGCGGCCACCCTGCTCGGCCGAGTGATGGGTCAGTGGGGCGGCCGGCGCGCCGCCTACTACGCCATCGCCGGCTTCTGCGTGCTGCTGGCCACGCTGAGCGCGGGCGTCTTCCTCCACGGCCGGCACGGGTCCTGAGGGGTGGCCATGAAGCCGGGGGCTACCCTCTTCGTGGCGGGTCTGAATCACCGGACCGCGTCGGTGGCGGTGCGCGAGCAGCTCGCGCTCGAGGAGGAGAAGATCCGCGAGATCCTCTTGGACCTCACCGGCCGCGGGCTCCTCGACGAGGTCATGATCGTCTCCACCTGCAACCGGGTCGAGGTCTACGGGGTGGCCGCGGTGCCCGGCGAGGCGCGCACCGCCGCGTTCGGGCGGCTGGGCAGCCACCGCGGGCTCCACTGGCGCGACCTCGAGCCGCTCGTCTACACGGTCACCGGAGACGAAGCGGCGCTCCACGCCTTCCGCGTGGCGGCCAGCCTGGACTCCATGGTCCTGGGCGAGCCTCAGATCCTGGGCCAGGTGAAGGACGCCTTCGCGCTCGCCCGGTCGGCGGGCACCGCGGGGCCGGTGCTCCACGCCCTGATGAACCAGGCGTTCAGCGCGGCCAAGCGGGTGCGCTCGGAGACCGAGGTCGGACGCCTCGCGGTGTCCATCTCGTACGCGGCGGTCGAACTGGCGCGGAAGATCTTCGACGGGCTCGAGGGCCGAGCGGTGCTCCTCGTGGGCGCGGGCGAGATGAGCGAGCTGGCCGCGCGTCACCTGGTCGACCACGGCGCGCTGCCGCTCTACGTGGCCAACCGCACCTGGAGCCGCGCCCAGGATCTGGCCCGCGGACTCGGCGGCATCGCGGTGCCCTTCGAGCATCTCGAGGCGACCCTGGCCCTGGTGGACATCGTGATCACCTCGACGGCGGCGCCCGAGCCGATCGTCACCGCGCGGCAGGTGCGGGCCGCCCTGCAGGTGCGCCGCGGCCGCCCGCTGTTCTTCATCGACATCGCGGTCCCGCGGAACGTGGAGCCCGCGGTCAACGATCTCGAGAACGCCTTCTGCTACGACATCGACGACCTGCGCTCGGTGGTCGAGGCGAATCTCAAGGAGCGGCAGCGCGAGGCCCTGCGCGCCCAGGCCCTGCTCGAGGGGGAAGTGGTGAAGTTCGCGGGGCGCCTGCGGCAGCTCGAGGTGGTGCCCACGATCGTGTCGCTCCGGGAGAAGCTCGAGGCCATCCGCCGCGCCGAGCTGGAGCGCGCGCTCGGGCGCCTGCCTGGAGCGGGCGAGGAGACGCGGCGGGTGATGGAGGCGCTCAGCCAGGCGATCGTGAACAAGGTGCTGCACGCGCCCATGGTCAAGCTCAAGGACTCCTCACGCGCCGGCCACGCCCGCCGGTGGACCGAGGTGATCTCCGAGCTGTTCGGGCTGCGCGGCCCCGGCCGGCCCGACTCGCGCGAATGAAGATTCGCCTCGGCACGCGGGGCAGCCGCCTCGCGGTCGTTCAAAGTGAATCGGTGGCGGTATCGCTGCGCGCGCGCGGGGCCGAAGTCGAGATCGTGGTGATCAGGACCTCCGGGGACCGCCTCGCCCAGGTCGCGCTGGCCGATTTCGGCGGCAAGGCCCTCTTCGTGAAGGAGATCGAGGAGGCGCTGCTGGCCGGCCAGGTGGACGTGGGCGTGCACAGCCTCAAGGACATGCCCTCCGAGCTGCCGGCTGCCCTGACCCTCGGCGCGTTCCCGCTCCGGGAGGACCCGTGCGACGTCCTGCTCGGCCGGCGCGACGGGGGATGGGACGCCCTGCCCGCGGGCGCGGTGGTGGGGACGTCGAGCCCACGGCGCCGCGCGATGGTGCTCACGCGCCGCCCGGATCTCCGGACCGAGCCGATCCGCGGCAACGTGGAGACGCGGCTCGAGAAGCTCCGCGCGGGCGCCTACGACGCCCTCATCATGGCCGCAGCGGGGCTCAAGCGTCTCGGGCTCCACCCGCCGCACTGCACGCCGCTCGATCCGGCCGAGTTCGTGCCCGCAGTGGGGCAAGGGGTGCTGGCCGTCGAAGCCCGCCAAGCCGACCGGGAACTGCTTGAACTTCTGCGCGGCGTGGACGACACTCGAACGAGGCTCGCGGCCCTGGCGGAGCGGGCATTCCTGGCCCGGCTGGGGGCGGGGTGTCATACGCCGGTGGCTGCCCACGCGCGCCTGGACGGCGAGACCCTGGTTCTGACCGGGGTCGTGTCGAGCCCGGACGGAGCGACCATGCTGCGGGCCAGTACCGAAGGACCCGCCGCGGCCGGGGAGCGGCTGGGCATGGCGCTGGCGGATGAGCTCTTGGCCAAGGGGGCGAAGGCAGTTCTCGATGCGAGCCGCGGGTGATCAAGTGATGACCGAGGCAAGGGGTGATAAACCCCTGGCCGGTAGAGTTGTTCTGGTCACCAGGGCGCGCGAGCAGGCCGGTCCGTTCGCCGAGCTGCTCGAAGCGGCCGGCGCACGGGTGATGCTCGTGCCGACCATCGCCATCGAGCCCCCGGATTCCTGGGCCCCCCTCGACGCCGCCCTCGCCGAGGAGCACCAGTGGGTCGTGTTCACGAGCGTCAACGGCGTGGCCATGGTCCGCCGCCGCGTCGAGGCCACCGGGCGGGGCCGGGCGCGGCTCGAGCGGAGTCGTTTGGCCGCCATCGGGCCCGCGACGGCGGGCGCGCTGCGTGACTGGGGGCTGACCGCCGAGGTCGTTCCCGGGGAGTACGTCGCCGAGGCGCTGCTCGATCACCTGCGGCCGGTGGTGGCGAAGGGAGACCGCGTGTTGCTGCCCCGCGCGGCGGAGACCCGCGACGTGCTGGTGCGCGAGCTGACCGCGCACGGGGCCCACGTCACCGAGGTGGCCGCCTACCGCACGCGCGCGGCCACCGAGCACGCCGCGGGATTGCGCGAGGCCCTCGCGGAAGGCCGGGTGGACGTGGTGACCTTCACCAGCTCCTCCACGGTGCGGAGCTTCTGCTCGCTCTTCGGCGGAGCCGAATTGCCGCGGCTCCTCCGGGGCGTCACCGTCGCCTGCATCGGCCCCATCACGCGGGCGACCGCGGAGGGCCGCGGGCTCACCACCCAGATCGTCCCCGAGGACTACACGATCCCGGCCCTGGCCCGCGCCATCGTGACCCACTTCGAGCACGCAAGGAGCTAGCGCATGCCGTTCCCCGTCTACCGTCCCCGCCGGCTTCGGGAGTCGCCGCTGCTGCGCTCCATGGTGCGCGAGACCTCGCTGCGCATCGACGACTTCGTCTACCCGCTCTTCGCGGTCCACGGGCGCGGGGTCCGCGAGCCGATCAGCTCCATGCCCGGGCAGTTCCGGCTCTCCATCGACGAGCTGCTCAAGGAGTGCAAGGACGCCGCCTCCATGGGCATCCCGGCGGTGCTCCTGTTCGGGCTGCCGCGCGACAAGGACCCGCGGGGCACCGAGGCCTATGCGGAGGACGGGATCATCCAGCAGGCGGTGCGGGCGGTGAAGGACACGATCCCGGATCTGCTCGTGATCACCGACGTGTGCCTGTGCGAGTACACCAGTCACGGGCACTGCGGGGTGGTGGAGGACGGGCGGATCAAGAACGATCCCACGCTCGAGCTGATCGCGCGCACCGCGGTCTCGCACGCGGAGGCCGGCGCGGACCTGATCGCGCCGTCGGACATGATGGACGGCCGGGTCGCCGCGGTCCGGGAGGGCCTCGACGAATCGGGCTTCCCGGAGACGCCGATCATGGCCTACTCGGCCAAGTACGCCTCCGCCTTCTACGGCCCGTTCCGCGAGGCGGCGGACTCCACCCCGCAGTTCGGCGACCGGCGCTCCTACCAGATGGATCCCGCCAACGCGATGGAGGCGATGCGGGAGGTCGCGCTCGACGTGGACGAGGGCGCGGACATCGTGATGGTGAAGCCGGCGCTGCCCTATCTCGACGTCATCGCCCGCGTGAAGGGCGAGTTCGGGCTCCCGGTGGCCGCCTACTCGGTCTCGGGCGAGTACGCGATGCTCAAGGCGGCCGGCCAGCTCGGCTGGCTCGACGAGGATCGCGCGGTGCTGGAGGCGCTGACCGGCATCCGGCGGGCCGGAGCCGACATCATCATCACCTACTTCGCCAAGGACGCGGCCCGGCTCATCGAGCAGGGTCGCGCGTGAGGATCTCGGCGAAGGGGGAGTACGCCATCAAGGCGATGGTGGACCTCGCCCTGCACGACGGCCAGGATCTCCAGCCCATCCAGGACGTCGCGGCCCGCCAGGGCATCCCGCAGCGCTACCTCGAGCAGGTCCTGCTCCAGCTCAAGCGCTCCGGGTTCCTCTACGCGCGGCGCGGGTCGGCGGGCGGCTACCGGCTGAGTCGGCCCGCGGACCAGGTCACGGTGGGCGAGCTCCTGCGGGCGGTGGAGGGCCCGCCGGCCGGGCCCGATTCGCCGCGGCGGGGCGGCCGCGGAGAAGACGCGGCGGGGCTCCACGACCTGTGGCAGGAGATCGCGGAAGCGGTCGCGTCCGTGGTGGACCGCACCACGCTGGACGATCTGCGCCGGCGCGCCCTCGATCGGCGGCGCGCGACGCGCCCGATGTACCACATCTAGCTGCTGCTTGGTGAGGCGCAGCCGAAGGCGAGCCGAGCGGATATGAAGGACAGGATCATGACGACCAAGCGAGCGACCGCGCCGCCGCGGCCGAAGATGGCGGGCTCGGTGCTGGAGCTGGTGGGCGGCACGCCGCTGGTGCGCCTCAACCGCATCCCGAAGCCGGGCGGCGCCACCGTGCTGGCCAAGCTCGAATCGCTCAACCCGGGCGGGAGCGTCAAGGACCGGATCGCGCTCGCCATGGTGGAGGACGCCGAGCGGCGCGGGGTGCTCAAGGCGGGCGCGACCCTGGTGGAGCCGACCAGCGGCAATACCGGCATCGGGCTCGCGATGGTGTGCGCGGTGCGGAGCTATCGCCTCATCCTCACCATGCCCGACGACATGAGCGCGGAGCGGCAGCGCCTGCTCGCCCGCTACGGCGCCGAGATCCACCTGACCCCCGCCATCGAGGGCATGTCTGGAGCCGTCTTCGCGGCCCAGGAGATCTGTCGCGAGCATCCCGAGTACTTCATGCCCATGCAGTTCGAGAATCCCGCGAATCCCGAGGCGCATCGCCGCACCACCGCGCTGGAGATCCTGGACGCCACCGAGGAGCGCCTGGACGTCTTCGTCGCGGCCGTCGGCACCGGCGGCACCGTGACCGGGGTGGGCGAGGTGCTGAAGGAGCGGCTGCCCGGGGTGCGCGTGGTCGGAGTGGAACCGGCGCGGTCGCCCGTGCTCTCCGGCGGCCGCTTCCGACCGCACGGCATCCAGGGGATCGGCGCCTCGTTCGTGCCGGGGATCCTGAATCGTTCCGTGCTCGACGACATCATACCGGTGCGCGACGAGGACGCGACGACCATGGCCCGGCGGCTCGCCCGCGAGGAGGGCCTGCTGGTGGGCATCTCGTCCGGGGCCAACGTGTTCGCGGCCTGCCAGGTCGCGGAGACGCTGCCCGCCGACCAGGTCGTGGTCACGGTGCTGTGCGATACTGGCGAGCGTTATCTGAGCATCACCTTCTAGGAGAGCGGCCATGAGTGTTCAGGTCTACATCCCGACGCCGTTCCGCCGCGCGACCAAGAACGCGGACCGGGTCGCCGTCGAGGCGCCCGACGTGAAGGGCATGCTCGACGAGCTGGAGGACCAGTTCGGCGGTCTGAAGGGCCTGGTCCGCAACGACCAGGGCGAGGTCCACCATCACGTGAACATCTACGTCAACAACGAGGCCATCGAGGCGCTGCAGGGGCTCGAGACCACGCTCAAGGACGGGGACGAGGTTTCTATTATTCCAGCCCTAGCGGGCGGCGGGCCAGCCCTCGCGGAGGGCCGAGGGTGATCGCGGCGGGATGATCCTGACCCCCGAGGAGCTCGTCCGCGTGCGCGCGCAGGCCGAGGCCGAGTATCCCGCGGAATGCTGCGGAGTGCTGCTGGCCCGCTCCGCGCCCGCACCCGACCGGGCGCTGATGCCCTGCCGCAATATCCAGGACGAGCTGCACGCGCAGGATCCCGCGCGGCACCCGCGCGATTCGCGGACCGCCTACTTCATCGACCCGAAGGATCTGCTGGCCATCGGCCGGCGCGAGGCGCAGGGCTACCGGGTGGCCACCATCTACCACTCCCACGTGGACACCGGCGCGTACTTCTCGCCCACCGACCGGCAGAACGCCCTCATCAACGGCGAGCCGGCCTATCCGGACGCGGTGTACGTGGTGTTCTCGGTGCTCGAGGGCCGCGTCGCCGACGCGGCCGCCTTCGTGTGGGACACCTCCGCTCGCGATTTCGTCCCCACCGAGTTCCCGAAGCCCTGACCGACCCCATGCCCGACTCCGACGCCCTCTTCGAGGCCGCGCAGCGCCTGATGCCCGGCGGCGTCAACAGCCCGGTGCGCGCCTTCCTCGGCGTGGGCGGCGCGCCCTTCTTCGTGGCGCGCGCCGAGGGCGCGCGGCTCTTCGACGTGGACGGCCGCTCCTACGTCGACTTCCTGGGCTCGTGGGGCCCGTTGATCCTGGGCCACGCAGCGGCCGCGGTGGTCGAGGCGGTGAGCGAAGCGGTCCGGCGGGGCACCAGCTACGGCGCCCCGACCGCGGGCGAGGTCGAGATGGCCGAGCTGATCCAGCGCGCGGTGCCCACCATGGAGATGATGCGGCTCGTCTCCTCGGGGACCGAGGCGGCCATGAGCGCGCTGCGCGTGGCCCGGGGCGCCACCGGGCGCGACTTCATCCTGAAGTTCGAGGGCTGCTACCACGGCCACGCCGACAGCCTCCTCGTCAAGGCGGGCTCGGGCGGTGCCACCTTCGGGGTGCCCGACAGCCTGGGGGTGCCGCCCGCGCTCGCGGCGCTGACCCTCACGGTGCCGTTCAACGACCTGGACGCGGTGCGCCGCCAGCTCGAGGCGCATCCGGATCAGGTCGCGGCGGTGATCGTGGAGCCGGTCGCGGGCAACATGGGCGTGGTGCCGCCCGCGCCGGGCTTCCTCGCCGGGCTGCGCGAGCTCACCGCGCGCCACGGCAGCCTCCTGATCTTCGACGAGGTCATCACCGGGTTCCGGGTGGGGTGGGGCGGGGCCCAGGCCCTCTACGGGGTGCGTCCGGATCTCACGTGCCTTGGCAAGATCATCGGTGGGGGTCTCCCGGTTGGCGCCTACGGCGGCTCGCGCACGGTGATGGAGCGCGTCTCACCGCTCGGGGGCGTCTACCAGGCGGGCACGCTCTCCGGCAATCCCCTCGCGGTGGCCGCGGGCCTGGCCACGCTCCGCGCGCTGGAGCGGCCGGGCGTCTACGAGCGGCTCGAGGCCCTGGGCGCCCGAGTCGAGCGCGACGTGGCCGAGGCCGCCTCCGCGGCGGGAGTGCCGGTGCGGATCAACCGGGTCGGCTCGATGCTCACCGTCTTCTTCGCGGACGGCCCCGTCACCGACTACGCCTCCGCCAAGCGCGCGGACACCGCGCGCTATGCCCGCTACTTCCACGCGATGCGGGAAGGCGGGGTGTTCCTCGCGCCCTCCCAGTTCGAGGCTGCGTTCGTTTCTTTGGCGCATGGGGAGGAGGACCTCGCGGCGGCCGCGCGGGCGTGCCGGGGGGCGATGGAGAAGGCTCGCTAGCAGGGCGAGGTGCAGCCGAAGGCGAGCCGAGCAATATAAGAAAAGAAGCTAAGGGTCGACAGTCCACGGCGGATGCCCCGTCGTGGATCGCGGCAACTGCCCCTGTTTCGCGCAAGCTTATTGACACCCGGTTTTTCCACGTGATAGGGTTCACAAGGTTGGAGCCCGGAAACACGTCGCACGCCCCGGTCTTCATCCACAGCACGCCTCGTCGAAGGAGTATGTCCACCTGGCTGCGCCGAGTAGGGCGGAGGAGTGGATGAGCGGGATGGATCGCCGGTCGTTCTTCAAGATCGTGGCCACCACGGGCGCCGCTGCGGCCGCCGGGGGCTGTGGACAGTCGGCCGAGCAGCTCATCCCCTACGTCATTCCGCCGGACAATATCGTCCCCGGCGTTCCCGCCTACTTCGCGAGTGTCTGCCGTGAGTGCCCGTCGGGGTGCGGCGTCATCGCGAAGAACCGCGACGGCCGCGTCATCAAGCTCGAGGGCAATCCGGATCACCCGTCCAATACCGGCGCGCTCTGCGTGCTGGGGCACGCGGGCCTGCAGGCCCTCTACCATCCGGATCGCTTCCGCGGCCCCCTGAGCGGAGGCAAGCCCGTCGCCTGGGCCGACGCGGAGAAGCAGCTCGCGGACAAGCTGGGGGCGCTCGCAAAGGGCCGGCAGGGCGCGCGCGTCGCGCTGGTGAGCGGGCTCGAGACCGGCAGCCTCGCCCGCCTCATGGACGAGTGGGTGCGGCTGCTCGGCGCGCGGACGCGTATCGCCTACGAGCCGTTCGGCTACGAGGCCTTGCGCGCCTCGAACCGGGTGGCCTTCGGCCGGGACGCGATCCCCGACTACGCGATCGGGGAGGCCACCTACCTGGTCTCCTTCGGCGCGGACTTCCTCGAGACGTGGCTCAACCGCGTGGGCTACACCGCCGACTGCGCGCGGATGCACGCCTTCTTCCAGGGCAAGCAGGGAACCTTCGTGCACGTCGAGCCGCGCATGTCGCTGACCGCGGCCAACGCGGACGAGTGGCTGCGCAACGCGCCCGGCACCGAGGGGGCGCTCGCCCTCGCGATGCTCAAGGTGATCGTCGACGAGGGGCTGCAGGCGCCGGGCGCCGATCTCGCCACGCTGCGCGCGGCGGTCCGCGCCGCCGACGTGGAGGCGGCCGCGGCGGCCTCCGGCGTCGCCGCGGAGACGATCAAGCACGTCGCCCGCGATCTCGCCAGGGCGAAGGCCGGCCTCGTGCTGGGCGGCGGCATGGCCGCGACCTCGACCACCGCCACCGAGGCGCTCGTCGCGGTCAACCTGCTCAACGCGGCGGTCGGCGCGGTGGGCACCCGCGTGCGCTTCGGCGCCGCGTCACCTTTCAGCCGGGTGAGCCCGTATTCCGACATGGTGGGGCTGACCCAGGCGATGGCGGCCGGCCAGATCGAGGTGCTGGTCCTGGTGGACGTCAATCCGGTCTACGCGATGCCGCCCAAGGCGGGCTTCGCGGAGGCCCTGGCCAAGGTCCCGCTCGTCGTCTCGCTCGCGAGCCGGCCCAACGAGACCACCGCGCGGGCGCACCTGGTGCTGCCGACGCTGCACGCGCTCGAGGCCTGGGGCGACTACGCCTCCGAGGACGGCGTGCTCGGGCTCATGCAGCCCACGATGGGACCGGTGCAGATCGACGGCAAGCCGGTCGCGGCCAAGGCCACCGGCGACGTGTTCCTCGGCGTGGGCCGGCAGGCGCTCGGACTCGAGGAGGGCAAGGGCCCCTTGAAGTGGGCCAGCTTCCAGGACTTCATCAGGGAAGAGTGGCAGAAGACTGCGAAGGACTACGGGAACACCGGACCGTTCACCGAGTTCTGGGAAGCCGCCCTCCGGCGCGGCGGGGTGTGGCGCACCGGCGCGGCCCCGGCGGTCTCGCTCCGCCCGGAGGCTGGGCGCATCCAGGCCGCCGCCCCGAAGCTCGAGGGGGATGGCTCGCACGCGCTGATGATCTATCCTTCCAGCCGCTTCTACGACGGCCGGGGTGGCGACCTGCCGTGGCTGCACGAGGTGCCGGACTCGATCACCCAGGTGGCCTGGGACTCCTGGCTCGAGGTTCCCGCCGCGACCGCCAAGCAGATGGGGATCGCGCGTGGGGATCTCGTCAAGGTGACGTCCCCGCACGGCGCCATCGAGCTGCCCGCCTACCCGACCGAGCTCGTCCATCCCGGTGTGGTGGCGGTGGCGATGGGGCAAGGGCACAAGTACACGGGCACCTTCGCGCAGCAGGGCAACGCCGCGACCGGCACCGCGAGCCAGGCGAACTTCCTGAACGTGGGGGTCAATCCGATCGAGCTGCTGCCCGGCGCGCCGGATCCGGCCTCGGGCGGCCTGCCGCTGCTCGCGGTGAAGGTCTCGCTCGCCAAGACCGGCGCCCGGCGCCCGCTGGCCATCCCGCAGGCGCAGTTCGACCAGGACGATCGCGAGATCGCCCAGTGGGTGGGCCTGAGCGCCGCGCGCGAGCTCGAGCTGCGCGGCAAGCCGCCCGAGCACGCGGATCACCCTCGGATGTACCCGCCGGTGAAGTATCCGGAGTACCGCTGGGGGATGACGGTGGACGTGGACCGCTGCACCGGCTGCCAGGCCTGCGTGCTCGCCTGCCAGAGCGAGAACAACGTCCCGACCGTCGGGAAGGCCCAGGTCGCCTACGGGCGCATCCAGCACTGGCTGCGGGTGGAGCGCTGGCAGGAGGGCACCTCCGCCAAGCCGGTCAACATGTTCCTGCCCATGTTCTGCCAGCACTGCGAGATCGCGCCGTGCGAGCCGGTGTGCCCGGTCTATGCGGCCTACCACACTCGCGAAGGCCTCAACGGGCAGGTCTACAACCGCTGCGTGGGCACGCGCTACTGCGGCAACAACTGCCCCTACCACGTGCGGAAGTTCAACTGGTTCAACTACACCTGGTCGTCGCCGCTCGACCTGCAGCTCAACCCAGACGTCACGGTGCGCCAGCTCGGGGTGATGGAGAAGTGCACCATGTGCGTGCAGCGGATCGAGGCGGCCAAGGGCGCGGCGCGCGACGCGGGACGCCAGGTGCGCGACGGCGACATGCAGACCGCGTGTCAGCAGACGTGCCCGACCCAGGCCATCACCTTCGGGAACCGGAAGGACGGCGACGCCCTCGTCTCCAGGCTGTCGCACTCGGCCCGCAGCTACCACGTGCTCCACGAGCTGGGGACGCTCCCGGGCGTGAGCTATCTCAAGAAGGTCGTCCGCGCCGAGCCCGCGGGCGGCCACGGGAAGGCGGGCCACTAGGCATGAGCGCGCCGCCTCCCGCGCAGAGCGCGACCGCCCAGGTCACCTGGGCCGACGTCAACCGCGACGTCCTCCGCACCATCGGCATGCCGGGCGAGAAGTACTTCGCCTGGCTCTGCCTGGTGGTCCTCATCCTGGCCGCCGGGGCCGCCGCCTGGGCCTGGCAGATCTGGGTCGGGATCGGGGCGGCGGGCAAGCGCACCCCCCAGATGTGGGCGATGTACATCACCACCTTCGTGTTCTGGATCGGCATCGGCCACGCGGGGACCCTGATCTCCGCGGTCCTGTACCTGTTCCGGGCGAAGTGGCGGACCTCCATCTACCGCGGGGCGGAAGCGATGACCGTCTTCGCGGTCATGACTGCGGGCCTCTTCCCGCTGATCCACCTCGGCCGCATGTGGTTCTTCTACTGGCTCATGCCGTACCCCAACCAGCGCTACCTGTGGCCGAACTTCAAGTCGCCGCTGTTGTGGGACGTGTTCGCGATCTCGACCTACCTGACCATCAGCGTGGTCTTCTTCATCGTGGGGCTGGTGCCCGACATCGCGGCCCTCCGCGATAGCGCGACCGGTTACAGGCGGAAGATTTACGCAGTCCTGTCGCTCGGGTGGGAGGGATCCGACCAGCAGTGGCGGCACTATCGCCGGGGCTACGGGCTCCTCGCCGCGCTGGCCACCCCGCTCGTGCTCTCCGTGCACAGCGTGGTGTCCTTCGACTTCGCGATGGCCCTGGTGCCGGGCTGGCACTCCACCCTGTTCGCCCCGTTCTTCGTGGACGGGGCCATCTTCTCCGGCTTCGCCATGGTCCTGGTGCTGCTCCTGCCCATGCGCGCCCTGTTCAACTGGTACCCGTACATCACGAACAAGCATCTGGACGCGATGGCCAAGCTGATCCTGGTGACGAGTCTGGTGCTGACCTACTTCTACCTATGCGAGGTCTTCACCGCCTGGTACTCCGGAGACCACTTCGAGCGGGCCAGCGTGTTCGCCAAGGCGTCCAAGCAGTACGCGTGGGCCTACTGGCTCATGTACTTCTGTAACAGCGTGGTGCCACTCACCCTCTTCATCAAGAAGCTGCGGACCCACGTGGTCGCCCTCTACGTCATCTCGATCCTCGTGCTCATCGGGATGTGGTTCGAGCGCTTCAACATCATCGTGCCCGGCCTCGCCCACGACTTCTATCCCTACACGTGGGGGACGTACTACCCGACGGTGATCGACACCGCCATCATCATCGGCTCCTTCGCCTGGTTCTTCCTGCTCTTCCTGGGCTTCATCCGGGTGATGCCCTCGCTGTCGATCGTGGAGGTCAAGGAAGTGCTGCCGCGTCCCCTGAAGCACGCGACGCCTACCGGGGGCCACCACTGAGATGACGACGACCGCCAACGTGCTGGGCGTCTTCGCCCACGTGGACACCACGCTGCAGGCCATCCGCGATCTGCGGGCCAAGGGCTTCTCGAACCTCACCGTCTACACCCCGGTTCCGGTCGAGGAGATCGAGCACGAGATCGACCGAGTAGAGCCGCTGTCGAAGGTCCGCCTCTTCACGGTGGTCGGGGCCCTGACCGGCACCGCGACCGGCTTCTTCCTCACGATCTGGACGTCGCTCAAGTGGGAGCTGGTGACGGGCGGCAAGGCGCCGGTGTCCATCCCGCCCTTCGTCATCATCGCCTTCGAGCTGACCATCCTGCTCGGCGGCCTCGCCAGCGCCCTGGCGATCCTGGTCCTGGCCCAGCTCCCCAAGCTCAAGCCGTCGCCCACCTACGACCCGCGCTTCAGCGTGGACCGCTTCGGGGTCGCGGTGGCCTGTCCCCCCGACCAGGTCGACTCGGTGCAGTCGATGCTGTCGGCCGCGGGAGCGGAAGAGGTGCGGCGATGATGAAGTGGGTCTTCCTCCTGACGCTCCTGCTGCTGGGGGCGGTGGGCGCCGTGCTCGGGGGAGCGGCGGGATACCGCTTTATGAACAACATGACCGCCACCCAGCGCGTGATGCCCGGGGAATACAACTTCTCGATGCCGCCGGGGAGCCTGCCGCGCAACGGGGGCGAGCTCTACCACTCGCCCGCCGAGCGGGACGCGGCGGCGGCGCGGCGCAACCCGGTGGCCGCCTCCGGGGACTCGGTGCGGAAGGGCGGCGAGCTCTTCACGATCTACTGTACCCCGTGCCACGGGGCGTCCGGGCGAGGCGACGGGCCGGTCTCGACCAAGTTCGTCCCCCCCGCCGATCTCACCAATCCCGAGCTGCACAAGGTGCGGACGGACGGGTACTGGCAGAGCTACCTCTCGGCGGGCGGCGCGGTGATGCCGTCCTACGCGGAGGCGCTCAGCTCCGAAGAACGGTGGCACGTGGTGAACTACCTCCGGACCCTGGCCAAGAAATGACCGCGATGAGCGCCTCGCCGGCGGTGCCGTCCCGGACCGCGCACCCGCTGCTCGTGCTGCTGGCCATCCTCGGGATCGTGGCCTTCCTGTACGGGGTCCTGCAGGGCTCGGCCCCCCGGGCCTGGGGTATCTACCTCGTGAACCTGCTGTTCTGGTCGAGCCTGGCCATCACCGGTCCCGCCGTCGCCGCGATGATCCAGGTGACGGAAGGCCGGTGGTCGCCCAGTATCAAGCGGATCGCCATCACCACCGCGGGCTTCCTGCCGGTCTCCTTCGTGCTCTTCCTCGTGCTCTTCTTCGGGCGCGCGACGCTCTATCCTTGGGTGACCGAGCCGCTGGCCATCAAGGCGGCGTGGCTCAACGTGCCGTTCATGTCGCTGCGCATCGGTCTCGGCGTGCTGCTGCTGTACTGGGTCGCCATGCGGCTGGTGAAGGCGGTGCTGGTCGAGGACCAGCCGGGGGGCGACGCCCCCGCCGCGGTGAACCGGCGCAACCGGCTCGCGGGCTGGCTGCTCGCGCTCTACGTGGTGGTGCTCTCGCTCTGGGGCTTCGACCTCCTGATGTCGCTCGATCCCCACTGGTACAGCGGGCTCTTCGGCGGCTACTACGTGGTCACCTCGATGTACACCGGGTTCGGGCTCGTCACCTACCTCACGATCCGCTCCAACGAGCGGGGCGTGACCCGGGTGGCGCCGCCCGCGATCCAGGACGTGGCCAAGCTGACCTTCGCGCTCAGCGTATTCTGGATGTACTTCTTCTTCTCGCAGTACCTGGTGATCTGGTACGGGCACGTGCCGGTGGAGACCCGCTACGTGATCCGTCGCTTCTTCGTCCAGCCCTGGGGCGCCATCGCGTGGGCCATCTTCATCATCGGCTGGCTGATCCCGTTCTCCTACCTGCTCAAGCGGCTCACCGGGCGCCCCCCGGAGCGGCACCAGGTGTTCAAGGTCATCCTGTTCTTCGGCTGGATCGCCATCTTCTTCGAGCGGATGCTGCTCGTGTTTCCCTCGCTGCTCCGGGACAACACGGTGCCGCTCGGCCCGGTCGAGATCCTGGTGACGCTCGGCTTCTTCGCCCTGTTCGTGCTGAGCCGCAGCTGGTTCCTCGCCCGCTACAAGCCGGTCCTGAACCTGCCCAAGTAGCCCGTCGGCCCGTCGCGTCCCCGGGGTAAAATACCGGGCGTGATCTCCGTCGAGGAAGCGCTCGATCGCATCCTGTCGCGCGTGGCCGTGCTGGGCGACGAGCGGGTGTCCCTGATCGAGAGCCTCCACCGCGTGCTCGCGGAGGATGTGGACAGCCCGCGCGACATGCCGCCGTGGCCCGCCTCCTCGATGGACGGCTACGCCCTCCGCAGCGCCGACACCGCCGCCGTTGCTCCCGGCGCGCCCGCGCGCCTGCGCGTTGCCGGCCGCGTGCCCGCGGGGGCGATGGCGGAGCGGCCTCTGAGGCCGGGCGAGGCCTTCCGGATCTTCACGGGCGCGCCGCTTCCCGAGGGCGCGGACGCGGTCATTCCCCAGGAGGACGTCACCGACGAGGCGGGCACGCTGCTCGTCCCGCAACGGGTCGGCGACGGCGACTTCGTGAGGCCGCGGGGTGAGGACATGAAGCGGGGAGACCGCGTGCTCGAGCGCGGGCGGGTGCTGAGCGCGGCCGACATCGGGATGCTGGCCACGGTGGGCCGTAGCTCGGTGAGCGTGATCCGGCGGCCTCGGGTGGGGATCCTCTCCACCGGCGACGAGCTGGTGGATCTGGGTGGACGGATCGGGCCCGGTCAGATCCCGAACTCCAACAGCTATTCCCTCATCGCCCAGGTGATCGAGGCCGGCGGCCAGCCGGTGAGCCTCGGGATCGCGCGCGATCGCCTCGAGGACATCGAGGCGCGACTCCGCTGGGGACTCGCGTGCGATCTCGTGATGTCCTCGGCGGGGGTCTCGGTGGGCGAGCACGACTTCGTGAAGGCCGCGCTGGCGCGGCTCGGGGCCGAGCAGCACCTCTGGCTCGTGGACATGCGTCCCGGCAAGCCGATCGCCTTCTCGACGATCCCGCAGGAGGGCAAGGGCGCCCTCGCCCTGTTCGCGCTGCCCGGCAACCCCGTCTCCGCCATGGTCACCTTCGAGCTCTTCGTCCGTCCCGCGATCCTCCGCATGGCCGGCCACCCCCGCCTCCACCGCCCCACCATCACCGCCCACGCCCTCACCCCGATCAAAAACGGCGACACCCGCCGCGGCTACCTCCGCGTCACCCTGACGCCGGACGGAGATACCTACGGCGCCCAGCTCACCGGCACGCAGAGCTCAGGGGTCCTGCGGTCGATGGTTACTGCCGACGGCCTAGCAGTAGTTCCGGGCGAAACAACGATCCAGCCGGGCGAGCAAGTGAAGGTAATCGTCCTGCGGCCTGGCTTCTAAGCAGGAAAGCGGAAACAACAAAGAGGAAGACCGGGCGGGCAGCGCCGCGGGGGGCGGGGGGTGGGGCGGGTGACTCGTTCCCCGCCAACGGAAGCCAGGAATCTCTCCCTCCCAGATTGGGAACTCCTCACGCAACGAAACGACAAAGGCGGTCGTGGTCAGAGCCCCACCCCCCGCCCCCCGCGGCGCTGCCCGGCCGACTCGCGCGCTCGATCAGGACTTCCGGACGAACAGGAACCAGATCGTCGCGCACGCGCCGGCACACATCGACGCGAACGTGAGGAGGCTGCCGAGCGCCAGCGTGGCCGAGTTCGTCAGCCCCTGGTTGATGTTGCACCCTTCGGCAATCAGGGCCGCGGCGCCCATCAACAGGCCTCCGAAGAAGATCTTCACGAGGCTCGACGGCGCGGGAAATTTCAGGTTGAACTGGCTCGTGGTCCACGCGGCGACGAAGGCGCCCAGCGGGACGCCGAGGGCCATCAGCATGCTCCAGGTGACGCGGTTGGGGTAGCCGACCATCGGGTAGGTGAGGAGGTGGCCGGTATTGGCCGCGAAGGTGATGCCGACCGGGCGGTCGCCGAAGGCGGAGGCCCACCAGCCCACCGCGATCATCACGCCGACGGCGGCGCCGGTGGCGGGCCAGGGCCACTTGCCGTGCTCGGGCTCGCGCCGGCCGCGCATCAGCCAGATCCCGATCCCGATCGCGAGCCCCGCGATCACGATCCACGGTGAGAGCCCCGCGATATTGGCGAGCGTCGGGGCGGCGCCGTCCCCGACCGTGAACGCGGGCTTCTGCAGCGCGCTGCGGAATGGCGCCAGCAGCCCGACGCCGGCGGTGGTGGCGCCGATGGCGAAGCCCAGCAGCACCACGCAGGCGCCGACGGCACCTTCGCCCACCCGGTACCAGGTGCTGCCGGAGCAGCCGCCGGAGAGGATCATGCCCACGCCGAAGAGCAGGCCGCCCACGATGTTCGACACCCAGCGCAGCGGGCGCAGGGGGATGTCCACCAGCCCCAGCGCCTCGATCACCTGCACACCGACCATCGCCACGAGCAGGGCGAGGATGTAGGCGCGCAGGATATTGCCGTCCCGCATCAGCACCGCATTGGACAGTGCGCGGGTCAGGCAGAAGCCGCCGCGCTGGATGATGTAGCCGAACACGAAGCCGGTACCGAGGGCCGAGGCCGCGAGCATCCAGGGGAGCTCGTCCATGGCCCGCCATGCTAGCGAAAAGCCTAGTGCCAGTCAAAGGCTCGTGAGAATTAGCTTTTCGATCGGACAGGTGCTACGGTCAATGCCATGGTGACCCGTTTGCGTGAACGGTTCGTGTGCACGTCGCCCCTCCTCGGGGTCGTCCTGCTCGCGGCCACGGCGGCCGGCTGCGGCACCGGGGAGAAGGCGCGCCGCGAGGCCGAGATGGCCGCGGTGGTCAAGCAGGTCGAGGAGTTGAAGAAGGGGCAGGATCAGATTGCCAAGGACGTGGGGAAGCTCGCCGGCGAGCTGAAGGCGCTCGACGCGCAGGCCGCGTTCCTGGTCGGCGAGACCAAGACGGTGGCCACCGATCGTGAGCAGCTCAAGGCGGCGATCCAGCAGCAGGACGGCGCCGTGCGGGGGCTCCGCACCGCGCTCGACGAGACGAACCAGAAGGTGGCGACGCTCAGCGTGCCGCCGCCCACCCCGCCGGCTCCGAAGCCGGCGGCGGCGCCGCCGCCCGGGCGCGAGGTGACGGGCGAGAAGCTCTACGCGACCGCGATGGCCAGCTTCCGCGCCGACGAGCACGGCCAGGCGGTGCTCGAGTTCACCGAGCTCATCGACAAGTTTCCCAAGCACACCCTGGCCGCGAGCGCCCAGTACTGGATCGGCGAGGCCTACTATCGCCAGCGCGACTTCAATCAGGCGGTGACCGAATTCCAGAAGGTGCCCGACCTCTACCCCCAGAGCCCGCCCGTCGCGGAGGCGCTACTCAAGCTCGGTATGTGCTACCGCGCCCTGCATGACCTCCCGCGTGCGCGCGAGACGTGGGAGCAGGTGGTGAAGTCGCACCCGCGGACCGAGGCCGCCACCCAGGCGCGCGCGCTCCTCGCCTCTCTCAGTGGGGGACGCTCGCCGCGGTGATCGAGCCCGCCCGGTTTTGCCCCGATTTGACGGTCCGGTATACTGAAACGCACTGCTCGACTCTGAGATCGTGATCGGCGAGGTGAGTGACGCCCGTGATACATGAGCGTATCCACGACGAGACGGCGCGGGAGGACGGGTCGACGCGCGTGCTCACGCGCGCGGACGCCGAGTATCCGTCGCGCCTCGCGGAGATCCCCGACGCGCCCGCCACGCTCCACGTGCGTGGCCGTCTGCTGGACGAGGACGCCCTCGCGGTGGCCATCGTGGGCTCGCGCCGCGCGACCACCTACGGCCTCGAGGTGGCCGAGACACTCGCGGCGGACCTCGCCGCGCGTGGCGTCACCATCGTGAGCGGGCTCGCGCGCGGGATCGACAGCGCGGCGCACCGCGGCGCGCTGCGCGTCGGCGGTCGCACCCTCTCGGTGCTGGGGTCGGGCGTGGACGTGATCTACCCGCCGGAGAACCGGCGGCTCGCGGTCGAGATCGCGGAGCGCGGCGCCCTCCTCTCCCAGTTCGCGCCGGGGACTCCACCGCTCCCGCAGAACTTTCCAATCCGCAACCAGGTGATCGCGGCGATGTCGCTCGCGGTGGTCGTCGTCGAGGCGGCCGAGCGGAGCGGCTCCCTCATCACCGCGCGCCTCGCCGCCGAGCTGGGCCGCGAGGTGCTGGCGGTGCCCGGGCGCATCACCGCGCCGGAAAGTCGCGGCGCCAACCGGCTGATCCAGGACGGGGCGCACCTGGCGTTGGGCTGGGAGGACGTGGTCGCGGTATTGCCGGAGCGCTGGAAGGCCTGCGTCACCGCAACGGCAAGAATTGGAACGGCAGGAGACGCCCTCGAAGGCGAGCCGGTAGTTGCTTGGCGAGGTGAAGCCGAAGGCGAGCCGAGCGAATACCAGAGAGAAGTCACGGAGGCGACACGCAAGCTTCTGTCGCTCCTCGGTGAGGATCCGGTCGACATCGACCACGTCATCGAGCGGAGTGGCCTCGGGGCCGGGCGGGTCTCGGCCGCGCTGCTGGACCTGGAGCTGGAGGGACGCGTGCGGCAGATCGAGGGCAAACGGTTCGTCCGGGTCGGACGGGGATAGGAGACCACCGGGTGGCGGCGGTGAAGCGAGCACTGGTGGTGGTGGAGTCGCCCACCAAGGTCAAGACGATCCAGAAGTATCTGGACTCGACGTACGTCGTCAAGGCCTCGATGGGCCACGTCCGCGATCTGCCCAAGTCCAGGCTCGGGGTGGACGAGAAGAAGGGCTTCAAGCCCGAGTACAAGGTGCTGCCGGCCAAGAAGAAGGTGCTCGACGAGCTGAAGAAGGCGGCCGAGAAGGTGGACGCGCTGTATATCGCGACCGACCCGGACCGGGAAGGGGAGGCCATCGGCTGGCACCTCGCCCAGGAGCTCGGCATCAGCAAGGCCAAGACGCATCGGATCATGTTCAACGAGATCACGGAGCGCGCGGTCAAGGCCGCGTTCCTGCACCCGGGCAAGATCGACACCAACAAGGTCAACGCCCAGCAGGCCCGTCGCGTGCTGGACCGGCTGGTCGGCTACAAGCTCTCCCCGCTCCTGTGGGAGAAGATCCGCCGCGGGCTGTCGGCCGGTCGCGTGCAGTCGGTGGCGGTGCGCCTCCTCACCGAGCGCGAGCGCGAGATCGCCGCCTTCGTGCCGGTGGAGTACTGGTCGCTGCACGCCAAGCTCAAGGGCAAGAATCCGCCCGACTTCATCGCGAGCCTCAAGGAGGTGCGCGGCGAGAAGGCGAACCTGCCCGACGAGGCCGCCACCCTGGCCGTGATGGCCGCCCTCCACGGCGCGGTCTGGACCGTGAAGTCGGTCACGCGGGGGGAGCGGCGGCGGAATCCCGCGCCGCCCTTCATCACCTCCACGCTGCAGCAGGACGCGAGCCGCAAGCTCCACTTCACCGCCAAGAAGACGATGATGCTGGCCCAGCAGCTCTACGAGGGCGTCGAGCTGGGCGAGGAGGGCGCGGTCGGCCTCATCACCTACATGCGCACCGACGCGGTGCGGGTGGCCGCGGAGGCGCAGGAGGAGGCGCGGGAGTGGGTGACCGGGCGCCTGGGGCGCGAGTACCTGCCCGACGCGCCGCCCACCTACAAGGCCAAGAAGAGCGCGCAGGAGGCCCACGAGGCGGTGCGCCCGAGCTCGGTGGCGCGCGAGCCCAAGGCGGTGGCGCGCTTCCTGTCCAAGGACCAGCTCGCGCTCTACCGGCTGATCTGGGAGCGGTTCCTCGCGAGCCAGATGCTGCCCGCGGTCTACGACACGGTGGCCGCGGACACCACCGCGGGGGACTGCCTCTTCCGGGCCCAGGGCTCGACCATGAAGTTCCCCGGCTTCACCGCGGTGTACGTCGAATCGCGCGAGGCCACCGACGAGACGCCGGAGGAGGAGGCGGAGGCGGTGATGCCGCCGCTGACCGTGGGCGAGACGCTCAAGCTCCTCGCGCTCGATCCCAAGCAGCACTTCACCCAGCCGCCGCCGCGCTTCACCGAGGCCTCGCTGGTCAAGACGCTGGAGGATCGCGGGATCGGGCGGCCGTCCACCTACGCTCAGATCCTCGGCACCATCCAGGACCGCGGCTACGCGAGGCGCGAGCGCGGCACCCTCTTCCCGACCGACCTCGGCATGCAGGTCACCGACATGCTGGTGCCCCACTTCCCCGAGGTCATGGACGTCGAGTTCACCGCCCAGCTCGAGGAATCGCTCGACAAGATCGAGGAGGGCGACGCGGACTGGGTGAAGACGGTCGAGTCCTTCTACAAGCAGTTCTCGCGCGACCTCAAGGCGGCCGGCAAGAAGATGGACAACGTCAAGGTCGGCGTGGACACCGGGCAGGCGTGCCCCGACTGCGGCAAGCCGCTGCTCGAGAAGTGGGGGCGCTTCGGAAAGTTCCTGGCCTGCTCCGCCTATCCCGACTGCAAGTTCACCAAGGACATGAGCGGCGGCCGCGAGCGGCCGGCGGACGAGCCCACCGACGAGATCTGCCCGACGTGCAGCAAGCCGATGGTCATCAAGCACGGCCGCTTCGGCAAGTTCATCGCGTGCTCGGGCTACCCGGAATGCAAGACCACCAAGCCGGTGACGCTCGGGATCACGTGCCCGCTGCCCGACTGCGGCGGCCAGCTCCTGGAGAAGCGCACCCGCAAGGGCAAGACCTTCTACGCGTGCACGAACTACCCCACGTGCAAGTTCGCCCTGTGGACGCGCCCG
The DNA here is from genome assembly GCA_035635775.1 of Candidatus Acidiferrum sp. Classification (GTDB taxonomy): domain Bacteria; phylum Methylomirabilota; class Methylomirabilia; order Rokubacteriales; family CSP1-6; genus CAMLFJ01. The sequence continues at coordinate 35,800 of DASQAL010000150.1, forward strand.
GTGGCGGAGCCGTGCCCCAAGTGCGCGGCCCCGTTCCTGACCGAGCGCTACGCTCGCGGCGGCAAGGTCACGCGGCAGTGCTTCCGGGAGGAGTGCGGCTACCGGCACGAAGTGGTTCCCACGGTCGCGTGAGGAGCCCCCCGGCTCATCGACAATGGACACGGCGGTCGGGTCCTTCCTCGAATACCAGGGTGTCGAGCGCGGCGCGTCTCCCCATACCCTCCGGGGCTACACCGCCGACCTGATCGAGTTCACCCGCTTCCTCGCCGAGGAGAAGATCGCGGGCTGGGAGGCGGCGGACACGCGCGTGGTCCGGGCCTACCTGGCGCGGCTGCACAAGCGGAAGCTGGCCAAGGCCACCATCGCGCGCAAGCTGGCCGCGGTGCGGAGCTGCTTCCGCTTCCTCGCCCGCCGCGGCGTCCTCGACGTGAACCCGGCGCGCCAGGTGCGCGGCCCGCGCCTGGGCCGGCGCCTGCCGTCGTTCCTGCCGGTGGACGAGACCGCCGCCCTCCTCCACCCCGGGCCGGAGCCGTCCGTGGGCGGCGCGCGGGATCGCGCCCTCCTGGAGCTGCTCTACGCGAGTGGGCTGCGGGTGGCGGAGGGCTGTGGCCTCGACGTCGACGATCTCGACGAGGATCGGCGCACCGTCCGCGTCCTCGGCAAGGGGAGCAAGGAGCGCGTGGTGCCGGTCGGCGAGACCGCGCTGGACGCCCTCGCGGCCTACCTCGCGCTGCGCGGGCGCCGGCGCGGGCCGCTCTTCCTCAACGCGCGGGGCGGCCGGCTCACCCCGCGTAGCGCGCTTCGCATCGTGCGCGCCCGCGCGCGTCGGGCCGGGATCGTCCAGCGGGTGACGCCCCATACCCTCCGCCACAGCTTCGCCACCCACATGCTGGGAGCCGGCGCGGATCTCCGCCTCATCCAGGAGCTGCTGGGCCACAGCCGCCTCTCCACGACCCAGCGCTACACCCACGTGAGCCCGGAGCACCTGATGCGCGTGTACGACGCCGCGCATCCGCGGGCGACCTGAGAGGACGGCGCCCGCGATGACGTCGCCGACCGTCGTGCCGATCCACGCCACCACCGTGGTCTGCGTCCGGCACCGGGGCCGCGTGGCGGTGGCGGGCGACGGGCAGGTCACCGTGGGCCAGACCATCATGAAGGCGGGCGCGCGCAAGGTGCGCAAGATGCACCACGACCGCGTGCTCGCGGGCTTCGCGGGCGCGGCCGCCGACGCCTTCACGCTCTTCGCGCGCTTCGAGGCGAAGCTCGAGGAGCACCGGGGCAATCTGGCCCGCGCCGCCGTCGAGCTGGCCAAGGAGTGGCGCATGGACCGCGTGCTCCGGCGGCTCGAGGCCCTACTGGCCGTGGCCGACGCGGAGTCGAGCTTCATCGTGTCGGGCACCGGCGACGTGATCGAGCCCGACGACGGCCTGGTCGGGATCGGCTCCGGCGGGCCCTATGCCCTGGCCGCGGCCCGGGCCCTCCGGGCGCACTCCACGCTCGAGGCGCCCCAGATCGCGGAGGAGGCCCTCCGCATCGCGGCCGGCATCTGCGTCTACACGAACGACCAGATCACGGTGCTGACCCTGTGACCGACCACCCTGGGATGACCGGCCTCACTCCGGCCCAGATCACCGCCGAGCTCGATCGCTACATCGTGGGGCAGGGGAAGGCCAAGCGCGCGGTGGCCATCGCCCTGCGCAACCGGTGGCGGCGGCAGAACCTGCCCGCCGAGCTCCGGGACGAGGTGGCGCCCAAGAACATCATCATGATCGGGCCCACCGGGGTCGGGAAGACCGAGATCGCCCGGCGCCTCGCCAAGCTCGCCCAGGCCCCGTTCCTCAAGGTGGAGGCCTCGAAGTACACGGAGGTCGGCTACGTGGGACGGGACGTGGAGTCCATGATCCGTGACCTGACCGAGCTCGGCGTGAGCATGGTCAAGGCCGAGATGGCGGCGGCGGTCCGCGAGCGGGCGGAGGCGCTGGCCGAGGAGCGGCTCCTCGACCTCCTGCTGCCTCGTCGGCCCGGTGAGGCCTTCGTGAGCGGCACGCTCGAGGAGGTGTCGCCCGACGCATCCCGCGACGCCACCCGGGACAAGCTCCGCGCCCAGCTCCGCTCCGGCAAGCTCGACGACCGGCCCATCGAGATGGACGTGCAGCAGGCCGGGCCCATGCTGGAGGTCCTCCCCGGCCAGGGCATGGAGGAGATCGGGATCAACCTGAAGGACATGCTCTCGCACCTCATGCCCGGGCGCACGCGGCGGCGGCGGGTCAAGGTGGGGGAGGCCCGGCGGCTCCTGGCCCAGGAGGAGGCCCAGAAGCTGGTGGACGTGGACGAGGCGGTGGGCCAGGCGATCCGCCGGGTGGAGAACTCGGGGATCATCTTCCTGGACGAGCTGGACAAGATCGCGGGCCGGGAGGGGGGCCGAGGGCCCGACGTGTCCCGGGAAGGGGTGCAGCGGGACCTCCTGCCGATCGTCGAGGGCTCGACGGTGACCACCAAGTACGGCACGGTCCGGACCGACCACATCCTGTTCATCGCGGCCGGCGCCTTCCACGTGGCCAAGCCCGCGGACCTGATCCCGGAGCTGCAGGGACGCTTCCCGATCCGGGTCGAGCTGGAGCCCTTGACGCGGCCGGATTTTGTCCGCATTCTGAGCGAACCTCAGAACGCCCTGATCCGGCAGTACGTTGAGCTGCTGAAGACGGAAGGGGTGGCGCTGCGCTTTTCCACCGACGCGGTGGAGGCCATCGCCGAGATCGCGTTCACGGTGAACCAGCGGGCCGAGAACATCGGGGCCCGCCGCCTGTACACCGTGATGGAGCGGCTGCTGGAGGAGATCTCCTTCGACGCCCCGAACCTGGTGGGTCAGGAGCTGGCGATCGACGCGGAGTACGTGCACGCGCAGCTGGCCGACGTGGTGAAGGACGAGGATCTCTCCCGCTACATCTTATAGAGGTGGACGAGTTATAGAGATGGACGAGCGCATGACGCCGATCCCGGAGCTGGTGCAGCGTGCCGAGCTGCTCATCGAGGCGCTGCCCTATATCCGTGCCTTCCAGGGCAAGACCCTCGTGATCAAGTACGGGGGCGCGGCCATGGAGCAGGCGGACCTCAAGGAGCAGTTCGCCAAGGACGTCCTGCTGCTGCGGCTGGTCGGCATCCGGCCGGTCATCGTCCACGGCGGTGGTCCTCAGATCGGGGCCCTGCTGAAGCGGCTCGGCAAGGACTCCACGTTCGTGGGCGGCATGCGCGTCACCGACGAGGAGACGGTGCAGGTCGTCGAGATGGTCCTGGTCGGGAAGATCAACAAGGAGATCGTGGGTCTCATCAATCTCCACGGAGGCCGCGCGGTGGGGCTCTCCGGCAAGGACGCGAGCCTGCTCCGGGCCCACAAGCGGCTGCACCGGATGCCCGACGGCACCCAGGTGGACATCGGGCTGGTGGGCGAGGTGGAGGCGGTCAATCCCGAGCCCATCCGGCTGCTCGAGGAGAACGGCTTCATCCCGGTGATCGCCCCGGTCGGGGTGGGGGCGGCAGGCGAGACCTACAATATCAACGCGGACCTGGTCGCGGGCGACGTGGCCGCCGCCCTGTTTGCGGAGAAGCTGATCCACCTCACCGACGTCCCCGGCATCAACGGCGAGGACGGCCGTCTGGTCTCGACGCTCACCAAGCGCGACGCGGAGCGGCTGATCAAGGCGGGCGTGATCGACGGGGGCATGCTGCCCAAGGTGGAGTCCTCCCTGCGGGCGCTCAGCGGAGGCGCCCAGAAGGCCCACATCATCGACGGCCGTGTGCCCCACGCGATCCTGCTCGAAGTCCTCACCAAAGAAGGTATCGGGACTGAAATCGTCTTATGAGGGAGACATGACGGACACGAAGACGCTGATCGAGTGGGCGGACAAGCACCTGATGACCACCGCCAAGCGCAACCCGGTGGTGCTGGTGCGCGGCGACGGGGCGCGGGTGTGGGACAGCGACGGCAAGGAGTACCTCGACTTCACCGGCGGCATCGCGGTGACCGCGCTCGGGCACTCCCATCCCAAGGTGGTGGGGACGATGCGGGAGCAGGCGGCCACGCTGCTCCACGTGTCGAATCTCTTCTACATCCCCCAGCAGACCCAGCTCGCCAAGCTGCTCTGCGATCACTCGTTCGCGGACCGCGTGTTCTTCTCCAACTCGGGCGCGGAGGCCAACGAGTCCGCGATCAAGCTCGCCCGCAAGTGGGCCAAGGAGCACGGGGCCAGCGACCGCGGGGACATCATCACGATGCGGGGCGGCTTTCACGGCCGGACCCTCGCCACCGTCACCGCCACCGCGCAGGAGAAGTACCATCACGGCTTCGAGCCGCTGCCCGGCGGGTTCAAGTACGTGCCGTTCAACGACCTGCGCGCGGTGGAGCGGGCCATCGACAGCCACACCGCCGCGGTCATGGTCGAGCCGATCCAGGGTGAGGGCGGCGTCAACATCCCGGACGACGGCTACCTGCCCGGGCTCCGCAAGCTCTGCGACGAGGCGGGGGTCCTGCTCGTGCTGGACGAGATCCAGACCGGCATGGGGCGCACCGGCCGGCTCTGGGCCTACGAGCACTCCGGCGTCGAGCCCGACATCATGACCCTCGCCAAGGCACTGGCCAACGGGGTGCCGATCGGGGCCACCCTGGCCACCGAGAGCGTGGCGTCCGCGTTCACGCCGGGTACTCACGGCTCCACCTTCGGCGGCAACCCGTTCGCCACCGCAGTGGGCCTGACCGTGTTCACCACCTTGATGGAGGAGCGCCTGCCCGAGCGCGCGGCCGCCACCGGCCGCCTGCTACGGGATCAGCTCGAGGCGCTGCGGGGCCGGCACCCGAAGCTGGCCACCGCGGTGCGCGGGCGGGGCCTGCTCGTGGGCATGGACCTGGTGCCGCCGGTGGGCGACGTCATCGGGGTCTGCCGCGAGCGCGGCCTGCTCGTGCTCAGCGCGGGTGACAATACGTTGCGGCTTGCGCCGCCTCTCATCGTGGACGAGGCCTCGGTACGCCGCGCCGTCGAGATCATCGACCAGGTCCTGAGCGGCTTCGTGAAGTGACCCACTTCCTGTCCATCCGCGACCTCGCCCGGGAGGACCTCCCGCGGCTCTTCGCCCTCATGGCCGAGCTGAAGGCCCGGCAGAAGGCGCGTGACCGCTGGACCCCGCTGCCCGGGCGGACCATGGCCCTGATCTTCGAGAAGCCCTCGCTGCGCACCCGCGTCACCTTCGAGGTGGCGATGGTGCAGCTGGGCGGCGCCGCGGTGTACCTGGCCGCGCAGGAGATCGGGATGGGCAAGCGCGAGTCGGTGCCCGACGTGGGCCGCAACCTCTCGCGCTGGGTGGACGTGGTGGCGGCCCGCGTGTTCTCGCACAAGACGCTCGAGCAGCTCGCGGCCCACGCCACCGTCCCGGTGATCAACGGCCTGTCGGACCTCGAGCATCCCTGCCAGGCGATGGCGGACTTCTTCACGCTCTACGAGCGCGGCCTGGATCCCGCGAAGCTGCGCCTGGCCTGGGTGGGCGACGGTAACAACGTGTGCAACTCCCTCCTGCTGCTGGGCTCCATGCTCGGCACCACCTCGGTGGTGGCGTGCCCGCCGGGCTACGAGCCGGACGCGGGCGTGCTGGAGGCCTGTCGCGCCATGGGCGGCCGCGTGCAGGTCACCACCGAGGCGCGCGACGCGGTGGAGGACGCCGACGTGGTCTACACCGACACCTGGATCAGCATGGGGCAGGAAGGAGACCGCGAGCAGCGCCTGGAGGCCTTCCAGCGCTACCAGGTCAACGACCGGCTCCTGAACTTCGCGCCCGGCAACTCGTTCGTGATGCACTGCCTGCCCGCGCACCGGGGCGAGGAGATCACCGACGCGGTGCTCGACGGGCCCCGCAGCCTGATCCTGGACCAGGCGGAGAACCGCCTGCACGCGCAGAAGGCGATCATTCTCACCCTGCTGGGTGGGGAGCAGCCGTGACCAGATCCGTCAAGAAGGTCGTGCTCGCGTACTCCGGAGGCCTCGACACCTCCGTCATCCTCCGCTGGCTCATCGAGACGTACCGCTGCGAGGTCGTGGCCTACTGCGCCGACCTGGGGCAGGGCGAGGAGTTGATCCCGGTCAAGGAGAAGGCCCTGCGCACCGGCGCCTCCTCGGTCCACATCGTCGATCTCCGGGAGGAGTTTGTCCGCGACTTCGTGTTCCCGATGCTCCGGGCCAACGCGGTGTACGAGGGCTCGTACCTGATGGGAACCTCGATCGCCCGGCCCCTCATCGCCAAGGCCCAAGTGGACGTCGCGAGGAATGAGGGGGCGGACGCGGTGAGCCACGGGGCCACCGGCAAGGGCAACGACCAGGTGCGCTTCGAGCTGACCTACGCGGCTCTGGGGCCCGAGCTGACCGTGATCGCGCCGTGGCGGGAGTGGGAGCTCGACTCCCGCACCGCGCTCATGGACTTCGCCCGCCGCCACGACATCCCGGTGCCGGTGACCG
>DASQAL010000151.1:0-9811 GCA_035635775.1 Candidatus Acidiferrum sp.
AACCTGGTCCTGGGGCTGCTCGACCCGGCCGGCTTTCTCGGCGGGCGCGCCCGCCTCGAGCCGGCGGCGGCCCAGGCCGCGGTGGAAAGCGTGGCGGCGCGGCTCGGGCTGGGCCTGCTGCCGGCGGCGGAAGGGATCCACCGCGTGGTCAATACCAATATGGCGGAAGGGATCCGCCTGGTCTCGGTGCGGCGGGGCGCCGACCCGCGGCGCTTCACCCTGCTCTCCTTCGGCGGCGCGGCCGGGCTCCACATCACCGAGGTCGCGCGCATGCTCGAGATCACCCGCGTGGTGGTGCCGCGGCTGGCCTCGGTGCTCTCGGCCTGGGGCATGCTGGCCACCGACCTGCGCTACGAGTTCGTGCGCACCCACGTGGGCGAGGCCGGCCAGGTCGGCGCGGGGCGCCTGCGCAAGCTCTTCGCCGAGATGGAGGCGGAGGGACGGCGGCGCCTCGGCGCGTCGTTCGCGGGCCGGGTGGACGTACGCCGCTCGGTGGACATGCGCTACGGCGAGCAGACCTTCGAGATCCAGGTGCCGCTCGACGGGGTGGACATGGAGGCGAAAGACCTCATGGAGCAGGTGGTCGAGCGCTTCCACAAGCGCCACGAGGAGCTCTACACCTACAGCGCGCCCGGTCAGGATGTGGTGCTGGTCAACGTGCGGTCCGCCGTGATCGGGCGGCTCCCGGCCCTGCCCGCCGAGCAGCCGCGGCGGGTGAGCGCGCCAGCCGCGCCGCGGAGCCGCCGCGTGTACCTCGAGCGCTGGCTGGAGGTGCCGGTCTACGCGATGGACGGGCTGGCGGAGGGCCAGGAGGTCAAAGGGCCTACCATCTTCGAGTCGGCCACCACCACCGTGCTGATCCGGGCGCGGGAGCGCGCGGTGGTCGCCGCGGAGGGGTGGCTGGATATCCGGCTGGGGTAAGGGGCCCTCAGCGAGACCACCCCTCACCCTGCCCTCTCCCCTGAGGGGAGAGGGAAATAGGGTGGGAACTACCTACGTATAGGCGCCGACCGAGGCGTCGGAGACGGTCGCCGCGTACTTGGCAAAGACGCCGGTGGTGAAGCGCGGCTTGGGCGCTTTCCACTTGGCGAGGCGCTTCTTGATCTCGGCCGCCGGCACTTCCAGGTCGAGGCGGCGCTTCTTCACGTCGATGTCGATGATGTCGCCGTTTCGCACCGCCGCGATGGGGCCGCGCTCTGCCGCCTCGGGCACGATGTGGCCGATCATGAAGCCGTGGGTGGCGCCCGAGAACCGGCCGTCCGTCATCAGGGCCACGCTCTCGCCCAGCCCCGCGCCCTGCAAAGCACCGGAGACGTGCAGCATCTCGCGCATGCCGGGGCCGCCCTTGGGGCCCTCGTACCGGATCACGATCACGTCGTTGGGCTTGATCTTGCCCTTCTTGATGGCCTGGAAGGCGTCTTCCTCCACCTCGAAGACGCGCGCGGGCCCGCGGTGCGCGTACTTCTTCTGGCCGGAGAGCTTGATCACGCAGCCGCCGGGGGCCAGGTTGCCGCGCAGGATCGCGATGCCGCCCTCGGACTTCAGCGCGCGGGCGAGCGGCTTGATCACCTGCTGGCCCGCGGGCTCCGAGGCGGCCTTGACCTCCTCGCCGATGGTGCGCCCCGTCACCGTCTTCTCGCCCGCGTGGAGCCGGCCGGCCTCGAGGAGCCGCTTGCCCACCACCGCCATGCCGCCCGCCTCGTACATCTCGGGCGCGGTGTAGTTGCCCCACGGCTTGAGGTCGGCGACCACCGGGGTCTTGCGCGAGATCCGATCGAAGTCCTCGATCGAGAGCCTCACCCCGAAGTCCCGGGCGGTGGCCAGGAGGTGCAGCACCGCGTTGGTGGAGCCGCCGGTGGCCATGACCCCCGCGATGGAGTTCTCGAAGCTCTTGCGCGTCACGACCTTGCGCGGGGTCACGCCCTTGCGTACCAGCTCCATGACCAGCTTGCCGGACTCGAAGGCCACTTCTTCCTTCCGGGGATCGATGGCCGGGATGTCGTTCCAGCCCATCGGGGACATGCCGAGCATCTCGTAGGCGGTCGCCATGGTATTGGCGGTGAACTGCCCGCCGCACGCGCCCGCGCCGGGGCAGGCGTGGTCCTCCACGTCCTTGAACTGCTCGAGCGAGATCTTCCCCGCGTTGTAGGCACCGATGGCCTCGAAGACGTCCTGGATCGTCAGCTTGCGGTTCGCGAACGGGCCCTCGGAGCCGGCGCAGCGGCCGAACATGATCGAGCCGCAGTAGAGCATGAGGCTCGGGATGTCGAGCCGGCCCAGCACCATGGTCATCGCCGGGATGGTCTTGTCGCAGCCGGAGATGGTCACGATCCCGTCGAACATGTGGCTGCGGGCCACCAGCTCGACCGAATCGGCCACGACCTCGCGGCTGATCAGCGAGCCCTTCATGCCCTCGGTGCCCATCGTGATGCCGTCGGTGATCGAGATCGTGTTGACCTCGATCGGGGTGCCGCCCGCCGCCCGGATGCCCTGCATGACCTTCTCGGCCAGCTTCCGGTGGTTCCAGTTGCAGGGCATGGTCCCGATCCAGGAGTGGGCCACACCGATCTGGGGACGCGAGAGGTCCTCGTCGTTGAAGCCCACCGCCTTCATCATGGCGCGGGCGGCGGCGCGATCGGTGCCTTCGAGGAGGACGCGGCTGTGCTTGCGGGGATCGACGGCCATCAGAGACTCCTTTGTCGTGGGCTTGCTTGGTCGGGGCGATTCTACAGCAGCTCGCGGAGCGGGACCAGCGCGTAGCCCTGCCCGCGGAGGCCCGCGATCAGCGCGGGCAGGTACTCGACGAGGCGCGCCCCCGCCCCCGGCACGCCGTCCGCGTCGTGCAAGTCGTAAATGGCGCCCGGCCGGGCGCGCGCGACGCCTCGCCGCGCCTGCTCCGCGGGAGCCACGGGCCGCCGGCTCTCCGGCTGCACCGTCCAGAACACGCATGGGGTCTCGAGGCGGCGTAGCGCGCCGAACATGGCGAGGTTGGTCTTGCCCCACGGCGGGCGGAAGAAGCGCGGGGGCGCGCCCGCGGCCTGGGCGATGGCGGCGTGCCCGTCGCCGATCTCCCGCTCGGTCCGGTCGGGCCCGCAGCGCCAGAGGCTGGCGTGACTCCACGTGTGGTTGCCGAGATCGTGACCGGCTTCCGCGATGCGGCGGGTCACCGCGGGGGCGTGCGCGGCGCGCCGGCCGATCATGAAGAAAGTGCCGCGGACCCCCTCGCGCTCCAGGATGTCGAGCACGCGCGGCGTAAACGAAGGATCCGGCCCGTCATCGAAGGTGAGCGCGACGGCCCGGCGCTCCCGCGGGCCGCGCCACACGCTGGCCAGGGTCAGGAGATGCGAGCCCCAGGTATAGGCGCCCCAGAAGGCGGGCGCCGCCCCCGCCATCAGCCAGGCCGCGCGCTTCACGCCGCGGGCCGCTTGGCCACGAGCAGGGTGAGCCGCCCGCTCTGCACGACCTCGCCGTGCTGGTTGATGATGCTGCGCTCCTCGACGACGACGCCGCCATCCTTCATCGAGCGCTTCGCGACCGTCTTGGAGACACTGCGGATCGTGTCCCCCACGCGGGTCGGCTTGAGGAACCGCCACTCGAAGCCCATGAACGCGAGCACCACGAGGGGCGGCTGGGGCACCCGCCAGCCGAGGCCGGAGGACAGGCAGAGGGGCAGCAGATCCGGGATCGCGCCCGGCTCCCCCGGCCGGGTCGTGGTGAGCGAGGCGAAGAGGGCGGCGTGGGTCTCGGTGAGCGTCATGGCGGGCGTCTCGTGCGGCACGCCCGTCTGCACGTCCTCGAAGTAGGACCGGCGCTCCGGCTGGCCCGAGGTCAATCGCCCGCTCGGGCCGGCCGGCGGCCCACCAGGTGGTCCGTCTCGCCCTCCTGGACGACCTCGCCCCGCTGGTTGACCACGCGCCGGGCCACCGTGACCACGCCCCAGCCCGGCTGCTCGCCGGCGCGCTTGGCAGTGACGCGGGCCTCGACGTGGATGGTGTCGCCGATCTTGATCGGCCCCTTGAACTTCCACTTCACCGCGGCCAGGGGCCCGGTGACCTGCGCGGTGACCACCCGGTCCAGGAGGCCCTGCTGGATGGACAGCCCGAGGAGCCCGTGGGCGATGCGCTCGCCGAACTGCGAGGCCTTCATGTGCTCGGCGTCGGTGTGCAGCACGTTGTAGTCGCCGCTCAGCCCCGCGAAGATGACCACGTCGGCCTCGGTCACGGTGCGGCCGGGCGAGGCGTACTCCTCGCCGACCGGGATGTCCTCGAAGTAGACGGCCGCCGGATCAGCGCTCACGGGGCGCTAGGATAGCACGCTGGCTCGCCCGCTCCGCGTCGGGGGAACGCGGGGAACCTTGACATCTGGGATTCCGGCTACTTAAAATCAGACCGACCGGTCGGTCTGGACAACACGAACACGGAGGCATCGATGGCCGTCGCCGCGCCCGCTCCACCCCGACTCCGCGATCCCGTCCTTCACCCGATCTGGGAGAAGGTGCAGGCCGGCCTACGCCTGTCCCGCGAGGACGGGCTCGCCCTCTTCGCCACCGACGATCTGCACGGGGTGGGCCGCATGGCCGACTTCTTCAAGTCCCGGCTGCATGGCGACCAGGTCTTCTTCGTGCTCAACCGGTACATCAATCCGACCAATATATGTGTGCTCTCCTGCAGCTTCTGTGATTTCGCCCGGAAGAAGGGCGAGGAGGGCGCGTTCGAGAACACGATCGAGGACGTCTTGAACATGATCAAGCCGGGGACCCGCGAGGCGCACATCGTGGGCGGGCATCACCCGGACTGGCCCTTCGAATACTTCGAGCGGATGATCGAGTCCATCCACAACGCCCGGCCAGAGACCCAGATCAAGGCCTTCACCGCGGCCGAGATCGACTACTTCTGGCGGCGCTGGAAGATCGAGCCCCGCGAGGCCCTCACCCGGCTCCAGAAGGCGGGGCTGCAGTCGATGCCCGGGGGCGGCGCGGAGATCTTCTCCCGCCGGCTGCAGAAGCTGCTGCACTTCACGGGCAAGGCGGACGCGGATCGCTGGTGCGAGATCCACGGCATCGCCCACTCGCTCGGGATCAAGACCAACGCGACCATGCTGTATGGGCACGTGGAGACGATGGAGGAGCGGGTGGACCACCTGGTGCGGTTGCGGGAGCAGCAGGACAAGTCGGGCGGCTTCATCACCTTCATTCCCCTGTCCTACCAGACCGGGACCACCAAGCTCGTGCCGCGCCAGACCCCGCCCACCGACGATCTGCGGACCATCGCGGCCTCGCGGCTGCTCCTCGACAACTTCCCGCACATCGAGGCCTACTGGGTGATGATCGGCGAGGCCACCGCCTCCCTGGCGCTCCACTTCGGCGCCTCCGACGTCAACGGCACCCTCGAGGACGAGAAGATCGCCCACATGGCCCAGGCGGCCAGTCCGGCCGGCCTGGCCACCGAGCAGATCCTTCGAATCGTCCGGGACGCGGGCAAGATCCCGGTCGAGCGCGACGCGCTCTACAACGTCGTCAAGGTGTGGAGCTGACATGTTGCGCGTCGGCCGTATCCCGTATCTCAACTGCGACCCGTTCTTTCACCGGCTGACCGGCGTGGAGCTCGTGGACCTGATCCCGCGCCGGCTCGGGGAAGTCATGGCCGCGGGCGAGCTCGATGCGGGGCCGCTCTCCCTGATGGACTACCTCCGGATGGAGTCCGAGCTGACGCCCCTGCCCTACGGCATCGGCTGCCCCACCGGTGCCCGCAGCGTGCTCGTCTTCTCCGAGCGGCGACTATCAGACCTCCGCGGGGCCCGGGTCGGCATCACCGGTGAGACCTCGACCTCCGTCGAGCTGCTGCGGGTCTTGCTGACTCTCCGCTACGAGGCCGAGCCCGCCGCGTGGGTCACCGCGGAGGAGCCCTGCGACGCTCAGCTGCTGATCGGCGACCAGGCGATCCGGCGGGTCACGAGCGGGCCGGCCGCCCGGCACGTGACCGACCTAGGGCTCGAATGGCGCGACTGGACGGGGTTGCCGTTCGTCTTCGCGCAGTGGGCGGTGGCTTCTCGCGTCCCGGCGCGGGAGCGCCGCGCCTTCGAGCAGGCGCTGGAGGCCGCGCTCGACCGCGGGATGGCCGCCCTGCCCGACATCGCCGCGACCCACCGTGACCTGGGCTGGACCGCCGCGCAGATCGAGTCGTACCTGCGCAACTTCGCCTTCCGGCTGGGCCCGGACGAGGAGAAGGGCGCCGCCGAGTTCGCGAGGCTGCGCGGGCAGATCGGACCCCTGCCATGCTGAGCCGCATCCAGGCGAAGGCGGAAGCGGGCAGGCGCCTCGATCGCGCGGACGGGCTCTGGCTCCTCACCGAGGCACCGCTGCTCGATCTGGGCAGCGTGGCCCAGGAGGCGCGCTTCCGCCGCATCCCGGAGCGGCGCGTGACCTTCGTGATCGACACGAACCCGAACTACACGAACGTCTGCATCACCGACTGCCAGTTCTGCGCCTTCTACCGCCGGCCCGGCGACAAGGAGGCCTACACGCTCACGGTGGACGAGGTGCTGGCCAAGGTGGAGTTCGCGGCGCGCGAGGGCGCGACGACCGTGCTGCTCCAGGGCGGCCACAATCCGGCCCTGCCGCTCGACTACTACCTCGAGCTGGTGCGCGAGACGCGGCGGCGCTTCCCGTTGGTCACCCCGCACTTCTTCAGCGCCTCCGAGATCCGTACCATGTCGGACGTGGCGGGCAAGCCGGTGCCCGAGGTGCTGGCCCTGCTCAAGCAGGCGGGGCAGACGAGCATTCCCGGCGGCGGCGCCGAGGTCCTCTCCGAGCGGGTGCGCCGGCGCATCGAGCCGAAGAAGGGCGGGCCGGGCGCGTGGCTCGAGGTGCACCGCGAGGCCCACCGCCAGGGCTTCAAGTCCACCGCCACCATGATGTACGGCCACGTGGAGCAGCCGGAGGACATCCTCGACCACCTCGACGCGATCCGCGAGCTTCAAGACGAGCGGGGCGGCTTCACCGCCTTCGTGCCCTGGTCCTTCAAGCCGGGCAATACCCTGCTCGAGAAGTGGATCAAGCACTACACGGGCCCGAACGCATATCTCCGGATGCTCGCGGTCTCCCGGCTCTACCTCGACAACTTCCCCCACGTGCAGGCCTCGTGGTTCTCCGAGGGGAAGCGGACCGGCCAGGTGGCGCTGTCGTGGGGAGCGGACGACTTCGGCGGGACCCTGTTCGAGGAGAACGTCCACGCGGCGGCCGACTACGTCAACAAGACCACCGTGGACGAGATCATGACCCTGATCCGGGACGCGGGCTTCACCCCCGCCCAGCGCACGACCGACTACGAGATACTCAAAACCTACTCCTGACTAGATCGCGGCCTCCCGCGCGTGAATGATCCTCAGGTCCGCGAGTGCGGTTCTAATTAGATCGGGTCCACCGGCGGCATGGACTTGATCAGGCCCCGCGCGTGCGCCATCTCATAGAGTCGAGTCAGGGCGGCCCGGCCGTCGTCGCCCAACCGCATGGTGTAGTCGTTGACGTACATCAGGACGAAGCGGCGGCAGGTTTCCTTGTCGATCCCGCGACCGTAGCGCATCGCGTACTCGAGCGCCTCGTCCACGTTGGCGTGGGCGTAGTCGATCGCGTCGCGGAGCCCCTGGGAGATCGCGCGGTGGGTCTCCTCGCCCAGGTCCCGGCGCATGACGTTGATGCCGAGCGGGAGCGGCAGGCCAGACTCCTTCTGCCACTCCTCCCCCAGGTCGAGCACCTTGTGGAGGCCCATGCGCTGGTACGTGATCTGCCCCTCGTGGATGAGCAGGCCCAGATCGGCCTGGCCCTCCAGCACGGCCTTCGGGATCTTGTCGAAGGCGACCTCGATGGTGGGCGGATCACCCACGTAGAGGCGCAGCAGCAGGGCCGCGGTGGTGTGGCTGCCGGGAATGGCGACCACCTTCTCCTCCAGCTGGGCGCGCGGGATGGGCTCTTTCGCGACCAGGATCGGGCCGTAGCCCTTCCCCATCGACGCCCCGGGATCCATCATCCGGTACTGCTCGTGCACCAGGGCGTAGGTCGCGGCGGACACCGCGGTGACCTCGAGCTCGCCGGTGTGGGCGCGCCGGTTGAGGGATTCGATGTCCTCCAGCACGTGCTCGACCTCGATGCCGGGGATCTTCACCTTCCCCGCGTTGAGCGCGTAGAACATGAAGGCGTCGTCGGGATCCGGGCTGTGACCGATGCGAATCAGCATGCGACCTCCTTCAGAGCGGGCCTCGCGGTGGGCCCTGAATGACGAAGCCGGCGACCCGCGACAAGATTCTCCAGGCGGCGCTGGAGGTCTTCGCGGAGAAAGGGTATCACAGGGCTCTGGTCGACGACATCGTGCGGGCCTCCGGCACGTCCAAGGGCGCCGTCTACCACCACTTCCCGAACAAGGAAGCGCTCTTCCTGGCCTTCGTCGACGACTTCTCGGCCCGGCTCGCGGAGGCGGTGGCCGCCGGCATCGAGGGCGCGCACGGCGCGCTGGGAAAGGTGGAGGCCGCGCTGACCGCGGGCCTCCAGACCTTCGCCCGCCATCGGGAGCTCGCCCGCATCCTGCTGCTGGAGTCGGTGAGCCTCGGTCCCGCGTATCAGAGCAAGCGTCTGGAAGTCCACGGGCGCTTCGCGTCGCTCATCCAGGCCTATCTCGACGACGCGGTGGCGGAAGGCTCGATCCCGCCGCTGGACACCCGGGTGGCCACTCTGGCGTGGCTGGGGGCGGTCAACGAGGTAGTGATCCAGTGGCTCTACCGCGGGCGGCCGGACCTGATGACGGAGGCGGTGCCCGCGCTGACCCCGCTCCTGCTCCGCAGTATCGGCGCGGCTCAGTAGCCCGCGCGGGTGCGGGCGAACCGGACCACGAAGTCTCCCGCCTTGATGGCGCGCAGGATGGCGTCGGCGTTCCGATCCGCCTCGACCTCGACCCACGCCCGCCCGAAATGCTCGTCGCGGTGGCCGTCGTCGGTGGCGACCTTGGGGAGTCGGATGGCCTCCACGTCGTACTCGGGCTGGTACACGCCGGTGTCGGTGATCTCCACCGCGTGAATGGGCAGGCCGTCCCGCGTGATCGTCCGGATCCGACGCAGGGTCTGCTCCACGGTCAGCGCGTAGCGGGCGGGATGGTTCAGGATGTAAAGCGTCTCGCGGTCACCGGTCACCTTCCCCACGTGCTGGCCGAGGGGCCGGTAGTCGATCTCGACCCCGGGCAGCACGAGCATCTGGTCGTCGCCAGCCGGGATCTGGAACCAGTAGTCCTCGTGGATGCGGTTGTCGTGGTCGGTGATGGCCAGGAAGTCATAGCCGAGCTCGCGGTAGCGCGCCACCACCTGGTCGATTGGAAGACGGCCGTCCGAGAACGTCGTGTGGGTATGCAAGTTGCCCTTGAGCGGCGCCATCGAAGCTACTGCACCGCGCTCCGCGCGCGGCCGCTCAGCGGGGGTCGGAGACCCGGCGGGTCGAGGCGGCCGGGGGAGAATCCCAGACGACGGTGAGGCCGAGGGAGAACCAGCCGGGGCTGCGGGCCCAGGGCTCCTGCGAGACCAGGCTGCCGACAGGGGTCGATGGGGAGGTCCACCCCGAGAGCCCGTACTTCGTACCCCCCTGGGTCTGCCCGACGAATGGCTCGATGAAGGCCGGCTGGTGGCGGACCCGGACGTCCGTACCGTAGAAGTCAGCTTCCCGGGGTCGGGTGGCCTCGCGCGTGGCCGGGGTCGGCTCGACGATGCGGATCTGTGGCGGCTTCTCGGGGGCGCTGGCCTGGATCTCGACCGGGGTCTGGGCGATGGCCGGGGA
>DASQAL010000152.1:0-4604 GCA_035635775.1 Candidatus Acidiferrum sp.
CTCCGTCGCGTCCGGGAAGTAGACCGGCACCGGCACGATGTCGTAGCCGGCCCGCGCCATGTACTCGGGCACGTAGAACGCGGGCTGGTCGCGCTGCGCCTCGGTCTTGATCCCCAGCACCGCGATGCGTTTGTTCTCGCGGACGATTCGCGCGACGTCGTCGGGGGAGGTGATGAGGTTGTCGCGCCAGTCGCTCATGGCCCGAGTCTAGCACCTGTGCTAGCCTCGGCGCAGGAGGAGCCGTCATGCCCGTCCGCATCAACCGCGTCTACACGCGCGCCGGCGACGCCGGCGAGACCGCGCTCGTCGGCGGGCGCCGCGTGCCCAAGGACTCGCCGCGCATCGAAGCCTACGGCACCATCGACGAGCTGAACTCGATCGTCGGGCTGGCGCGGGCCTTCAACGCCCCCCAGCTCAAGCGCGGCAAGAAGTACCGCCAGCTCGACGAGATGCTGCGCCGGCTGCAGAACGAGCTCGTCGACCTGGGCAGCGAGCTGGCCACGCCGCGCGAGTCGTTCTACGAGGGCATGTTCCGCGTAGGCGCCTTCGAGGTCACCGCGCTCGAGCGGCTGATGGACGAGTGCCAGAAGGAGCTCACCCCGCTCAAGTCCTTCGTGCTGCCGGGCGGGGGCCCGGTGGGTGGCTTCCTCCACCAGGCCCGCACGGTGTGCCGGCGCGCCGAGCGGAGCGTGCTCGCGCTCTCGCGCCTGGAGGACATCGGCGAGTGGCCGCTCAAGTACGTGAACCGGCTGAGCGACCTGCTCTTCGTGCTCTCGCGCTGGGTCGGCAAGCATCTGGGCGAGACCGAGTATCTCTGGGAGCGCGGTCTCGCCTCCCATGCCCGGAAGCGGTAGCCCGGCCGCGCCGGCGGGCGACTACCAGGTGCGCCGCGCGGGCCCGGCCGATCACGATGGCGTCACGCGCGAGCTGGGCGCGTACTTCGCCTTCCTGGGCGAGGACGTGGACGCCGACGGGCTCGACCACGACGTGGCGGACTGGCAGCGCGAGTACGACGGGGCCGCGGGCGTGATGCTGGTCGTGGTGGATCCCGCGGGCCGGGTGGTGGGGACCGCGGCGGTGCGCCGGCTCGCGCCGGGCGTGGCCGAGCTCAAGCGCATGTGGCTGCGCCCGGCCTGCCGCGGGCGCGGGCTCGCGCGGGGCCTGATGGACGCGTGTCTGGACGAGGCGCGGGCGCTGGGCGGCCGCGTGCTGCGGCTCGACAGCGAGCAACGGCTGGAAGCGGCGGTGCGGCTGTATCGCAGCTACGGGTTCGAGGAGATTCCGGACTACAACCGCAATCCGCGGGCCGACCTCTGGATGGAGATCCGGCTCGCCCCCGGGAGGAGCTAGCCAATGGCCAGTGCGCCGATCCTAGCCTCTCCCTCAAGCGTGCGATGGCGGAGCTGCATCTCGATCAGCTGATCGCGCTGGTTGCATTCGCCGGCACCTATCTGGGCCTCACGCTGGGCCGCCTGCCGTTCTTCCGCGTGGATCGCACCGGCGTCGCCATCATCGGCGGCGCCCTCGTCGTGGTGACCGGCGTCCTGCCGTGGGAGCAGGCGGTGGCCGCGGTGGACGCCCACACCCTGGTGCTCCTGTTCGGCATGATGATCGTGGCCGCGTACCTGCGCCTCTCCGGCTTCTTCCGCCTGGCGACCTACGCGGCGGTGCGGCGGGCCCACACCCCGGTCGGGCTGCTGGCCCTGATCATCGTCGCGGCGGGCGTGCTCTCCGCGCTCTTCGTCAACGACGTGGTGTGTCTCGTGATGGCGCCCATCGTGCTGGATCTCGCGCGCCAGCTCCGCCTGCCGCCGGTGCCGTACGTGATCGCGCTCGCCACCGCGGCCAACGTGGGCAGCGTGGCCACGCTCACCGGCAATCCGCAGAACATGCTGGTGGGCAGCTTCTCCGGCATCAGCTACCGCACCTTCCTGCTGCGGGAGGCGCCGATCGCCATCATCGGGCTCGGGCTGGTGTTCCTGGTGATCTGGCTCGTGTACCGCCGGCGGCTCCCGGCCGAGCTGCCCGCCGCGGACCTCGAGGGCCGCTTCGCGGTGGACTATCCACTCATGATCAAGACGGTGGCCGCCGTGTCGGTCATGCTAGTGGCCTTCCTGGCCGGCGTGCCGATCGCGCTGGTGGCGATCGGGGGCGCCGCCTACACGCTGCTCACGCGGCGGGTGAATCCGGAGAAGGTGTACCGCGAAATCGACTGGGGGCTGCTCGTGTTGTTCACCGGGCTCTTCGTGGTCATCGGCGCGGTCGAGCAGACGGGCCTCGCCGGCGAGGTGCTCGGCTGGGCCTCCGCGGTCGGGCTCCATCGGCCGCTCGTGCTCACCGTGGTCACCGCCGTGCTCTCGAACCTGGTCTCCAACGTGCCGGCAGTCCTGCTCTTCAAGAGCGTGATCCCGACCTTCGGCGAGCCGGTACGCGCCTGGCTGCTGCTCGCCATGGCCTCGACGCTCGCGGGCAACCTCACGATCCTGGGCTCGGTGGCCAACCTGATCGTGGTGGAGCAGGCGCGCGGCGCGAGCATCCCGGTCGGCTTCGTCGAGTACAGCAAGGTCGGCGTGCCCGTCACGGTGCTGACCCTGCTGGTCGGCTGGCTCCTCCTCGTGCTCCTTCCCGTGTGACCACCCTCCCCCTACCCTCTCCCTGGAAGGGAGAGGGTAGACCGGGAAACCCTCTGCCCTCCGGAGGCCTGTGACCCTCTCCCCTCTGGGGAGAGGGCAGGGTGAGGGGCCTGGGGTTGAGGGGGATAATGGCCGCATGGCTTTTCTCTCCGAGCTCACGGCCCTGCGTGCGCGTGTCGCGGCGAGCCCGGGCCGCCTCGAGAAGCGGCGCCTCGTCGCCGACTACCTGCGCGGCCTCTCGCCCGACGACCTGCCCCGCGCCGTCACCTACCTGAGTGGCCGCGCCTTCGCCGCCTCGGACCCGCGCGTGCTCAACGTCCGTGGCCTGCCCGCGCCGGGGCCCAGCCCCTCACCCTGCCCTCTCCCCGGAGGGGAGAGGGTATCGCTCACGCTCGCCGACGTGGCGCAGGCCTTCGGCGCGGTCGCCGAGGCCGCCGGCCCCGGCGCCCGGCGGCTCCGCGACGCGCGCCTCGGCGAGCTGGCCGGGCGGGCGTCGGCGGAGGAGCGCGATCTGCTCCAGCGCGTGATCTATGGCGAGATGCGCATGGGCCTCTCCGAGGGCCTCGTGCTGGAGGCCATCGCGGAGGCGGCCGGCGTCGCGCCGGCGGCGGTGCGCCGCGCGGCCCTGGTGACCGGCGACCTCACCGCGGTCGCCGCGCTCGCGCTCGGGCAGGGCGCGGAGGCGCTGGCCGCCGCGGAGCCCCGCGTCTTCGTGCCGCTCTTGCCGATGCTGGCCGAGATCGCGGGCGATGTGGGCGAGGCGCTGGCCGCCCACGGCGGAACCTCGGCGATCGAGTACAAGTACGACGGCGCGCGCATCCAGCTCCACCGTGACGGCGACCGCGTGGCGATCTGGAGCCGCCACATGTCCGACGTCACCCGCAGCCTGCCCGACATCGTGGCCATCGCCCGGCGCGATCTCTCCGGCGCGCCGTACATCCTGGACGGCGAGGTCGTGGCCCTCGACCGGGCGGGCCGCCCGCTACCCTTCCAGGAGCTGATGCGCCGCTTCCGGCGCGTGCGCGGCGTGGAGGCGGCGGCGGAGGAGTTGCCGCTCACACTGCATCTGTTCGACTGCTTGATGGCCGGCGGCCGCTCGCTCCTCGAGGAGCCCTACGCGAAGCGGTGGGAGGAGCTGCAGGGCGTGACCGGCGGCCGGTGGCTGGCCGAGCGCGCGATGATCACCAGCGCGCCGGAGGGCAACGCCGTGATGGCCCGCGCCCTGGCGGCCGGGCACGAGGGCGTGATGGCCAAGGACCCGCGCAGCTCCTACGAGCCGGGCGGTCGCGGCAAGCGGTGGTTCAAGCTCAAGGCCACGCAGAGCGTGGACTGCGTGATCGTCGCCGCCGACCGCGGCTCCGGCCGCCGCGTGGGCTGGCTCTCGAACTACCATCTGGCGGTGCGCGACGGGGAGGACTGGGCGGACGTGGGCAAGACCTTCAAGGGGCTCACCGACCGCGAGTTCACCCTGATGACCGAACGGTTACGCGCGCTGGCCACCGCCGACGACGGCTACACAGTGCGGGTGCGCCCGGAGGTGGTGGTCGAGGTCGAGTGCAACGAGATCCAGAAGAGCCCGACCTACCCCTCCGGCTTCGCGCTCCGGTTCGCCCGCATCGCGCGCATCCGGGAGGATAAGGCCCCCGGCCAGGCCACCACGCTGGAGGAGCTGCGCGGCCTCTACGAGCGGCAGTTCGCCACGAAGGGCCGCGCCGAGCCCTAGTGGAGATCACCCGACGAGCCTGGCCCGCGTCACATCGAGCGGGTGATCGATCAGCGCCTGCACCCGTTCGATGAAACGCACCGTATGCGGCAGGCCCGCGTGATGGTCGAATGCCGCTTCGTCAACCCAGCGTGAATGGATGTAGAAAAGGCGCGGGTCACGGGTCGAGCGGAACGCCTGAATGCTCAGGCAGCCCGCTTCCTCACGGGACGGGCCAACGACGTGGCGGAGCGCCTCTTCCACGGCGC
>DASQAL010000153.1:0-17417 GCA_035635775.1 Candidatus Acidiferrum sp.
ACCATCCAGCAGACGCTGGACGTCCTCTGGAAGCTCGCCGATACTCGCCCCACCCCTCGTCGGGAGGCAGCTCGTGGGTAACAGAATTTTGAGGCATCACCGCCACCGCTTGGTAACACCTACTTCTGAGGCATCACGGGCCGGCGCCTGCTATGGTCTCTACCTTGAGCCCATCTCCAGAGAGGAGCCGACCCCAGTGCCGCCTCGCGAGGAAATGATCGCGGTTGGAGAAACGAAGGTGCAGGTCGTGATCGGAGGCCAGGGCGATCCCCTGGTGGTGCTGCACGGAGCGGGCGGCAACCGGGGCTGGCGCCGGTGGATGGCCGCGGTGGCCGAGCGCTACACGGTCTACGCGCCCACCCACCCCGGCTTCGGCCGCTCCGACGCGGCCGACTGGATGGAGAGCATCGACGACCTGGCCCGCTTCTACCTCTGGTTCCTCGACGTGATGGGTCTGTCGAAGGTGCACCTGCTCGGCCACTCGATCGGCGGGTGGACCGCGGCCGAGCTGGCCACGATGCGGCCCGGGGCAATCGACCGCCTGGTGCTGGTGAGCCCGACCGGCCTCAAACCCGACGAGGGGGAGATTCGCGACATCTTCTTCTACCCGCCGGAGGAGCTGCTCCAGTACAACGTCCACGACCCGGCCACCGTCCCCGAGTGGGCCGAGCTCTTCGGCGAGAAGCCGGACCCGGCGGAGATCGAGATCGCGCTGCGCAACCGGGAGATGACGGCCCGGCTCACCTGGAAGCCCTACATGTTCAACCCACGGCTGCCCCACTTCCTGCCGCGCGTGCCGAACCCCACCCTGATCGTCTGGGGACGCGAGGACCAGATCGTGCCGGTGATCTGCGGCGAGCAGTACCGGCGCCTGCTGCCCCACGCGACGCTGCGCGTCCTCGAGCGGTGCGGTCACCTGCCCCCGATCGAGCAGCCGGACGTGTTCGCGAACCTCGTGCTGGACTTCCTCGGGAGGGCGTGACGTGAAGCTCTATTACTTCAGCGAGATGCCGCATCACGAGTTCCCGGACGCGGAGGGCGACAAGTACCCGTCGCTTCGCCTGGCCTTCCCCAACACGTTCTTCTCGCCGGAGATCGCCCAGCGTAACTACCAGCGCTATCTCGACGAGTACGACTTCGCCGACCAGGCCGGCTTCGACGGCCTGATGATCAACGAGCACCACTCGACGCCCTCCTGCGTCAACGTGTCGGCCAACATGACCACCGCCATCCTGGCGCGCACCACCAAGCGCGCGAAGCTCCTGATTCTCGGCAACATCCTCCCGATCCAGGAGAACCCGGTCCAGATGGCCGAGCAGGTCGCGATGGCCGACCTGATCTCGGGCGGGCGCGTCCTGAGCGGCTTCGTGCGCGGCGTGGGCGTCGAGAGCTGGTGGGCCAACACCAACCCGGTGCACAACCGCGAGCGCTTCGAGGAGTGCCACGACCTGATCATCAAGTGCTGGACCACCCCCGGGCCCTTTCGCTGGGAAGGTCGTCACTACCACTTCCGGCACGTGAACCCGTGGTGCCTGCCGCTCCAGAAGCCGCACCCGCCCATCTGGGTGCCGGGCACCGCGAGCCCGGAGACCGCGGTGTGGGCCGGGCGCATGGGCTACACGTACGTGCCGTTCCTCGTCTCATTCGAGGTGGCGCGCGAGCTCTTCGACTTCTACCGGCAGGGCGCGGCGGAGGCCGGCCGGACCGTCACCGAGGACAAGCTCGGCTTCCTCATCTGCGCGGTCACCGCGGACACGAAGGCCAAGGCGCTCCTGGCCGGCCGGAACTTCGTGTGGCGGATGGGGCCGACGCTGCGCGGGCCGATCGAGTACTTCTCCCCCGTCGGCATGCGCTCGCGGGCGGCCAGCCAGTTCGCGCTCAAGGCGCGGTCGGTCTCGCTCTCCAAGATGAGCTACGAGGAGCTGGTCGAGAACTACTATATCGTGGCCGGCACCCCCGACGAGGTGGTGGACCGCTTCGCCCGCGTACGGAAGGAGCTGGGCATCGGCCACCTGCTCCTCGAGGCCCAGGAATCGCGCATGGACCACCCGACGACCATGCGGTCCATCGAGCTGATGGGCAAGAGTGTCATCCCCGCGATCGCGCGGGTGTGAGGAAGGCCGTGACGGAGGGCGCGAATGGCGGATGACGTGGTAGAGAGCTCGGTGCGTCAGTGGCTCCGTGATCACCAGGGCAGTGCCCACTGTGCGACGTGTATCGCGAAGGCCCTCGCCTACGAGCACGTGCATCTCGTCCGAGCTGCCCTGGACGATCTGGCCCCCCGGCCGATCTTCTCGGAGGGCCCGTGCGCGTGCGGGGTGACCGGCCTGCGCTATGGCTGGTAGCTCTTGACGGTTGCCGGACTTCGTCCTAGGCTCCGGGTGCTGCAAGATCCCTGGGAGATGGAGAGGGAGGGGCACGTGAGTCAGCCCGACGATCTCCTCGAGCGCATCCGGCACCGTATCCTCGCGGGTCACCTCCCCAAGGAGGGCTGTCTCGCGACCTGGTACGGTAAAGGGACGGGCCTGCGCTGCATGGCGTGCGATCCGGCGATCACGCGCGCCGAGGTCGAGGTCGAGTGTGACCTGCCGGACGGCAGCACGGTTCGCCTCCACAGCCGGTGCTACGACGTGTGGTCGCGCGAGGTGTCCGCCACGTAGTTCTGCCGATTCGTTAGACGCGCTCGAGGAACGCGCGGTCCTCGACGAGGATGCAGCCGCTCTCCTCGGCGCGGCGCACGCTGTCGACGTTGTCGTCGTCCTTCGCGAGACGCTCGCGGTACTGCTCGTACGCCGCGAGGCTCGGGAAGTCGATCAGCGCCAGCGCGACGTTCGTCGGTCCGGCGAACTTCGTCGGCAGCCAGTAGCCGACTAGGTCGCCGCCGCACCGCGGGATGATCCCGCCCAGGGCGCGCGCGTACTGCTCGAAGTCTGACCGCTTTCGTGGGTCGATCGTGTAGCGGATGCTCAGGGTGATCATGGTCTCTCCTCCCATCGCACGTTGAAGACCTTGTTGAGCTGCGCCCGCCCCCGCGGGGTCACCGCGACCGCACGCGTCCCCCGCAGGCGGCGTACCCAGCCGCGGTCGAGGGCCACCTCCGCCAGCGCCGTGCCCACCGGCCCAGCCACGTGCGGGCGGCGCTCGGTCCAATCGAGGCACCTCCGCGCCGGCACCTGCGCGCGGCGCAGGGTCACGTCGATCCCGACGGCGCGGAGCGAGCGGGCCCCGGTCGGCGTGACGTGATAGCGGTGGCCGTCGTCCTCGATCCAGCGTTGCGCGATCAGCGCGTCGGCCAGCGCAACGCCCAGCCTGCCGGCCAGGTGGCTGTAGCAGGTGCGCGCATTCTTCAGGCGTCGCGCGGCGTCGGCCATCCCATCGACCGCGGGCGGATGCGCCAGGAGGGGCGCGACGACGGACAGCGCCTCGACGGCGTGGCCCACGTCGGCGCCGGCCAGGCGGTAGTAGCGCCAGCGGCCCTGCTGCTCGACGCGCAGGAGGCGGCCGGCGATGAGCTTGGCGAGATGGTTGCTGGCCGTCTGAGCGGAGATGCCGGCCCGGGCGGCCAGCTCACCCGCCGGCCTCGCCTCCCCACCCGCGAGCGACAGGCACATGGCGGCGCGGGACGGATCGGCCAGGAGATTCGCCACGAACGCGATATTGGGCTCCGTCATCGAGCCCAAGCTTAGCGCGTCCGGCGCGCCGATGGTTCACCACACGCCGAAGACAAATATCAGCGCAGCGGCGGAACCTCGCAGACGAGCTCGTCCCCGACGGGGTGGTCGGAGAGGTCCTTGATGGTCGGGGTCACCCCGCAGAGCGGGCACGCCGGGTCACGACGCAGCTTGACCTCACGGAAGCGCATGCCGAGGGCGTCGTAGGTCAAGAGCCGCCCGATCAGCGGGTCGCCGATGCCGAGCAGGAGCTTGACCGTCTCGGTGGCCTGCACCACGCCCACGATGCCCGGCGACGTTGACGTCTGGATTGAGCGCGGTGAGCGTGCGCGCGCCCGACTCGACCTTGGGTTTGCCGATATCCGCCGTCGTGTGGAGCACCTGGCGCTGGAGATTCGACACGTCGACGACGTCGGCGTCCATCAGCCCGATGGTGCCGACCCCGGCCGCGGCCAGATAGAGCGCGGTCGGCGAGCCCAGGCCCCCGGCCCCGATCAGCAAGACCTTGGACCGCAGCAGCTTGCGCTGTCCCTTCTCGCCCGCGCACGTCGATCAGGACGACGGGCTCTCCGGCGGCGAGCCGGCGCTGCACCTCGGCCGGCCCCTGCTCCGATCAGCATCCGCGCCTCGGCCAGCGGTTCCTTGACACGCTTTGGACTAATGGTTATAAGCATAAGCCATTCGATGCTCCTCCCGGCGCCGCCGCGGCTTCAAACGGACAACGGAGACCCCACGCCGCTCTACTTCCGCCTGAAGACGCTGCTCAGCCGCGGTATCGAGTCGCTGGCGCACCCGCCGGGCAGCCGGTTGCCGAGCGAGCGTCGCCTGGCCGAGATCTACGGCATCAGCCGGGTCACCGTGCGCCAGGCGCTCGACAGCATGCGACGCGAGGGCGCGGTCCGCCGTGCGCGTGGCCGGCGGGGAGGAACCTTCGTGGCGGTCGGCCGGGGGCGGCTTCCCTCGCCGCCGTCGGGCTCGTTCGAGAGTCTCTTCTCGATGCGGCACGTCCGTCGGGTGGAGATCCTCGCCCACGATCAGCGCCGGGGTAGCGAGGAGATCTGCGCGATCCTCGGGCTGCCGGCGGACAGTCTCGTGACCTACAACGAGCGGCGGCTGGTGGGAGCGGACGGTCCCATCGCCCACGTCCGCGCGTTCATGCCCCTCGCGGTCGGGGCCCGCGTCCGGCGACGCGATCTCCAGCGCCGCCTCCTCCAGGACATCCTGCTGACGACGTCCGGGATCAAGGCAACCGCCATGCGCGACGAGATCCGGGCCTGCCTCGCCGATAGCTGGGCGGCCCAGACACTCGACGTGCGGCTCGGCTACCCGCTCCTCGACGTGCGCCGGGCTCTGCTCGGGCCCGGCGACGCTCCCATCCACTACTCGCTGATCCTGATCGCGAGCGAGCGGTTCACGATGACGCTCGAGCAGCGTCTGCCCGGCCCGACGGCGCCGTGAGTCGCGGGCCTCGCTTCGCGCTGGTGCTGCTCGCGGACGACATCGGTGCGTGCCCGGCGCTGGCCGCCCTGGCCGAGCGCGCCGGGTTCGAGATGCTCGGTATCGTGGACTCCCAGTCCGTCAGCGCGGATGTGTATATGGCCCTCGCGGTGGCCGCGCAGAGCACCTCGCGCATCCGCCTGGGCCCCGCCGTCACCAATCCGGTCACCCGCCATCCGGTCGTCACCGCCAACGCGATGGCGACCCTCGACCGTCTGTCCGGCGGGCGCGCCTTCATGGGCCTGGGCGCGGGCGACAGCGCGGTCTTCACGCTCGGCCTGCGGCCGGCTCGGCTCGCCGAGCTCGAGCGGACCGCCCTGGACCTCCAAGCGCTCACCGCAGGCCGGCGCGTGGTCCGGGACGGGCGCCCGGGCCAGCTCAAGGGGGCCTCACGGCAGCTCCCGATCTACCTGGCCGCCGACGGGCCGCGCGCCCACCAGCTCGCCGGGCGCGTCGCCGACGGTGCGTTCATCGGGAGCGGCCTCACCGCGCCCGAGGTGGCCACGAGCCGCGCGGAGATCGCCGCGGGCGCCCGGGCTGCCGGCCGCGACCCCGAGGTCATCGACACGTGGTGGCTGGTCAAGGCCAACGTGGCCGACTCCCGGGACGCCGCCATCGAGGAGATCAAGGGCACGCTGGTGTCGAGCGGCAACCGCGTGTTCCGGGCGATCGCCCCGCCGGTCGCGCTGCACGAAGCCATCGAGGAGATCCATCGCGGCTACGATCCCCTGGCCCATGCCGCCCTCGACGCGGCCGCCAACGGGCGGTTCAGCGACCGCGCGGAGGTCACGTCGTACCTGGCCGAGCGCTTCGCCATCGCGGGCACGCCCGACGACTGCGTGGCCCAGGTCGAGCGCGCGCGGCGGGCGGGCGCCGATCAGCTGCTGCTCACCGCCATCACACCGGATCCGCGGCGCTTCATCGAGCGCTGGAGCACGGAAGTCATGCCGCGTTGCCTGGCCGCCGCCGGCCGCGCCATGGTGACATCACCCAGCACCACTACTGCCAGCACCACCATTGGAGGGGGACGATGCGACGCATCCTGATATTCGTGGCTTTCATGGTCGCCGCCGCGCTCGCGGGTAACGCCCTCGCGCAGCAGCCCAAGTACGTTCTGCGCTTCTCCTCGCCCACCTCGAAGGAGCACGCGTGGGGCCGCTCGGCGGAGAAGTTCAAGCAGCTCGTGGCCGAGGGCACCCGCGGAAAGGTCGAGGTGCAGATCCACCACTCCAACGCGCTGGGCGCCACCCGCGAGAGCCTCGAGATGGTCCGCCTCGGCAGCGTCGATTTCGTCCTGTGCGGCGTCGCCCACCTCTCCCGGTTCGTCCCCGAGATGGGGACGCTGGTGCTGCCGTACCTGTGGAAGGACACCGAGACGATGTTCGGAGCCCTCGACGGGCGCATGGGGCAGATCATCGAGCCCCTGCTTCTGGAAAAGGGCTTCAAGGTCGTGGGCTGGTGGGACAACGGCTTCCGCCACGTGTCGAACAACAAGCGGCCGATCCGGGCGCCGGAAGACCTCAAGGGCCTCAAGCTCCGGACCCTGCCCACCAAGGTCCACATCGCCTTCTTCCGCGCGCTGGGCGTCTCGCCGGTGCCGATGGACTGGGCCGAGGTGTACCCCGCCCTGCAGCAAGGTGTCGTGGACGGACAGGAGAACCCCCCGGGTGTCGTGTTCTTCGAGAAGCTGCCCGAGGTCCAGAAGTACTACTCGCTGACCCAGCACGTGAACGAGGCGGGCAACGTCCTGATGAGCGTGGCGAGCTGGGCCAAGCTGCCCGCGGACGTGCAGACCGCGATCATGACCGCGGCGCGCCAGACGACAACGTGGGAACGGGCGGAGAGCCAGCGCGACAACGAGGAAATTCTGAAGAAGCTCGCCGCCACCGGCATGCAGGTCAACGTGGTGGCGGAGCCGACCCTCGCGGAGTTCCGGAAGGTCGCCCAGCGCATCTACACCGAGGCGATTCCGGACCTCGGGCCCAAGGGCAAGCAGCTGGTGGACCTCGGCGTCAGTCTCAACAAGTAGCGGGGCACGATGCCGCGCAGCCTGGTCCGCGCGATCGAAGTGGCCGTCCTGGCGGCCATGGGCGTTGTGTCGGTGGTGGTCGTCGTCGAGGTCATCCTCAGGTACACGCTGGGGGAGACCCTGGTCGTGACCGAGGAGCTGTCGCGGTATCTGATGGTCTGGATCGCGTTTCTGGGCTCGGTCCTGCTGATGCGGGAGCGCGGTCACATCGCCGCCGAGGGGCTCGGGAGCTGGCTCGGGCCCCTCGGTCGGCGAGTGATCGGCCTCGTCGCCGACCTGCTGTCCCTGGTGTTCCTCCTCACGCTCACCGTCGCCGGCCTCCAGACGCTGCCGGCTCAACTCGATCAGTATCTGACCACCATCAACATCCCGATTTTCTGGTTCTATCTGGCCATCCCGGTTGGGTCGGGCCTCATGGCCCTCGTCATCGTGGCCCGGTGGCTCGGCTTCGATGACCCCGCTCCGCCCACCCCACCGGCCACCGAGATCTGACCACCGATGCTGATCGCCGTGCTCGTCGCCGTGTTCGCGCTGACCATGTTCCTGGGGGTGCCGATCGCCCTCTGCCTGGGGCTGGGCGGTCTCGCCTTCATCGTGCTGTCGGGTGTCGTCCCCATTGCCGTCCTGCCCACGCTGATGTTCGCGGGCATGGACTCATTCCCCCTCCTGGCCATTCCGTTCTTCGTGATCGCGGGCGACGTGATGCAGCGCTGCGGCGTGCTCCCCAAGCTGATGGAGTTCGCCAACAGCCTGGTCGGCCACCTGCGCGGCGGCCTGGGCTACGTGGTCGTCCTCACCAGCATGCTGTTCGCCGGCGTGACCGGGGTGGCGCTGGCCGAGTGCGCGGCCATCGGCGCCATGGTGGGGCCGAGCATGGTCCGTCAGGGCTATCCGGGTGGGTTCACCTCGGCGGTGATCGCGGGCAGCGCGGTGATGGGCCCGATCATTCCGCCGAGCGTGGCCATGCTCGTGTTCGCCTACGTCTACGGCGGCGGCATCTCGGTCGGCAAGCTCTTCCTCATGGGGGTAATGCCGGGCGTGCTGGTCGGCGTGAGCCTGATGATCCTGGTCGGCGTCATCTCCTGGCGGCGGCAGTTCCCGGTGAGCGGGTCCCGGTTCTCGCCGCGCCTGGCCCTGCGCACGTTGCGCGGGGCCCTGCTCGGCCTGGCGGTGCCGGTCATCATCATCGGCGGGATCCTGGGCGGCGTCTTCACGCCCACCGAGGCGGGGGCGATGGCGGCGTTGTACGGGGTCCTGGTGGGCGTGTTCGTGCTGCGCACGCTCGGGCCGCGGGATCTCCTGGCGAGCCTCATGACCGGGGCCAAGACGAGCGCGATCGTCTACCTGCTGCTCGGCACGTCGAACGTGGTGTCCTGGATCCTGGTGCGGAACCAGGTCCCGCAGACGGTGGCCCGCTGGTCGCTCGACCTCACCACCTCCCCCTTCATTTTCCTGCTCGTCACCATCGCGGTGCTGTTCGCCCTGGGGACCGCCCTCGAGGCGATCCCCATCATGATCATGCTGATCCCGGTGCTGGCCCCCGCGGCGATCGCCTACAAGATCGACCCGCACCACCTCGGCCTGATCGTGGTGATGACCGTCCAGACCGCGCTCCTCACCCCGCCGGTGGCCCTGAGTCTCTACGTGGTGTCCTCCATCGTGAAGTGTCCGATGGCGGAGGCCAATCGGGAGGTCTGGGTCTTCGTGGCCGCCGTGCTCGGCGTGACGCTGCTGACCGCCATGTGGCCGGCGATGCCCCTGGCGATTCCCCGCCTCTTCGGCTTCTGACCGAGTGCCTCGACAGATCATCACCAGCCCCAAGGTCATCACCCCGCGGCGGGCGTTCTCGAACGGGGTGCGGGTCGGCCACACCCTGTATGTCGCCGGCCAGCTCCCCATCGACCTCGACGGCAACGTGGTCGGCGCCGGCGACATCCGCGTCCAGACTCGGCAGGTGCTCGAGAACGTGCGCGCCATCGTGGAGGCGGCGGGCGGCACCCTGGGCGACGTGATCAAGACCACGGTCTACCTGACCGACATCGCTCACCACGGCGCGATGAACGAGGTGTACGCCCTGTTCTTCGTGTCGGAGTTCCCGGCCCGCACCACCGTACAGGTGGCCGGGCTCGCCCCTGCCCTCGAGGGCGACGGCCATCCGTTCCTGGTGGAAATCGACGCGGTAGCCATCCTCGGCGGCGGCGCGTGACGGCCGTCGCCCCTCACATGGAGACGACATCGTGGCAACCATGAAGAATGCCCAGTTCGAAGGGAAGAGCGTCGTGATCACGGGCTCCGGACGGGGCATCGCCCGCCAGGTCGCCATCGACTTCGCGGCCGACGGGGCCCGCGTCGCGGTGGTGGACCTGGTCCCCGACCGGGCGCAGGCGGTGGTCAAGGAGATCCTCGCGGTGGGGGGCGCGGCCATTCCCGTGGTCTGCGACGTCCGGGACGAGGCCTCCGTGCGCGCGATGGTCCGGGAGGTGATGGGCGCGCACAAGCGGATCGACGTGCTCGTCAACGCGGCCGGCGGCTACACGCTCGGGCGCAAGACCCACGAGATGACGGAGGACGACTGGGACATGGTGGTCGACTCCAATCTCAAGGGCACCTTCCTCTGTTGCAAGCACGTCCTCCCGCCGATGATGGCCGCCGGGGGTGGGCGGATCATCAACTTCTCCTCCAATGCCGGGCGCACCTCGAGCCCGGCGCTCGGCTGCCACTACACCGCGGCCAAAGCCGGCGTGCTCGGGCTGACCCGGCACCTGGCGAAGGAGTACGCGTCCCACAAGATCCTGGTCAACACGGTGGCGCCGGGCCCCGCGCGCGTCGAGCGCAACTTCGAGATCTTGAGCGAGGAGGCCCGCGCGCGGCTCCTGGCCGACATCCCGCTCGGCCGGTTCGCCGAGCCCTCCGACCTTTCCGCCGTCGTGCGCTTCCTCGCCTCGGACGGCGGCCAGTTCATCACCGGCGCCACCATCGACGTGAACGGTGGCTACGTGATGGTGTGAGGAGGCCATGCCGACCTACATGGTGCTGTTCAACTACACCGAGCAGGGCATCCGGGCCATCGACCGCGCGGCCGGGCGCCTCGACGGACTGAAGAAGCGGCTCACCGAGCTCGGCGGAACCGTCGAGGCCTTCTACCTGACGATGGGCCCCTACGACACGGTGGCGGTCCTGACCCTGCCGGACGATGAGACCATGGCCGCGCTCGCGCTCTCGCTGGGCGCGTCCGGGAACGTGCGGACCGTCACGATGCGCGCCTTTCCCGAGCCGGAGTACCGCGAGATCCTGCGGGCGGTCAAGATCGCCACGTGACGCGGCGACGGTCCAGCCGGTCGGGAGATTGACAAGTGCTCTTGTCAAGCATACTCTCCCCCCAGTCGTTGACAATCCGCGGGCGCCGGACGAAAGACTCTATCGCGAATGGTGGGTGACGAAGGGCTCCCGTCGACCTTCACCGCTGATGCCTCGTCGCCGGGCGTCTCCCTCGTCCGCCGCATCGCCAATCACTTCCGGTCGGGCATCGTGGAAGGCCAGTACCGCGTGGGCGCGCGGCTGCCGACCGTGCGGCATGTCGCGGCCCAGGTCGGGACCACCGCGGAGACGGTCGCCGCCGCGTACCGCATCCTGTCCGAGCAGGGCCTCGTGCGGGCGCGCACGGGGATCGGCACCGTCGTGCTGCCGCAGGGCGGAAGCGATTCCGTGGGCGGCCTCGCGACGCCCGCCGCCGGCCGCGTGCCGATCGTGCCACCCCTCGCGACGCCCTCCTTCCACGAGACCTACCGCCGCCTGCTCCATCTGGATCGCGACACCGCGTCCGGCGGCTTCGCGAGCTACACGCCCGCGCTCGATCTGTACCCGCGCGAGGCCGGGCGTCTGCTGCGCTCGGCGCTCCGCCGCGACGGGGCGCGCCTGTTCGAGATGGGAGCGGCCGAGGGCGATCCGGCCCTTCGCGGCGCGGTCGCCGAGCGGCTGGCGGTGGGCGGGGCCGCGGTGAGCAGCAAGCGCGTGATGGTCACGAACGGCGGCCAGGAGGGCCTGGCTCTCGTCTTCCGCGCCCTGGCCGGCCCCGGCGACACCGTGGTGGTCGAGAGCCCGACCTATCTGGGCGCGCTCGAGGCGCTCGCGACGGCGGGCGTCCGCGTGGTCGGCGTGCCGGTGGGCCCCGACGGCCCCGATCCCGACGAGCTCGCGAGCGTGGCCACGCGCGCCCGCGCCCGCGTCTTCTACACGATGCCGTCCTTCCAGAACCCGACCGGCTACACGATGAGCCTGGCGCGGCGCCGCCGGCTGCTCGCGGTGGCGCGGCGCCACGACCTCGTCATCGTCGAGGACGCCGCGGCCTCGGACCTCTCCTGGGGCGCCCCGCCGCCGCCGTCGCTCCTGGTCCTGGACCGGGAGCAGCGGGTGGTTCACGTGGGCACGTTCTCGAAGAGCCTGTTCTCGGGCATCCGCCTCGGCTTCGTCGCGGCTCCCGAGGCGCTCGTGGAGCCGCTCCTTCGCCTGAAGTACGTGACCAATGTCCACGTCTCGCTCTTGCTCCAGCGGCTCGGCCTGGCCTTCGCCTCGGACCGGCGCATGCGGCGGCACCTGGCCTGGGTGCGCCCGGCGTACCGGGCGCGGCGCGACGCGATGATCGAGGCCCTCGCGCGCGAGCTGAATGGCGCCGCGAGCTGGACTCAGCCGGAGGGCGGCTTCAGCCTGTGGCTCGAGCTGCCGCGCGGGCTCGACGCCGCCGATCTCTTCCGGCTCGCCGTCGAGCGCGGCGTGAGCTTCGTGCCCGGCGCCGTCTTCTTCCCCGAGGCCGTCCAGCACCATGCCCTCCGCCTCTGCTTCTCGGGGATGGCGCCCGCGCAGATCACGCGCGGGGTCGGGCTCCTCGGTGAGGCCCTGCGCGAGCTGTCGGGCCGGGGCGCGCCGGCCCGCGGGCGGAGGCGCGCGTGAATACCGCGAGCCTCCTGCAGTTCCTGTTCTCCGGCCTCATGGTGGGGGCGATCTACGGTCTCGTCGCGCTGGGACTCAACATCGTCTTCAATGCGACCGGCGCGGTGAACTTCGCCCAGGGCGAGTTCTCCATGCTGGGCGGGATGCTCGGCGCGTCGATCCTCTCGGCCTCGGGTCTGCCGCTGGCGCTGGTGGTGTTCCTCACCGTCGTCGCGGTGACCGCGGTGGGTGTGGTCATGGAGCGGGTCATCGTGCGGCCCATCCGGCACGCCGACGTGCTCAACCTCATCATCGTGACCATCGGGGCGTCCATCCTGATCAAGGGCGGCGTGATGGTCTCGCTCGGCAAGAACGCGGGGGGACTGCCCGCCTTCACCGGGGAGCGGCCCTTCCAGATCCTGGGCGCGACCTTCGTGCCCCAGGCCCTCTGGATCGTCGGGGTGGCGGGCGCCATCGTGCTCGCGCTCCACCTGTTCTTCGACCGCACGCTGCTCGGTCGAGCGATGCGCGCGGTGGCGAGCGACCGGGAGGCGGCCCGGCTCATGGGCATCGACGTCGGCCGGATCGTCATGCTGTCCTTCGCCCTCAGCGCGGCGGTGGGCGCGATCGGCGGGCTCATCGTGACCCCGGTGACGCTGACGATCTACGACGCCGGCACCATGCTCGGCCTCAAGGGATTCGCGGCGGCGGTGGCGGGCGGCCTCGGCAATACCTTCGGGGGCATCGCGGGCGGACTGGTCCTGGGCCTCCTCGAGGCCTTCGGCGGCGGGCTCATCGGCTCGGAGTTCAAGGACGTGGCCGCCTTTCTCCTCCTGCTGCTCCTGCTGTTCGTCCGCCCGCGGGGCCTGTTCGCCCGCGGCGTGAGCGAGCGCGTATGAGAGTTCACCTCGATCGGCGCGCCCGGACCCGGGCGCGGCACGGAGACCCCATGCTCACCCGACGGCAGTTCACCACGACCCTCGGCGGCGCGCTGGCCGCCGGCCTCCTCGGGCCCGGCCCGAGCCAAGCCCAGGGCAGCCCCATCAAGATCGGCAGCATCTTCTCCTATACCGGCCCCGCCGCCTTCCTGGGCGACCGCATGAAGCGCTCGGTCGAGCTCTTCGTCGAGGAGGCCAACAAGAAGGGCGGCCTCGGCGGCCGGCGGATCGAGCTCACGCTCTACGACGCGGCCAGCGAGTCCACCAAGGCCGTCCTCGCCGCCAAGCGCCTGATCGAGCAGGACAAGGTCGACGTGATCGTGGGCGACGGAAACCGGAGCGACATCGGGCTCGCCATCGTCCCGAGCGTGCAGCGCGCCGAGGTGCCGCTGATGAGTGTCTCCGGGGCCACCGCGCTCGTCGAGCCGGTGCGCGACCGGTCCTGGGTCTTCAAGTCCACCGTGAACGACGTCGAGGTGGTGGCCCGCCTCCTCGACTTCTTCAAGAAGCGCGGCATCACGGAAGTGGCCATGCTCAACGACACCGGCGCCTTCGGGGCGAGCGCGCGGGACCAGCTCCGCGCCCAGGCGCCCGCGGCCGGGATCAACGTGGTCTACGAGGAGTTCGGCCCCGCCGACAACGACCTGACGACCCAGCTCACCCGCATCCGCGGAACGAACGCCCGGGCCATCATCTGCTGGACGGTGACGCCGGCGGGCGTGGTCTTCCTGAAGAACGCCCAGCAGCTCGGGCTCAAGCAGATGCTGGTCCACGGCTTCGGCTTCGTGGCCGACCGCTACATGCAGCTCGCCGGCGACGCCGCCGAGGGGCTCTATCTCACGTCGCTCAAGTTCCCGGTGGCCGAGCAGCTCCCCGACACCGACCCGATCAAGGCCACCATTCTCGACTACAAGACCCGCTACCGCGCCCGGTACAACGAGGAGACCGATGTCTACGGCGGCCAGGCCTGGGACGGCATCAGCATGGTGGCGGCCGCCATCACCCGCGCGGGCAGCAGCGAGCGCGGGAAGATCCGCGCGGGCCTCGAGGAGCACGTCCGCGAGTACAAGGGGGTGGGCGGGGTGTTCACCTTCTCGCCGCAGAAGCACTGGGGGCTCGCCAAGAACGATGTCGTGATCATCGAATGGCGCCAGGGGAAGTTCCGCCTGGTGGACCTCTAGACTCGACGTGGACGTGGTGGAGCGGCTGCCCGGCCGGGTATCCGGCCGGGCGCTTCTGGCCTTCCTGGCGGTGGTGGCGGTGGTGCCGTGGCTCCTGCCGAACCAGTACCTCGTCCACGTGGTGGTGCTGGCCGGCCTCTACGTCATCCTCGCGGTCGGGCTGAACCTGGTGATGGGCTATGCCAACCAGGTGTCCCTGGGCCACGCCGGCTTCTATGGCCTCGGCGCCTACGTCTCGGCGGTGCTCTCGGTGCGCTACGGGCTCTCGCCCTGGCTGGGTATGCCGATCGCCGCCGTCGCCACCGGCGCGCTGGCCTACGTGGTCGGCATTCCGACGCTGCGCCTCACGTCGTACTACCTCGGCATGGCCACCCTCGGCATCGGCGTGGTGCTCCAGCTCGCCTTCGTCCAGCTCCACGGCATCACGGGCGGGTCGTCCGGGCTGGCGGGGATCCTGCCCTGGGACCTGGGTCCTCTCCGCTTCAGCACCTCCACCCAGCACTACTACCTCGTGTGGGCCTTCGCCGGGCTCGCCCTGTGGGTGGCGCGCAATCTCGTCAACTCGCGAGTCGGCCGCGTGCTGCGCGCGCTCGGCGAGAGCGAGGCCGCGGCGGAGGCGATGGGGGTGGACACCGCGGCGGAGAAGCGCCGCGTCTTCGTCCTGTCCGCGGTGTACGCGTCCGTGGCGGGGAGCCTGTACGCGCACTACATCACGGTGATCAGCCCCGAGATCTACTCGTTTCTCTTCTCGGTCGTGCTCGTCCTGATGGTGGCGATCGGCGGGATCGGCCTCTACTGGGGGGCGGTGGTGGGCGCCGTGCTCCTCACCATCCTGCCCGAGGCCCTGCGCAAGTTCGGGGACTGGGAGGTGCCGCTCTACGGGCTCGCCCTCATCGTCGTGATCCTGTTCCTCCCGCGCGGCATCGCCGGGCTCTTCGCGCGCAAGGGCCCGGTCGCGCGGGCCCCCGCCCCGGCCGTGCGCCCGGCCCCCCTCGCCTCGTCGAGCGCCCGGAGCCCTGGCGGCGGGAGCGCGGGGCCGCTCCTCGAGGTGCGCGGCGTCAGCAAGCAGTTCGGCGGCGTGCGGGCGGTTTACGACTGCTCGTTCGACGTCGGGGAGGGCGAGATCAAGGCGGTGATCGGCCCCAACGGCGCGGGGAAGACCACGCTCTTCAACGTGATCACCGGGTTCTACGCGCCGACGGCCGGCGTGGTGCGGTTTCGCGGTCGGCCCCTCACCGGCCTGCCCGCCCATCGCCTGGCCCGGCTCGGGCTCTCGCGCACGTTCCAGAACGTCCAGCTCTTCCCGAGCCTCACCGTGGTCGAGAACACGATGATCGGCTGCGAGCGCGATGCCCCGGGCGGCTTCCTCGGCGCGGCCCTCGCCCTGCCCGGGCCGCGGCGGCGGATGCGCGCCGAGCTCGAGCGCGCCGAGCGGGCCCTCGCCACCGTGGGCCTCGAGGCGCTGGCGCTCGTCCCCGCGGCCGACCTCGCCTTCGGCCAGCAGAAGCTCGTCGAGGTGGCGCGCGCGCTCGCCGCGGACCCGACGCTACTCCTCCTCGACGAGCCCGCCGCGGGGCTCAACACGCACGAGAAGGTCGAGATGATGCGGCTGATCGCGCGGGTGCGCGACGGCGGGATCTCGGTCCTCCTCATCGAGCACGACATGCGCCTGGTGATGGGTGTCTCGGACCGGGTGGTGGTGCTGGACCACGGCGAGAAGATCGCCGAGGGCTCGCCCGCCGAGGTGCAGCGGGATCCCGCGGTGATCCGCGTCTACCTCGGCGAGGACGTGGCCGCGGTTGCTTGAGGTGAGCGGGTTGTCCGCGCGCTACGGGCCCGTCCACGCGCTGCGGGACGTCTCTCTCGAAGTCCGCGCGGGCGAGCTGGTGGCCCTGATCGGCGCCAACGGCGCGGGCAAGTCCACGCTCCTGCGGGCGATCGCCGGGCTGGTCGCGCCGGCGGCCGGCCGCGTCGCGCTCGACGGGCGCGACGTCACCGGGCAAGCGCCCGAAGCGATGATCCGCGCGGGGGTCGCGCTGGTCCCGGAGCGGCGCCGGGTCTTCGCCCCCCTCACGGTGCTCGACAACCTGGAGCTGGGCGGCTACGCGCTGCCCCGCGGCCACGATTTCCGGAGCCGTCTCGAGGCCGGCGTGGAGGAGGCCTATCGTCTCTTCCCGGTGCTGCGCCGGCGCCGCGACCAGCTCGCGGGCACGCTCTCGGGCGGCGAGCAGCAGATGCTCGCCATCGGCCGCGCCCTCATGACCCGCCCCCGGCTGCTGCTGTGCGACGAGCCCTCGCTCGGCCTGGCCCCCCTGGTCGTGGCCGAGATCATGCGGCTCCTCTCGACGCTCCGCGAGGCGGGCACGACGATCCTGCTCGTCGAGCAGAACGCGCGCATGGCGCTCCGGTCCGCGGACCGGGCCTACGTGCTCGAGGTCGGCAGCGTGGTGCTCTCCGGCGCGGCGACGGATCTTCTCCAGGACGACCAACTCAAGGCCGCCTATCTTGGTGGGTAGAGGGATAGGCGGCGCGGAAAGGCATCGACCGCATGTCAGAGACGAGCGACCGGCTGCTGCGGGGGTACCAGGCGCAGGAGAAGCGTTTCCTGGAGCGGCGCTTCCCGCTGCGCTTCGCGCCCGAGAACCCGACCCTGCGTGAGCTGTACAGCCAGGCCAAGGGGCTCCGCTGGAACCCCGAGACGGATATCACCTGGAGCCGGTTCGACCCCGAGGCGTACGCCCCGCCCGTGCGCGAGGCCGCGCGCCTGGTGTGGAGCCGCCGGGCCTGGGGCATGTATCCGGGCCTCGGCGAGAACACCGCGCTCCTGATCCGCTTCTGCCTCGAGTCCGGGGCGGCCGGCATGGACGCCAAGCTCTTCCTGTCGTTCCGCCCCGCGGAGGAGGCCAAGCACCTCGAAGCGTGCTTTCTCTTCGCCAAGCGCCTGGGCGGCTACGAGTCCACGCCCGCCGAGGCGGTCGCGCGGGCGAGCAACCAGCCCTTCGCCCAGATGGCCCTGGATCCCGACCTGCCGGTCGAGGCGGTGGTGGCCGCGCTCGGCTGCCTCGACGACCAGCTCGATCTCAACCTGTGCCTCGGCCACCTCCAGCACAGCCGGGACGAGACGGTGCGCCAAATATTGAGGTTGGTGGCCGGCGACAAGCAGCGCCACGTGCTG